>JAKAAK010000125.1 GCA_021797025.1 Thermoplasmata archaeon
CAACAGATAATGTTTTCATATTTATCAGAATGTTGTTTAATCATTCATCTGGCACAGTAACAATATTCGGAAAATGGTTGTTTCGTGGGTTTTGAGTAAATGCCTGATGAAGCTATACAAATACCAATATTTTAAAATAGTATTTTGTAAATATAGGTATATGAAAGCCAATGATGGTATAACCCTCAGGGTAGCCGAAGCAAATGCCACTGACCCTGGAATGGCCAGAGTACGACTGGATGAAATATCAAGACTTGATCTGGATGTTGAGATCGGTGATGTTGTTTCCATAGAAAAGGTAAGGGCCACGGTTGGCAGGGTTTTCAGGGCAAGGCCCGAGGATGAAAATAAGGATATTGTCAGAATAGACAGTGTAATGAGAAATAATTGTGGTGCATCCATAGGTGATAAGGTTAAGGTAAAAAAGGTTGAGGTTGAAGAGGCAAAGAAGGTAGTTCTGGCACCCATAATAAGGAAGGACCAGAGATTGAGGTTCGGTGAGGGCATCGATGACTTTGTTCAGAAAGCCCTAATCAGAAGGCCATTAATAGAACAGGACAGCATCAGTGTTCCGGGATTAACACTTGCAGGACATACGGGATTATTATTCAAGGTTATAAAAACGGTTCCCAGTAAGGTACCTGTAGAGGTCGGCGATGCAACCGTGGTGGAAATCAGGGAGGAACCCGCATCCGAGGTTCTCGAAGAGGTAACAAGGGTAAGTTACGAGGATATTGGTGGATTATCGGAACAATTAGGAAGAATCAGGGAAATCATTGAATTACCATTGAAACACCCGGAACTGTTTGAGAGGCTTGGAATAACACCACCAAAGGGTGTTTTATTAAATGGTCCTCCAGGAACCGGTAAAACCTTAATAGCAAAGGCAGTTGCCAATGAAAGTGGTGCAAATTTCTACGCAATCAATGGACCGGAAATAATGAGCAAATATTACGGCCAGAGTGAGCAGAAGTTGAGGGAGATCTTTCAGAAGGCGGATGAATCTGAACCTTCAATTATATTTATAGATGAAATAGATTCAATCGCACCGAAGAGGGAGGATGTCCAGGGTGAAGTGGAAAGAAGGGTTGTTGCACAGTTATTAACCCTGATGGACGGCCTAAAGGACCGCGGCCATGTAATAGTAATAGGTGCAACAAATAGACTGGATGCTGTTGACCCTGCGTTGAGAAGGCCAGGTAGATTTGACAGGGAAATAACTATAGGTGTACCCGATAAGAAGGGTAGAATAGAGATATTAGCAATACATACAAGAGGTATGCCCCTGGGTATGGATGAGGACGCACGTGACCAGTTCTTCTCAAGAATGGCGGATTTAACATATGGTTTTGTTGGGGCTGATATGGCCGCATTAACAAGGGAATCCGCGATGAATGCCCTGAGAAGGTATTTACCTGAAATAGACCTTGATAAACCCATACCTACAGAAGTCCTGGAAAAAATGACGGTAACAGAAGATGACTTCATGGAGGCATTAAAGACCATAGAGCCAAGCAGTTTAAGGGAGGTAACCGTTGAGGTACCCAATATAAAATGGAGTGATATAGGTGGACTCGAAAGTGTTAAATCCGAATTAAAGGAGGCTGTTGAGTTACCATTACTGAATCCGGGTGTATTTACAAGGCTTGGAATAAGGTCACCGAAGGGGTTTCTATTATATGGACCACCTGGAACCGGTAAAACCCTGCTGGCAAAGGCAGTTGCCAATGAGAGCAATGCAAATTTTATATCCGTAAAGGGTCCAGAAGTTCTCTCGAAGTGGGTTGGAGAAAGTGAAAAGGCCGTAAGGGAGATATTCAAAAAGGCAAAGCAGGTTTCACCAGCAATAATATTCATGGATGAAATAGATTCAATCGCACCTAGAAGGGGGGCATCTATGGATTCCGGCGTAACCGAGAGAATTGTGAATCAGTTATTAACATCAATGGATGGCATTGAGGTCTTAAACGGCGTTGTTGTAATAGCCGCCACCAACAGGCCTGATATAATCGATCCGGCACTGCTAAGGGCTGGCAGATTTGATAAAATCATGTACATACCACCGCCAGATGAGGAGGGTAGATTAAAAATACTGGAAGTCCACACAAAGAAAATGCCACTTGCAAAGAAGACAGATTTAAAGGAAATTGCAAGGAAGACCGAGGGTTATGCCGGCGCAGATCTTGAAAACCTCTGCAGGGAGGCAGGAATGATGGCGTACAGGTCCAACCCGGATGCAACTGAGGTTAGCCAGGATGATTTTCTAAAGGCAATGACAACAATAAGGCCATCGATTGATAAAAACGTGATAAAATTCTACAGTGACCTTGCAGTGACAATGGGACATGATATAGCCCAGAGGAAAAAGACGGAAGATCTGGGTTTATATCAGTAAGATTTTATAAATATATAACTTTCCACATCTATTTTTTCATCACTATTTTTCCTTAAATATATTTTATCATTTTCCCTGAAACCCAGAACTATTTTACTATTTTTTTCCATTTCGGATATAAACTGTGTATATGTCATATTCCGGTAATTATCATTTATCCCCTCCTCAATAATGCTCTTTGTCGATAATAATTCATTGATAAACTCCGGTATTCCCGGAATCATAATTGAGGAATAAATTAACATCGAGGAAACATCACCCTTTATGATTATATCATCCATATAATTTACCGCATGTTCCCTGCTATCAGGATTTAATATCTCACCAATTATCCGTACGTTTTTATTTAGTTTCCTTACAACCATTGCCGCCAGTATTGTTTCCGCATCCAGTGCCAGTGAATACTTTTCACCGGTATCCCTGGAAAACAAAATAATAGACGATGCCTTATTAATACCGGATTTTATTAAATCATTTTCCCTTAAAAAATTTCCCTTGATGAATGTAAACTCAGGGGTTTCTTTAATTTCACTATCATTTAAAATCACTATATCAATGCCCTCACCCTTTATTTTTTCAAGAACCTTTCTTGTTGTCTCATTATAATTGCATAAAATTACATGTTTCTTTTCCACTGCCATTTTATCACCCAGCCTTGATGCCAGCCTTATGTCAATTAATACACTGGTTAATGCGGCCATCAGGTAACCCAGAGAACCTATTCCCAGTACCATGATAATTATACCATTGGCTCTGCCATAAAAACCGTAAACCGGTGTATCCCCATAACCTACTGTTGTGATTGTCTGCATTGTCCACCATAAACTCGTAAATAGATTATGTATGCCGCTTGATGGTACTGTATTTTCAATATAATATTCACTGAATACTGAATATACAATTACTGATACTGCAAGCAATGAAGCCTTCATTATATGGTTTCTTGAAAATTTCCTGAATTTTTTGAAGAACAGTATAAATGGGTTCACGGAGAATTATGCATTAGTAATATTTATTATTTATTAAAAGCGATTATATACGCTTCTCTGTAAATTATATCCTGACCTTATATCCAGTTTTACCATGGAATTTTTATGATAGCCAATAATCGTCATAGTATAATGCATAATATTTATATAAGATAAATAGTATAAGATAAATATGGTAAGTCCTGGTTATAGATCTATTATGATAACCGAAGAAGAATACGATAAATTGAACATAGCCAAAAAAAACTTTAATAAAATTTATGCATCGCAGGAAAGCTTTAGTACGCTAATAGATCTGATGCTACGTCGTTCCGTGTTGGTGCTCAATCTTGAGAAAGAATTAATCGATTATATAAATAAACTGAAAGACATATTATTAAAAGATGATAGAGTCGCAGGAGTGGTATTATTTGGCTCCGTTGCAAAAGGAAATTATAATAATATAAGTGATGTAGATATGCTGGTAATAGTGGATCAGGACACATATGAATACTCTAAAAAACTTTGGGAAATAAGAAAAAAAATACTGCCAGTGGAAATAGAGTTTGTAAAAAAAGGAAAATATTACCGGTTCAGCCCCTTTGTACTATCGCTGAGTGACCTGACCTCATTTAGGTCAATTTATTTCGATTTTGCAGATTATGGTATAATACTTTATGAAAAAGGAGATACCGTGACAAAATTTATGGTGGATATTAATAAAATAAAGCATACAAGAAAATTTACCGCTGCGGGGGTGGAACTAACATGGAAAATGAAGCAGTGAATGCAGTAAATAATGCTAAGAGATGGTATAAAACAGCAACCGATGCTTATGACGATGGTAACTATGATACATGCGTATACTCCCTTGAAATGGCACTGGAGATAGGCTTAAAATCAATATTTCTAAAGTTTGAGATTGAATATCCTAAGATACACGATGTAATACCAATTTTTAAACTAAGGGCAGGGTCATTGAAATTTAATAAAAAACTGGAAGAGTCGCTGGATGAAATATTGGAAACGTTCCAGTTGCTATTGAAATATAGAAACGATGCTGGCTATATGTTCTCTCACAGGACAGACATGTCAATTTTAAAGAGAGTGGCGGTAGAATCGCTGCCAGAGGTAAATGAATACCTGGAATTATTGGAGATTGAGGCAAGAAAATGAGTTGATTCAAAACCAAGTGCATCCTGAATGGCTTATACTTATCATTGATCTGCCCACTCAAATATGGACATTTTCAATGAGATGTTTTAGTTTCTGTAATCATTCAAAATGCTATATTTTTTATTTCTCTGCTTCTCATTAGCTACCACTGGTAGGCCACTATCTTTTATAATGAACATTCATGAAAATTTTTATCAAGAAAGATAGAATTAATGGTAAGCCCTGATTATGGGGTAAATGATGAGGATGTCATAACACGGATAAGCAAATATTAAAAAATAAAAAAAATTAATTATGTGATTTTTTATCACTGGTTCCCGATTTTACAGGATTATTCGAGTATACATATGCATACATTGCCATGAATAACAGGAATATAATCCCACCGAGTATGCTCATATAGAAGTTAAATGCGAGCATTGAAGGTGCTGATTGAAATGCCGATACTGGAAAAGCCCCACCGGCTATATACATTACAGGTACCTCTATTGTAAATACAGCAAAAACCATTAAAACAAAGAAAAATGGTTTATATGACGCCAGATTTGTGGTTTTTTTGTTCATATACAGCACCGGAATCAGTATGGTTAATATTGCCGGTATTATCAGCAGGTATAAATCCGATGATGGCACCCTATCTATGATTGCTATTTTAGCCAGCCCGGCAGTGCTCAATATTAACCCTGCTATAACAGTTACCAGCGGTATGTATGATTTTATATTAATGGTTCTGTAAAATACTGTTGACAATCCGTATGTTATGAACAGTGTACCCAGTAAGAATAACCAGTAATTATATGTGGACAGTAATGGCATGTAATCCATATACACTGCTGGTGACAGGTGTATGCCCTTTCCATACATCAGCGATAAAACCCCGGTTATGAACAGGATCATCATAATAAATGTGGCTACTGAATACCCCTTATATAAATTGCTGTTGCTTATTGCATGGTACTTTTTGTGCTTCCATAGAAACTCCGCATATATAATGGCAACATTGCGCAATATCAGTAATAATATGAATGCCCCGATTAACGGTATGAATAAATACGATGCAACAGGTACCAGGTATGAATATATTAATTCAAGTTCCACGACGAAGTATACCACGACGGTGCCTGTGATTTCCCATATTGGCACTATGTGCCTTTTCACGTTTTCCCCATTCTTTTCAAAGTTTGTAAATATCGGAAATATAGCCATGAATTCTGATCCAAGGAAAACCACCATAGTTGCTAGTACCAGCTTTATAACATACGTATCTGCATAAAAAAAGAAATTGCTCATTTTAATCACCTCATACCTGCCTTCATTCCTGTTGCCCCTCCATTATTTACTTCTTCTTCGGCCTTCTGCATTTCTTCATCAGTTTCATCCTTTAACACTCCTGCCATATAATAGAACATCAACGGTATTAATATTATATAGAATATGATTATCAATATTCCGAGTGGCCATATAATAGGCGAATACGACGCCGCATCCGTAATTGTCATGACACCGTAGTAATGTGTGCCATTTACTATTAACCCTCCCGGTACCGGTGATTTAACTATAAATGGAACCCTGCTGACCTCGGCTGTCCACCACCCAAGTTCCATAGTAATAACGGCAATAACACCGAAGAACATCATCCCGTATAATGTTAATTTCTGGTTTAACGGGTCCTTCTTCCTGAAATACTGCACAACCACATATAACCAGTATAAGCCAATCAATGTACCGAAACCAACCATTAAATCAAAGAGGTCATGGACTACAGATGGAGCCCAGTCACTTGCCGGATATGTGCTTAGTCCAGGTATAGGGCCCTTTCCGAACGTTGTTGGATATGCCAGCAATGATTGTAAACCCGGTATGTTAAGATAGTATGCCGGTTTTCCATTGACCAGTATACCAAAGACATGCTCGGCAACACCGTGTGTTGCAGGATACATGTCCTGTTCTATATCTGCATATTTTAAAGGCTCTACAGCCAGTAATGTGGTTGCCTCTACCGAACCGGCTATACCCGTTATAATTATATCAAAGATCGCCACTATTGATAATATGCCTATTCCTGCCTTATACATCTTCCTTGCATCGACGTTGTTTGTTTTCATGTATTTGTATGCTAAATATATTAAAACCATCATGGAACCGGCCAAATATTCAGCAGCGTACATGTGGAACAGCTGTGCACCGGTGGATGGTTCCCAGAAAACAGCCAGGGGATTAACGTCTATAATTTTACCCGTTTCTAAGTAATAGGGTATATTGAACGATCCGGTGGGAGTATTCATCCATGCATTGACATCAACTATCAACGCGGCAGATCCGCCTGTTCCTATTAAAACTCCCCACGAAACCAGCCAGTGGTACCACCTGTTTTTGAAATTGTCCCAGAAATATACATATACCATTAGGGCTATTGATTCAACCAGAAAGGCAAATACCTCGGCATAGAAAGCCCCCATAGCTACATCTCCCACCATTGCCATAAAATTTGGCCAGAATAGCATTAATTTGACAGCCATAAATATTCCCGATGCTGTTCCTATAGCAAAATTGATTACCAGCGCTATGGACATTTTATGTGCCAGAGCCTCATAGTATTTATTTTTGTATTTAAGGCCAATGAATTCAGAAATCAGTATCAGCAAGGCAAGGCCGAGTGTCAACGTTACTATTAATATATGTGCTGAAACGGTATATGCAAATATACTTGCATCCCAGTTTGGATATGTTATTGACATTTTATATCATGTTATC
Organism: Thermoplasmata archaeon; assembly: GCA_021797025.1. The sequence continues at coordinate 7,294 of JAKAAK010000125.1, forward strand.
ATAAATTTACTGTATATTAACGGTAACGTTAATATATAAGGTGTTATGTTTAAATATAAAAAGTTTTAAGCATTAACATTATTTACACATGGTGAAAAATAAAAGTGAAATAAAATTAAGCGTCAGAATAGAAAGGTATGATTGTGACATAACCAGTTATATTTCAAAAAATTATGTGGATACAAAAATTGAAAGGTTGAAAATTGATGAGAAGACCACAACACATAAGCTCACTTTTGGTAATAATACAAACATCTATGAGGTAATGGATAATATTAAGAAGATATCACAGGATATACACAAATCCGGGAACAATGTAATATGGGCAAAGACATACTGTTGCAGTGGGTGCTCAATTATCGATTCAATAGATGCTTCCATACTGAGCAGTAGAACAATAAATGGCCATACTGTTGTTTATAATTTATTGCTACCCAATTATTCTGTATTAAATAAATTGAAAGATACACTTAAGGCTTCCGGACTGAAATATTACATATATGATATTTCTTCAAACAAAACTCATGAATTAACCGATCATGAAAAGGATATATTATTAAAATTATATGAAAGCGGCTATTTTGATAGTGATAGGGAAATATCTCTGACAGAATTTGCAGGGTCGATCAATATATCAGTACCGGCATTATCTGATATACTTAGGCGTAGCCTGAAAAAGGTTGTATCATATTATCTTGAAAATAAGATATAATATTTTTAAATTGCATAACGGTTATGTAAATATGGTTACATAGCACATTATATTTTCTGGTTCCGTTGGAATACTTGCTTTTCTCCTATTTTTATAATGAAGCAAATTAATCCGGAGTGGAATAATAGAATTAATTAATTTATATATTTATCTGGTTTTCTGGTATATATCTCAGTATACCGGCCAGTCCCCCGAAGGCAGTTTTTAACAGACGCCCCTCATCGCTATCCTCTGATACCAGCTCAACCTTTGTTCCGGAATCTTCAGACATTTTATATAAATCCTCAATAAAATCATCCTCCCTCTCGAAATCCATGGGTGTATTATCTTCGTCGCATAATGGCTGGTCTTCAGGTTCATTTGTAAATGTTTTTTCGGCACTGCATACGGGACATCGGTAAAAGTATTTTATCTTTCTTATACTATCAGAGACTATTAACAGTTCAAGATTTTTCATTTTCAGTGCATTTAATATTGCATTTTCTCCATAAACCCCAAGGCCACCATCGGATTTTTTAATTTCCCCGAGAAATCTATTGATTATATCTTTCTCCTTTGATATCCTCATACCCTTGATGGATTCCGATGCCTTTTCAACAAGTTCGTGCAGGCCGGATTCGTCGGTATAACCTATATCGAAGAGATCCTTGATTTTTGCCTTGACCTCATCCCTTAAATAATTGCCGTTTAGAAAATATTCCTTGGTAGCACCGGGCCCACCCAGAAATATTGCAGTCACATCCTTTATTACCGGTAAAAATGTTGTATTTGATATTTCACCCATTTTCTTATAAAATTCATTTGCCTTGTTTTCTATTAATCTTTCGAACCTTCGCGATGACTGCCCGCCCTGGTGATGTTTGCTTGGCACCAGAGAATATTCATAGTCTGCAACCTCAATTTTTGTACCCTTTAAGAACCCTACTGTCGCCTCTTTTCTGTCTATCACTATTAAACCATATACTTCCTTTTCCCTTAACTGGTC
>JAKAAK010000126.1 GCA_021797025.1 Thermoplasmata archaeon
GCTGTGGAAGAAACTATGACAGCGATTAAAGAAATGGAAGATGCATTATAAGAAGAACACAAATCTTTACTATTAATATTCTATATATGATTTATGTTAAAAGATATTAAAAATATCCTTGAAGACCTCGGAATTAGCGATTATGAATTATATGGTAAATACGCTGCCAAGCTCGGAATTTCAAATACTGTTCCAGGGAGGAATCGGGGAAAAATTATATTGATGACCGCAATGACTCCGACACCTGCAGGGGAAGGTAAAACCACCACTGCTATAGGTCTTGCACAGGCAATGAAACAAATTGGAAAAAATGTGGGCATAGCAATAAGAGAGCCTTCGCTTGGACCGTGCTTCGGCGTAAAGGGTGGTGCAACTGGCGGAGGAAAATCCACTGTGGAGCCTTCGGATAAAATAAATCTAATTTTTACAGGAGACTTCCCCGCAATATCTGCTGCACATAATCTGCTCTCTGCCATGATTAATAACCATATATATTATGGAAATGAATCTGGAATCGATCCAAAGAAAATTGCATTTCCAAGGACAGTTGATATGGATGACCGTTCACTCAGATCCATTATTGTCGGAAACGGCTCTAGGGCCAATGGTATTCTGGCAAATGATTCCTTTGTGATCACTGCAGCCTCAGAAATAATGGCAATATTGGCATTATCCAAGGATTATGAAGATTTGAAGGAAAGACTCGGGAATATAATTATCGGGTACACCATAAAAAATAAACCTGTTTTTGCAAAGGATATAAAAGCAAATGGAGCCATGGCGGCACTGCTTGCCGATGCACTAAAACCCAATATGGTGCAGAGCGTGGAAAACGTTCCAGCAATTATACATACCGGGCCTTTCGGCAACATAGCACATGGAACATCCAGCATACTGGGAGATTATGCTGCAATGAATTTATTCGATTACACAGTAACAGAGGCTGGCTTCGGATCCGATCTGGGCTTCGAGAAGTTCATGGACATATTTACCAGAGAGGCAAACATAGGTGTGGATGCTGTTGTAATAGTTGCCACCATAAGGGCTATGAAACACCACGGAGGGGCAAGTAATATAGATAAAGAAGATATCCCCGCACTGGAAAGTGGATCTGAAAACCTGTTGAGGCATATTGAAAATGTAAGGAACTTCGGAATAGAACCTGTTATAGCCCTTAACATGCATTCACTGGATACAGATAGGGAAATCAAGACAATTTCTGAAATACTTGAAAAGAAACATATAAAATATGCCATTTCCCGGGTGTATTCTGATGGTGGTACAGGGGGAAAAGAACTGGCGAATGCCGTGCTTGATTCCATAAACTACAATAAAATCAAGTATGTATACTCGCTGGATGATTCCATCAAAACAAAGATAGAGAAAATAGCCACAAAGGTATACGGTGCGGATGGGGTGGATTTTTCTAAAGACGCACTGATGGATATAAAACATGCTGAAGATAACGGCTTCGGCGGATTTTATATATGCATGGCAAAAACCCAATCATCGATTTCGGATAATCCAGGTCTACTCAACTCTCCGAAAAATTTCAGGGTAAAAGTTAATTCAATTATGGTAAATGGTGGTTCACATTTCATCATTCCAATACTGGGGAACATCATGACAATGCCAGGATTACCGAAGCACCCTGCAGCAGAGCATATAGATATAGACAGCGCTGGAAACGTAACCGGGCTTTCATGAAGTTTCAAAGATTGTTTAATGAGATTTATTTACATATGCATGATTGTGATCTGTTAACTATATCATTCCAGGGTTTTGAGGCTTGTAGCGAACATAACAATTAGCGAAACTACAATAATACGGGATGATATGACCTATTATAATACTGAAATTCATGATAAAGTTTCACTGGGAATGTTCGCCATTAAAATTATAATGCTCATTAATCTGATTTTCTTTTTGGTCCAATTGATCCAACAGAATGACCGCAATAGTTTCCCATTGAAAACTATTATGAATAAATCATGTGTTCATATGAGGTTAAATAAAATTTATATGCGTGCCTGAATTTTTCTTAAAAGTAGCATACAGGAATAAATTATATACAGGAAAATATCAAAAATTATTAATTACACAGATTAGGCAGGAACAAAGTAAACATCATTAACCGTGAAGGTCTGGAATTTTTTAAACTGTGCTACTATGTCCATGCCGATTTCAGGTTTTTCTCCACTGTTTATAAAAAGCCGGGACATGAAAAGAGAATCCACACCGGGGAATTCCACCAGTACTAGTGTGTACGGAACATCTCCCCTGAAAGTTTCCCCGGAATAATAGCATGTTGTGAATGAATGAACTTTACCATGCAGTGGAAGTTCAATGTCATCGGTTTCTGATCCGCAGTACATACAGTATTTCCTGTATGTACCGTATTTGAAGCCACAGGATTTACATTTTGAACCGAGGAGTCTACCCCTACCAAGTGCCATGAAGAATGGAGAGTCTTCTGCATAGCTGTGCCTATATTCAATGTTATAATTCCACTCAACCACAACAGGATCTATCTTAAGCAATCTTCCGTATCCCATTTTAAACCGCCTCCATGATAGTTACTGCCTCATAAGCTCCTGTTCCCGCATGGCTATGTATTAGCCCCCTCTGTGGATTTTTTACCTGAAGTCTGTTACTGCCGAGATGTTTATGTACCGTTTCCTGGAGTTGCCAGAATGCATAGACAGCCTGCATTATTCCAGTGGCCCCGATTGCATGGCCAGAAGCTTGCAACCCCCCCTCCATGTTGACGGGTATATCACCATCCAGCATTGACCTACCATCCTCTACGAATTTTCCACCCTGACCATACGGGCAGAATCCCATATCCTCGTATGCCTGTATCTCCGCAGATGTATATGCATCATACAGTTCGGCAAAGTCTATTTCCTTTTCAGGGCTTGTTATGCCGGCTTTCCTGTATGCCATTCTTGCTGCAAGCCTGCCTGCACGGAATGAGTGGACTCCCGGATATTTCAGATCTCTGTACATACTATCATTCTCATTGGGTAAAAGAGGCACCTTTCCGAAAGGTCTGTCTGCCAGACGCATTGTGTCGCTGGATGAACCTATGGATTTTATCAGCACCGGCTTTCCTGAAACTGATTTAGCAACCTCTTCGGAGGCGAGTATCGCACATGCAGCACCATCGGACATTAGGCATATATCCAGCATTTTTATGGGACTTGAAACCACAGGGGATTTCAACACATCCTCAACTGTAATATCCATGGGAGCCTGTGCATATGGGTTATGCATTGCATTTCCATGATTTTTGACGGAAACCATTGCCATCTGCTTTTCGGTTGTCCCGAACTCATACATGTGCCTCGTTGCCATCAGAGCGTAATATGCAGTATAAAAACCCCCAAGTGGGTAATCGAAGCTGGCATCGCTTCCCAGTGCTATTATGTCGTTTCCACGCCATGTGCCCACATGCGACATATTTTCAAATCCATATGCCAGGCAGGTATCCATGGTACCTGATGCTATCTCCTCGTATGCTGTTTGAAAAGCAAGACCCCCGGTAGCACCACCACCCTCTATTCTCTTCGATGGCTTTCCTGCTAATCCGATGAAATCGTTTGACATTGCTCCTGCTATGAGCTGCCCCTGGAGATGGTCTGAAAAATATGCAGACACAGAACCATCTATATCCTCTGTTTTCATGCCCGAATCTTTCAGAGCATAATCGAGGGAATGCTTTACATTTAATCGAAAATCGTCATTGAAGTTTATTTTTTTAAACGGAGTCACGCCTCCTGCAATCATGTAAACCTTTCTCTGGTTATCTGCCACTGTTATCACCCCGGTATTTCTTGACCAGTGCCTCGCTAATTACCTTTTTCCTGATTTCATTGGTACCGGCACCAATTGTTAAAAGTATGGAATCCCTGAATATTCTCTCTATTTCGAAATCCTTTATGTAACCATAACCACCAAAAATCTGCAGTGCCTCCCTTGCTATATACTCAGAGGCTTCCGATGCATACAGAATCGCAGAGGCTGCATCAAGAGAATCCATTCTGTCATTCTGTACTCTTTCCAGTGCCTCCATGGCAAAAAGCCTGGAGGATTCAAATTTTGTATACATATATGCAAGCTTTTCCTGCACCAGTTCAAAATCACTAATGGGCCTGCCAAACTGCTTCCGTTCCGATGCATAGGAAACAGCAAGGTCCAGAGCCCGTCTGGCTATACCAATTGCATTGAATGATAAGATCGCCCGTTCAAGGTTGAGCCCGCTTAGCAGAACCTTCTTACCGCCATTTAAATCTCCCACAACTCTCTCAGGTCCAAGCCGGATATCGTTGAAGAAAATTGTTCCAGTCGGTGATCCACGCATGCCCGTTTTATTAAATTCCTGACCCCTGGAAAACCCTTCATCACCGGATTCTACAACAAATGGTGTAATATCTTTACCTGTACGTGCGTACACCAGGAATACATTTGCATATGGTGCATTTGTAATAAATGTCTTGCTTCCGTTCAGTATAAAACTTCCAGAATCCTGATCTGCGGTGGTTTTCATGGCTAGTGCATCTGAACCGGATGATGGTTCTGTCATTCCAAGGGAACCTATGCTGTCGCCAGAGCAGAGTCCGGGTACATATTTTTCCCGCAATGACTCTGAGCCGTTTCTGTAGAGATTGTCCAGACACAGATTGCTATGGGCTCCGTATGAAAGCCCCAGGGAACCGGACGCATAGCTTATTTCCTCCTCTATGATCGCCTGAGAGAGGTAGTCGGACCCAGAGCCACCATATTCCTCAGGGATTGTGACCCCGAGATATCCTTCCTTTCCCATTTTCCGGAACAGGTCGACTGGAAAGAAATTTTCCCGATCCATTTTCGCTGCCACCGGCATAATTTCTTTTCTTGCAAACTCATTTGCACTCTGCTGAATCATCAAATATTCATCTTTCAACTGCACACCTGTTAAAATTATGTTTACAATATATATAAATATGCACTGCAGAGAAAAAATGAATGATATTATCCATTTCAAAGCATATATATGCATAAAGGCAATTCTAATTTATGTTGGATTACCATAGGATTCAGGAAGCAGAAAATGAAATCAAAGGGAAGCTCCACAGAACTCCACTGTTCCATTCAGCAACCTTCAGCAGGATGTTTTTATCCGACGTTTATTTCAAGATGGAAAACTTCCAGAAAACAGGTTCCTTTAAATCCCGGGGTGCCATAATTAAATTTTCTGGGCTTACAGATGATCAGAAGAAACATGGGGTTATAACTGCAAGTGCGGGAAACCATGCCCAGGGGGTTGCATTCGCAGCAGCATATTACGGGATAGATGCAAAAATAGTGATGCCCGAAACAACACCGCCGACTAAAATAAATGCTGTTCAATCTTACGGTGGCACAGTCATACTGAAAGGGAACAGCTATGATGAGGCACATGAATACGCAACAAAGATTTCCGTTGAGGAAAAAAGAGAATTTATAGAGGCTTATAATGATGAGGATGTTATAACCGGGCAGGGGACAATAGGCTTGGAAATTCTGGAAGATGTTAAACCCGATGTTGTTATAGTTCCCATAGGTGGAGGTGGGCTTATATCAGGCATATCATTTGCATTGAAATCAGTAGATAAAAATATCAGGGTAATCGGTGTGGAATCCGAGAAAGCCAATTCCATGGAGCTCTCACTTAAGGAGGATAAGATAGTTCCCTACACGAGCAATGATACCATAGCGGATGGAATTGCTGTCAAATACCCGGGAAATATAACATTCGATCTTGTAAAAAAATATGTGGATTCCGTTGTAACTGTATCCGATGAAAATATTGCATATGCACTTTTCAAATTACTTGAGAGGGAAAAGGTTCTGGTCGAGCCGTCCGGTGCTGCCGGTCTTGCGGCATTATTTGAGAACAAGGTAGACGTTAAGGGGAAAAAGGTAGTTATTGTACTGTCAGGAGGAAATATTAATTTTCTGTTATTATCTAACATAATATATAGAGCCATGGAAATGGAAGATAAACTTTTGAGACTGGAATTCAAAATACCAGACCGCCCCGGAACTATGGAGAAGATAGTTAATGCAATTTCTTCTGTAGGTGCGAATATATACCACGCAGAGGTAGATAATCTAGATAAAGATACTCCAATAGGATATCAGTATCTTCTGTTTACCATAAATATACTTGACAGGGAAAGAATAGAAGAACTTCTAGGAAATCTGGATAAGCTCGGATTTAAATATAAAATTGTAGGATGACTATTACTTTAATATTTCAAATGTGGAAAATCCATCTTCCACGGGCCTGGATTCCACAGATGTTATAATGGATAGTGGAATTTTTCGACAATATGCTTCCATTATTGAAGTCATTTCAGGGGTTCCGGAAAAAACTGCCTTTACTGAGCCATCATCCATGTTTTTAACCCAGCCTGTTATTCCCAGTTCAGTAGCTTTTTTCTTAACGTGTGCCCTGAACCCTATTCCCTGTACGCTTCCATGAAATGTATACTCCCTACTAACCATGATATATAATTATATATAAACATAAAAAATTTCCTCATAGATTACTTTCCACATAATCCTTAACTATCTTTCTCAATGTTTTTCTCAATATTTCTGAAAGAGCGGCAGGTGAAACATCCAGCTTTTCAGCGATCTGTGTAAGTGATAGTTTTCTTTCCGGATCAAAGTAGCCGTATTCATAGAGCTGGAATATAATCTCTTTTTCCCTGTCAGTTATAGTATTGCTATCCCCGGAGGAGAGTTCTGAAATAGTAAATTCCATTTGAGCATTTTGAAGATCATGTTTTAAGTCTATCAACTTAGAAAGACTTGGAAGGGAAATACGATAGGAAAGAGTATCTGGCTTTACAGCCCTGCTTCCCAGTATTACAGCCTCTGAATTTCCAAGTATGTAACAGGCGCTGCAACATGATCCCTTTGCCCAGATGGTTTTTTTCCCAGATTTTATAGAATCAATAGTTATGGCTCTTAATCCGGGAAGTGCCTCATCTGCATCATTATCAGATTTGAAAGATATTCTATGAGTGGTTGTTTTCCCATCGATTTTCAGGCGTTCTATGCTAGCATCGGGAAATGTCTGAAGTATATAATTTGTAATTTCACAATCTCTTCTTTGTATAGTAATTATTGCGGTTATTTCCTTGTTTGATTTTGACACAGTATGGTATGCAATCTTTATTTAATAATTTGTACATATATTAAAGCAAAATACCTTACATATAAGGTAAATATAATAAATACTATTTTAAAATATAATGTCTGATTAAGATGGGAATATCGTATCCGGTCTGGGATAGTGCAATGTTCGCATATACTATTTCTGCGCATATTTTAATTGTCGCAATAACGCTGGCAATGGCGCTTTTAATAACAATATCCGAATACATAGCACTGAAAAATAAGAATAAATACTATGAGGCTCTTGCCCATAAGTTGAGTATAGCACTGGTGATTAATTTTGCCATAGGCACTGCATCTGGAGTTTTTATGGCAGTAGAATTGATGCTGTTCTGGCCTATTTTCATGAAACTGGTGGGTGCTGTTGCCATGCTGAGTTTCTATGCAGAGGTTTTTGCTTTCCTGGTTGAGTCTATCACACTCATGATTTATGTATACTTCTGGGATAACTTCAAAAACAGATGGAACCACTGGCTTGTTTCATGGGGAGTTTTACTGGGCACAGGTGCATCGGCATGGCTGATTACCAATGTGAATGCATGGATGAATACACCTACAGGTTCATTCAATATAGCTAAATATATGAGCACAGGTGCCATAACCGGCGTAAATCCTCTTAAGGTTTTTTATGAACCATCCACAGGACCGCAGTTATTCCATATGTTCATGGCAATGTACTTTGCAGGTTCAATGGCACTTTTAGCATATTTTGCATACAAGTATCTAAAATCAAAGAATGAGGAGGAGAAGAAAATAGACAGGTCTGCAATGAAAGTGCTTTCCGCTGTTGGAATTGTGGATATAATTCTAGTAGGAATAAGCGGTTCTATCGAACTATCAACCCTTCTTACCCTTGAGCCACTCAAATATGCAATGATGGAACTCAATATGCATCCTGTTATGTCCGGTGCACCTGAACACTTATTCGGATTCCTTTCAAATGGAAAGCCAGTGGATTTCATACCGTTGGCTGGAATACAATCATTGCTTGCTTATCCATTTACCAAGGGCAATGTGGGATATATACCGGGGCTTTCATCCTATCCCACATACACATGGGCTCCATCAGTTATACATATAACACTTGATCTGATGGTAGGATTCGGAGTATTAATGGGATTATTCTGGTTCATTGTCCTTGTACTGAAAGTAATGAAGAAGGATATATTCAACATGAAATGGATACTTTACAGTTTCATCGGAATTGGATTCCTCGGAATGTTCACCATGGAAGATGGATGGTATACAGCAGAGGTTGGAAGAGTTCCGTACATAATATTGATGCCTTACAACTCGGCGGGGCAACCCATAATAGCGGGGCACTATGGAGTGATGACAATAGCAGAGGCTGCATCGACGTCAACAATAGTCTGGTATCTTGGAGTGGTAATAATACTGTTCTACGCCATAATAATACCATTTACATTCTACTTCAATGCAAAGGTATTAAACCTGTCAAATGTTGAAGAAGACCTAAGGAAAGCCGAAAAGGATCTGAATATCAACAGTTCTGGCAAGGACGTCAACAGTGTAAATGCGGGGGCGAGATAAATGTCATTTTCGTATCTTGATGCAAACGGAGTATTCATAAAAATTGTGATTGCGGCCATGGTAACATTCCTGTTTTCAGAATTTATTGCTATATTCCCCATATTCAGCAACTACGAGAAACATAAAACGGTGGTGCTGAAGCATATAGTTCCAATATGGGAAATTACTGGAACAATGATTGTGTTCTTTGTAGTAGAACTTGAGCTAATAT
>JAKAAK010000127.1 GCA_021797025.1 Thermoplasmata archaeon
GCGCATTATAACCACTCATGAACTTTTGATAAACAAACTCAGAATTTATTCTCCATACTTCATCTTATGTTCTTTATGAAATCAGCCATACTTACAATCTGTTCCACTTTATCCGTGCTAAAAACATCCAGATCACTTCTGGATATATTCCCCTCGGTAAGCAGCAGTGCATTATTAATACTGGCGAGGTCCTGAATAGAGGTAGCCATGGCATCAAAGTCTCTACTCCTCTCTATCATGATATCACACTCCTTCTGCAGGGCCTTATCAAAAATTCTTCTTGCTTCCTTTTTCTCTATTTTGCTCCATGAATACTCTCCCATTGTTTTACACCCCCTACATTTTTTGATTGCTCAATATGGCATCCAATTTATAGCGGCCGAGAACTCTAAAAATATCTCACTGTTATAGCATCCAATGTTTCTAAGTGGAATATTCTGGAATATAAATAAATCTTTATCAGGTTGCATGATGCATAAAATGCGATTCTCAGAGTCAATTAGAAGAAATCAGTTTTCTAAGCATTTCGGTGAATTCTCCCATGTTATTATCCAGTATGGCAAAGAAAGCACTATCAGTGTTCTCAACTATTTTGATTGCTTTTACAATCAGATTTCTTCCTTTTTCTGTTGGTGATATAATATGTGCTCTTGTATCTATAGAATCCTGCAACCGCAGAAGAAGCCCCTTTTCTTCAAGGGAACGCAATACTTTGGAAACCATCATAACATCGGCATGGGCAAATTTGGAGATTGCTACCTGCGTAGATTCTACGCCATGATCGTTCAACCATACAGTAGATGTTAAAAGCACGAACTGCACATGGGTCAGCCCAGATTCTTTTAAAGCCGCCCTCATTCTTCTCTGCCATAGATTTGTAGCCTGCCAGAGCAGAAAACCAGGACTACTGTCAGGTTTCCCGAATTTTATGTTTAATTTATCCTCGGATGACATATGCTCTAGCCTCACTTACTCCTGCATGTTTTCTCCATAAAAATAGCCATCCTTGCAATATTTTCCATAGTCTGTGGGACTCCGGAAGCTATGCTTCCTCCTATTTCTTTTTCCATCTCTTCTTTATCTAGGCAGAGAATTGTTACATGATTCGTAAGACGAATCTTTCCATCAGGTAAATCGACAAATGTATGTACGAATTCTATTGTTGTTTTCAAATCCTCAATAACAGTCTCATCTGTGTAGCCCTTATCAGGATCAGCCATGGTAATTCTGTAATTCAAATATCCCTGCCCCTCTATTTTGATCTTCCCGTTAGTTCCTTCCATGAATTCTCCGTCAAGGGATATGTCCTCAATTCCGTGGTCCCATAAAGGCCATGATTCAACGTTGCTGTAGAGGGTCCAAATTTCATCTTTTCTAGCATCTGTTATTATGCTGTGTTCAAATTCCCATGTCATTTTATCACGATAAGTTATAATATGCGCATATATAATAATTGCGCTTATTATTTATTTCATCCTCTGGGCTAATATAATAATTAGATAAACCTTCAGAAACCATGTAATAGTCAGATTTCTAATCATTTCATATTCAGACTCTTGCTTCAAGAGTGTTGCCCGCTGGAAACCAGAAAATTTCTAAATTATAAGAGTATTCTATATAGGGGAATCAGATGGTAAATGATTGGAATGCAGAGCACTATGATAACAAGTTAGGCTATGTATCAGAATTGGGGAAAGGCGTAATATCATTACTTGACCCCAAACCCGGAGAAAAAATACTTGATTTAGGGTGTGGAACCGGTGACCTTACTCATGAGATAGCAATGTCAGGAGCATCGGTCATGGGCATAGACCAGTCAGTTACTATGATTCAACAGGCCCGCAAAAAATACCCCCACATAACATTTATAGTTGGCAATGCTGAGGAACTTGACATGAATCAGCAGTTCAATGCAGTTTTTTCCAATGCAGCATTGCACTGGATGAAGAATCCCTCAAAGGTCACAGAAGGTATATGGAGTATCTTATTGCCCGGAGGACGTTTCGTGGCTGAGTTCGGGGGAAAGGGAAATGTAGGAGTAGTTATAGATGCCCTAGAGCGTACTTTGAGTGAGTTAGGGATAAGTACAAGGAATAAAAATCCCTGGTATTTTCCGAGCATCGGGGAATACACTTCTTTACTGGAAAAATATGGTTTCCAGACAACCTATGCACTTCATTTCAGTCGTCCAACTGCTATGCCTGACGGTGAACTAGGTCTCGTGCACTGGCTCAATGGATTTGCCGGAAGTTATTTGCAGGATTTAGATCTTCCTGATCGTTCAAATGTAATTCAGAATGTAATTGAATTGTGCCGTCCAATTCTTTACAGGAATGGTCAATGGTATATTGATTACAAGCGCCTGCGTGTAATAGCAGAAAAATAAATGGTGTCTCCTTGCAATTCATGAGAACTTTGATGAGATATTTAACATAGAAGCGGGAAGCTCCATGCGTTAGCTTGGGGAAGAAGTCACTCTCCATTCAGATCTGAATTAAATGATATCATTTTAGCGGTAAATAGTAGTATAAATTTTATTGTAACAACTATCATCACCTCCTGAAGATTAAAAACAGATATGTATGAGCAAAATTTTCCCATTTCACCCTTACATACTGATATACATAATTTTCTCTGACCTATTATGAATTGCCAAATATGTACAGTATAGTATACATAAAATATAAGAATATGTACAGTATACTATACAATAATGGTTACAATTGATGATTTCAAATACATTTTAACGTTCTGGAAGGAATATAAAATACCCAATATGGTAGAGCGTGATATACACATTGATTTGGAAACGAATAAGATAATTGCAATTGCCGGTTCAAGACGGTCTGGTAAAACCTATCTCATGTTCCAGTGCATGAATGAACTTTTAAAAAAAGGCGTCAAGGATGACAATATTATTTATGCGAATTTTGAAAACGAGAGACTTGTGGGAGTAGTTGCCTCTGATCTTGACAAGCTTCTCATTGCTCATAAAGAACTCCTCAATCCTGATGGGACTATATACCTTTTTCTTGATGAAATTCAGGTTGTTGAAAACTGGTATAAATGGGTCAGAAAAATCTATGATACCGGAAAATACAGAATTATTGTCTCTGGTTCATCTTCTGAATTGTTAAGTAGCGAAATAGCTACTTCGCTTGCAGGCAGAAATCTTACCTATACTGTTTATCCATTCTCCTTTAAAGAATATGTGGCCGCAAAGGGAGTAAAAATTAACAAATTGCAGAAATATTCTATCGAAAAGGGAATTATATTCAAGATAATGGATGATTTTTTAGAATATGGGTCATTTCCGGAGATAGCCATGACACAGGAAGTTTCAAGGAAGCTTGATCTCCTTTCATCCTACTTTGACGCAATTTTCTTCAGGGATATTGTGAGAAGATACGGAGTTAGAGAAATAGGTGAGTTAAACATCTTTCTCAGAATTCTTTCCAGTAGCTATGCGTCATATTTCAGTTCAGTAAAGGCGCTCAATTATTTTAGAAGTACCGGAAGAGGGATTAGCAGGATAACACTGTTAAATTTTCTTGATTATTCTAGATCGGTTTTTCTTGTGGATATACTTGAGAAATATGAAAAGAGTGTCAGAAAGCGTATAGCTATGCAATCAAAGACCTATATAACAGACATAGGAATTTCCAGGCTTTTCTCTGACATTGATAAGGGAAGGGCACTGGAGAACGCAGTTTTCATGGAATTATTGAGAAATGTTTCCACTACAGATCGTATAAATTATCTCAGGCTGAAATCGGGCAAGGAAGTAGATTTTATTCTTAAAGGTAAAACCACGGAACTCATACAGGTTTCTTACGAGGTGTCTGATTCCAGTGCCAGATCAAGGGAAACATCTGCCCTTGTGGAGGCCGCAACGAATCTCGGTTTGAATACCGGGAAAATAATAACATATGATTATGAGGGAAAAGAATCAATCAATGGCATTTTGATACAGTATATCCCATTCTGGATTTGGGCTTTATTTAAATCAGATACTTTAAAAAATGCATGATTATTTAAAATAACGAACTAATTTATAAAGCATACAGGCAATAATATACTGACGGACGGCCTTTAAAATTTTGATAACCATCTAGGAGATTTAAAAAATTAATCAAATAATTTAAGGCATATCTCCGTAAAGATTTTGAAGTGATTATCAAGTGTTAATAAATGACTATTATTATTGATAGCTACCGAAGCTATCATCGCATCCATTCTGGGAACAGCTTTTCCATTATTTTCCGCAAATACTTCCAGGTTGAAGGATAAATCCGCATCTTCTTTAGTATAATTTATTACTGGAATCCCGTAGATTTGCTCCTTACCCTTTTAATATTTATGTATACCATATTCTTCTCTCCCCATGTCTTTCCTGACTTTCTCTTAACATTGCCTCTTTATCTGTAAAGCTTATACTGCCTCGAAGTGATAAAAGAACATTCCTCTTATCTTCCGATTGTACCAGCGTATCAAGCAATTCACTGAAGCCCTCATCTGGTTGTTTGACCTTAATTAGTTTATCATAAACCGTATTTTTATAGTTATGGTTTTGAACATATTCTGTTTATGTTTAAACATAATATTAATTTTTTCGTTACTTAATTGTGGCTAAAAAGAGGAAAATTACGAGTAATTATATTAAAAATCTCTTAGAACCTCCATCTAAAATTATTCGGAATATGTATATTGAATTATGCCTTGACTGTGAATATGTGAGTCAAGAGGGCATATAAAACAGAACCAGCCTCACATGGAAAATTCAATCAGGGATAAAAATTTGGGAAGTGAGAAGTTGCAGAAACTTAAATTTCTCCGCACATGGATAGCTGGAAAACAAATGTATTATATTTTCCGGATAATATAGCTACTTTTCTATCGTCTGTATATAAAAACTAATATTCTACAGAAAGATTTAATACAGTAAGCTGTATATACGGCTATATGGTTAAAACTAAAATAACAGTATCGGTGGAAAAGCCGGTGGTGAATAATGCGAAGGTAGTTTTATTAAAAAGGGGAAAAACTTTAAGTGATTATATTGAAAAATCCCTTAGAAGTCTTTCCACATCAGAGATTATTGAAGATATATGCAATGAACTGAGCCTTGACTGCAGATATGTAAGTCCAGAGGATATAAAGAAGAACAGGCCCAATCTCACCGGAAAAGTTCAATCAGAGACACAAATCAGGGAAATGAGAAATGAAAGAAACTCGAATTTATCTTGATACCAGCATTCTGGTTAAAAGATATGTTAATGAAGATGGCACTGATATAACAGATAGTTTTTTTCAGCTTGCACATCAAGGCGAAACTGTATTTTGCACATCTGAAATCAATCTCGGTGAAGCTGCTGTTGTTTTTGATAAGTATGCGAGAAAATTTGGGCTTGATGCCAGGAATCTGTTTCATGCAATGTTAAGAGAGCTAAATGTTCTTGAACGTTCTAATTCTGTTGAAATATTTCCCGTTACGAGCCAGATAATCAGAAAAGCTATAAAAGTGGTTTTTGAACAACATGTGTACATAGTAGATGCCATCCAACTGGAAACCTGTATAGAAGCGAAAGGAGATAAATTTTTTACCGCTGATGTTGAACTTAATACTATTGCCAAAAAGCTCGGCATTGAAACAGTGCTATAACCTATGCAATCTAATATTAATGCTGGGAATTAAGCATTTTATCTAGAACAATAGTGGCAGCTCTGCAAAATTTTATACCCATAAAATTGAAAAAAATTATATTTTATCCCTGTCTATATTCACTGTTGCTATATCTCCCACTTTCTTAGCTCTTATTTCCGTATAAACAATTCCAAGCACAACCCATATCGCCGCTACTACTGCATATACTCCATAGGGAAATCCCGGGAAAGGTATAACGGTATAATATATGGCGACAATTATCAAAGCTGAGGCTATAACCGGAATTACCAGGTGGTACAGAATAGAAAAATGGTGATGGTGCTTCTTAATAAATATCCCTAGCCCCACATTGTTGATTAGATGTACCAGTAACAGCATGATGCCTATCATTACAAATGGGTATACTCCTCCATCGAAAGGACCAAAGAATATACCGTTTATAATTGCGAATGCAAATCCGGCTACTGTTATCAGCATCAATATTCTATGCGGTGATTTATATTTTTTATGGGTTGCATGAAGCCATCTGGGTAATATTCCATCCCTTGCCATAGCATACATGGTTCTAGAAACAGAATTGTTTATTGCCAGGCCGAACATCAGATAACTATTGTAGATAATTGCAACAAAAATCATGGCCACTATAAATCCCAATTTTTGGTGGAACACTATAATTCCCGGATCAGGGGAAGTTGCAAAAGAAGCCATGTTGGAAGCGCCCCATGATACTGTTAATGCATAAGTTATCATTATAATACTTAAATTTAGAAGCATTACCCAGACCATGGACCTGGGAATGAATTTCTTCGGGTTTTTGGACTCCTCACCCAGCGCTACTACAGAACCTGAGCCAGACAGAGTTGTTATCCCTATAATAAAGCCAAGAAATATGGGCGCTATGCTACCATCAGTAAACTTTAACGTAAAAGTGTTAAGAGTATTGGATGACCCTGCCATAACTATGAGAATTATGCTTGTGGCCATCAGGAATGAAACTTCTATTATTCCGGCTATTAATGCATAGTTCAAAGATACCTTAATTCCTCTGTACTCGAATAGGAATACGAAGAGCATATAAGGCAATATTAAAAGAATCCATAGATAAGGGATAGAAGATATATCAGGACTTAAAGACAGAGTACTGTGAATTAAAGCAGTTGTCAGTACCAATGAACAGGGATAATGGCTTCCCCAGTGCTATAATAGAATCAAATAAAACAGTGGGCCTTGATGTCGTTGTAAAGCCTCTTGCGTTCCTCTACGAATTCCAGGTACAAGTCGCTGTATTCAATAATAAGTATTCTCCATCATCAGTATCAAGAATAACAGACCTGACTTTAGAAGAGGTAAACAAGTTTGTCAACAGGAAACTGGATAATAGGTATATCGCTGTAATGCTTGATGGATTATTCTTCTATCTCAGAAAGGAAACTGTGGACAAGGAACCGGTAATATTTGCATTAGGAATAAAGGAATCTGGAGAGTATGAAATATTAGGATCCTATTTAACAGTAAAGGAATCCCATAATAACTATAAGGATGTTTTAGAGGACCTGTACAGGAGGGGATTGAAGGAATCATTGTTATTCATAGCAGATGGTATAAATAACCTGGATGAGGAGGTAATGAAGATCTATCCCGGAAGTGATTTCCAGCTATGCACAATACATTATATGAGGGGATTGAAATCTAAAGTTAAGGAAAAGGATGTGGAAATAATAGAAGATGCCAATAAGATGTTCAAATGCAGCAATAAGGAAGAAGCCATAATTAAATTCAATGATTTTAAGAATAAGTGGAATGGCAGGTATCCCAATGCAATATACAATACCGAGATTAAACTTGGAAGTCTACTGAGATTCTATGATTATCCATTGAAAATAAGAAATTCACTGAAATCCACAAATATAATAGAAAGGATGAATGAGGAGATCGGAAGAAGAATAAAGACAGTATCATCATTCCCTGATGAGGACTCTGCAATGAAAATGTTCTATCTTAAATCAGTAGAGTTCAATTCAAGGCATGCATTCAGGAAGATGAACGGCTCCTATAAATGCAATGATGCGATTAGAGGGATGTTCAACAAGAGGTATCCTTTATAGATACACAGAATTTGATATACAATCAACAGAAAAATTTATATCTCTTTAAATAATATGAACTTAACAGGTAAGACCGATTGGTTAATTGTACCTTGAGGTGCATAAAAACAATACTAATCGGCTCTGGCATATTTTTATTTCCACAATTCTATGTATGTTTGTGGGAATTTATCTTGGTCGATAATATCTATGTACTGAGAATCACAATTGTTAAATTTATTATATACAGTTCCGGCTAATAGGTCAGCAAACTGAATCCCGCTAAAATTTTCTGAATAGCTATGTGTTATAACTATATCTGTAATATTTGACCCGTTTATTAACTTCTGTTTGAAATAATTGTTGAAATCTTCCCGTAATGAACTTTTTATTTTTGATTTATCAATCCTTATCTCAACTTTGTCACAATTTAATATGATGGCGTCACCAAGATATCCAGCAACGTAATTGTATAGTTTATCTTTATTTTCTTTTAGATAGAAACTCGATAATTTTTTCTTTTCAAGGATACAGTGAATTCCCCGACAGTTTAAGGTTTCATTCAATTTATTTATAAAATATTTCCTTACTTGGGGATTGGATTTATTAAATTTTATTTCCTTCGCATTTTTTAGTTCTTTTTTGAATTTGTTTCTTCTGGCGTTTTTAATTATTCTATCTAGTTGCTTGGGGTCATCTGTAATAAGGGCGGATATAATTAAAAATTTTGAACTATTTTTTGAAAGTCCTAGATCTCCACTTTCATCGACGTAAATATACTGTTTTTGCACTTCTGATCGAGCTGTGTTAATGTCAATTGGCTAATTAATTTTAGTATACAACCATAAATTATAAAGAAATTATTACTTTACATAATTTGCAAATTACGATCTTCGGGTTAACTAATTCTAATTCCACTCATAACGAGAATTTCAGGACTATTTCTTTTAAGCTTCATCAAACTTTACAGTTGTGAGTGAGGCTGCGTTGAATTCAATTTCATTGGAAAGTATAGTTGCTCTGAATTTTTCTCCAACAGCGCCCTGTATGAACCGCAACGGAAGATTATAACCCTCCGGCGATGCATCCCGCAAAATATCAGGATCGGCATCCCATATCTTACCCCATTTTCCTTCATTGAATGCCGATATGCAGGTTTCTAAATATTCTCTGGCTCCCGGAGGAATTTCACTAGCACCTCTCTGGAATA
>JAKAAK010000128.1 GCA_021797025.1 Thermoplasmata archaeon
TCCTTTTTTATCAGTGAAAATGAAAGCAGGTTGATAACTGCATCTACAGCCGGTTTTCCATCCTTGTAGAAATACTCCTGGATACATTCCTCAGCACTTTTAATATTTCTGGATTTATCTCCGAATCCATTGGTGAACACGGGTATTGCCGATATTTTCCTGTTGTTCAGTTCATCAATTATAGACCTCACAATGCCGGTATCATTATCAACCCATGCAGTTCTATAGAAGAGTATGCCGGCCTTCCTGGAATAATTCTGATTGCCGTAGTTATATATACCGGAGAAAGGCATCTCTACTGGATCTTCATATTTGCAGCCATCGATCAGGTTTTCAATGAATAGTACCATATTTTTGATGTTTTCATACCCACCGTAGAAATAATAATTAGATACTTTTTCCTCAACATATTTGCTTACAGTGGAATAGCTGCTGAGTATCGGGTCTATGGCAATAACATTCTTTTTATTTTTAATTACGGACTCAATGTCCTCAAGAATATTGTTATATATATTTTCCCCGGAGAAATGATGTATGAATACTGCATCGGCATCCTTAATAAAATCAATGAATTCAGAATCAACCGGATCAAGTCTGGGATATTTTATCTCTATCTCATTTCCAGTTTCCTCACCTGCCTTGAGGAAAGATTGTATAACAGAACCGTTCCAGCCAATAAGTACGGCAAACTTCATAAAAGTAAAGTAGATTTTACTATATAATTATTCTGAGTAATTTACAAATAATTAATTCAATATACTTCAAAGCATGCAGAAGATTTTATATACAACTGTTTGTCACATAATTATATGAATTCTATCAATATCCAATATTATAAAACAAAAATAGGAGAACTGATACTGGGTTCTTTTAATGAAAATCTATGCTTGCTTGATTTCAGATATAGAAAAATGAGATGGACTGTTGACAATAGGATAAAAATTGGTCTTAAAGCCGACTTTTTAGAACAAAATGATGAAACTTTAACAGAAGCAAAAAAACAAATTGATGAATATTTATCTGGAAATAGGAAGGTATTTGATATTCCATTACTGACAATTGGCACAAATTTTCAGAAGAGCGTCTGGAATGCATTGATGACAATTCCATATGGTTCTACCTCTACTTATTCGCAACTAGCAGAAGATATAGATAATCCAAAAGCTGTTCGTGCTGTGGTAAGTGCAAATGGCGCAAATGCTATTGCCCTTGCAATACCCTGCCATCGAATAATCGAAAGTAATGGCAATTTAGGTGGTTACGGCGGTGGATTAGCGGTAAAGAAGCGCTTACTGGAATTGGAAAATTATAAGGAGACTGGAATCTAATAGCTGAACATCATCTGATGCAACTAAATATTTCATTAGATGAAGAATAATTTAAAGGCATTTCCAGTAACAAGCGCTTACATTGAGGATAATTTTCTTTATCAAATCTCTTATTGGAGAAAATTCTCAAGATCAACATTAGTGATATCCCCTCCATGCTAACACATGGAACTTCTCGCTTCTTCAGTTAAAAAATATGCATGCTGAGATTCTAACTTTAATATCGGGTCGTCCCCTGAAACAGTATATACAATTATTTAAGCCATAGTCATTTAATTCAATATCATTATAATTATCAAATCTAATAAAAATAGAGATTTTTTAAATTTATGCATAAACTAGCAGATTATTCGTAAGAACATAATTTTAATAGAATTATAGAACCTTTATATGAATAGTCCACATTATCGACCATGGAAATATTGGCAGTGCCCGTTACAGGAGATAATGTAGATATGCCCGGAAAGGCCAGTGAAGTTCATATGTATAAAATATCAAACGACAGAACAAAGTATGATTTGATAAAAACTTATAAAAATCCGTCAATAGAAATAAAGGAGGATGGTGGTCTCCCGCTTTTACAATTGCTGATAAAAAAGAACGTGAATTCTATAATATTACCGGGAATAGGTGGACCAGGAATACATTTTCTGAATAACAGAATAAAGGTATATATATCAAATGGAGATGAAATAGCATCTATTCAATCTTATTTATCAAATAAATTAAAATTCACAGATGAACCCACAGTGTTCAATTGCCCTGAACCATTATTCAAAAAGGCAGAAGAATACAGAAA
This sequence comes from Thermoplasmata archaeon, assembly GCA_021797025.1. The sequence goes on from JAKAAK010000128.1 coordinate 2,128, forward strand.
CAGATTATAATTTTTATTGTTTTTGCAGCTTCTCTTTATATCGCCGTTAACACCACATTTATGTATTTAACTTAACGCTTAATATTCTAACTACGTTCCCGGCTACTGAGTGTTATTGCTATATAAAATTGTCAAAACAGGATTTTTTACTATTTCGGGATATAATAAGTGCGGATATTGTACGATTCGACAGTGTTTTATTCATAAAATTTGACACATTGCGTCTTCAATTGTCAACTTTAGAAACTAAAATTTAAATATTCCTGAATCATTCAGTATAGGAATGACGTCTCCATAATGCAGTGCGCTGATGACGCCTACTGGTGATTAAAATGTTAGAGTTAATCCTGGAGACGGTTACACAGTACTTATTCGTTGTTCTATTTTCACCACTTCTTATAGGGATTTTTGAAAAGTTCAAGGCAAATGTTGAATCCAGGAAAGGGCCAAGCGTATTCCAGCCATATTATGATATATTCAAGTTACTGAAAAAGGAAACTGTAATTACAGAAAATTCATCCAGATTATTTTTATATGCACCCTATATGGCATTCGGCATATATTCGCTCATCGCCCTTATTATACCCGTATTCATGACCGAACCCATAATTTTTACCGCGTCAGGTGATTTCTTTGCCGGTGCAATATTATTTTCCCTGGCTGCATTTATAAAAATAATAGGAACTATGGATTCGGGCAGCAATTTCTCTTCCATGGGTGCCTCAAGGCTCATGTCCTTCAACTTCTTCAGCGAGGGCACACTTATAACTGTATTCTTCGCAGTAGCACTGATAAGCGGCACAAACAATCCATATACTACAAATCATTACCTCATCAGCCATCCACTTTCCAATCTGAGCCTTGTGCATATATTCGCGGTGTTTGCATTTTTCATGATTTTCATGTATGAATTCGGGAAGATGCCAACACAGAGTGAGGGAAACCAGGAAATGGGCATGATTGATTCTGGCATAGATTATGAATACAGTGGAAAGGCACTTGCAGTAAACAAATGGTCATCCTATATGAAAGTGTATCTTCTGGGATCCGTACTGATCAATGTATTTCTTATTCCGTGGGGAATGTTCAATACGTTTCCATTATTTTTCCTCAATGCTATTGTGATGTTTGCTAAATGGATCTTGCTCATAATAATAGTACTGATAGTAGATACTTCCCTGGCAAAGTTGCGCCTGTTCAAGGTCATAGACTATCTTGCAGTGGCATTCACATTTTCAATACTATTTTTGATACTTACCGAGGTGATCGCATGAATATAGTTTTTACAATAATATATCTCCTGGCCGCACTCATAGTGGTTACTGGATTTTACATTCAGAGCAACAAATATTTGAGATCAATGGTCATGACCCAGGCATTTCAGTCACTCCTCATTGCCATTATAGCAATATTCCTGGGTTTTGAACTCAAGCAGTATACATTTTTCATACTAGCTGTGCTTGTTATTCTTCTGAGGAGCGTTCTGGTTACATATTTCCTTGCAGCGAAGATACCGAAAAATAAAAATTATTTATACGAATCAAGGCTACCAACCACTTATTATCTTCTGGTTGACCTTGCGTTCATTGTAATTTCCATATTCATTGTCTATTCAATATCCTTTATTCATATAGTTTCACGCATATTCCCTGCGAGTAATATTATACTATTCCCCCTGTTACTTTTCTTCCAGGGGCTTTTTATTATTGCATCCAGGAGGAGAACTATTGCACAGATACTGGGTTATATCGAGGAAGAAAATTCGCTGATACTCATGGGTACCTTTATTCTTCCTGTCCCCATAATAATAGAAAGCAGCGTATTTCTGGATGTGCTGATACTGGTTGTGATTTTTTCAATAATCAGTATCGAGAAAACCGAGCATAAACCCGTGGAGGAGTTGAGAGGATGATTTATGAAATACTCATACTGATTATACCATTGATTGCCATGGCATTCTATAAAAATATAAAGATAACCAGCATAATAGGGGCAATTATTGAATTATTCCTGCTTATCCCGCTTTATTTTGATTTATCCAATTCCGGATTCTTTTTCATTGATCATATTACCTACATATTCATTCTCATGGTAAGCTCTATTTATCTTATGTCCCTGCTATATTCCAGAAAATATATTCACAATATAGGGAATAAGGGAATTTCTGAAAATGTTTATTACATGCTCATGGGATTTTTCTATGTTGCCATGGAATTTGCCCTCATGGTAAATAATTATGGTTTCATGTGGGTTGGAATAGAAACAACTACAATATCATCTGCCCTGCTCCTAATAACAGAGAAATCAGATATATCACTGGAAGCAACATGGAGGTATATAATTATAGTTTCCGCTGGTGTTACATTTGCCTTCATATCTGTTATACTGATATACTATGCATTCGGGACACTGACCGTTACCGTAATTCTATCTGAAGGAATCAGGGATAGCCTTGCAGTCAGGCTTGCAGTGGGAATTGCCCTGGTTGGGTTCGGCACGAAAGTCGGTGTTTTTCCTGTGCACACATGGCTTCCCGATGCCCATAGCGAGGCACCTGCACCTGTCAGCGCAATGTTCTCCGGGGTATTACTGCCTGTGGCACTGTATGTACTTTACAGAATTTATGAAATATATCCTATGAGAGAAATATTTATCTGGGCTGGAACTATTTCAGTGCTTTTTGCAGCCATATTCCTGGGATACCAGAGAAACTACAAGAGAATGTTTGCATATTCAACAATGGAAAATATGAACATCGCACTCATAGGTTTGAGCACCTTTACCTTCGCAGGCCTGGTGGGTTCCCTCCTGCTTCTCCTCTCACACAGTTTCGGAAAAGCCGGTGCCTTTTACTCCTCAGGAAATGTTTATGAGATGTCCGGCACGAAATCAATTGACGGTGTTGGTGGATTAATAAGAAATAAAGCAAGTGCGGCTTCAATGCTACTATCGTCCTTTGCCGTAACCGGAACACCCCCATTCGGAACATTCTTCGGTGAATTTCTGATACTTTATTCAGTGCTGTCCATACATTTCTATGCACAGTTCGGGATAATAGTACTTTCACTGTTCCTCGCATTTGTATCCATAAACTTCAATGTATCGAAAATGCTGTTCAGGGGCAAATCAGAATACAGCCAGTCAGGAATTAATACTATTATACCCCTTATAGCAGCAATTATATCTATATTCATAGGAATTGTATTCCTGGTGGTGTATCATGAAATATTATAAATTCGGAGATAAAACTGGAAGATATATCGGAAGAACTGAAAAATACGATATTTACACCTCAACGATTACCGAAATAGGTAAAGATGAAGATGATCATGAAGAAAGAACCCAGGGGGAAATCTATTTCAATTATGGTCCATCCGCAGGAGGACTCAGGGAATCCGTAAATTTCCAGATCCTCACACCCGGTGAATCTATAAGGGATGTTATAATAAATTCAGGTTTTAAAAGAAGGAATATAAAAATAACGGGAGATAGTATTTCAGATGCGATGCTGAAAGTGGAAAGGATCAACGGATTTCATTCAGCATCACACAGCATAGCTTATGCACTGGCCGTGGAGGATGCCCTGAATGTTGAGAATGGGGATTTAAATGATGCGAGAATTGTAGAAATTGAACTGGAGAGAATAAGGTCAAATATCGATGTGATAAAAGGCTTATGTGAATCTGCTGGATTTGCCGTGCCTGAAAAACAGCTTCTTCTATTAAGGGAGGAGGTTGCAAGAATAATTTCCAGTGCTTTCGGTCACAGATATTATTTTTCTGTAAATGGCATAAACTCCATTGATGGGGATTTTTCCAGAATATCACTCAGTTCCATTGAGAAACAGTTCAGATCCATTTATAATGGTCTGCTTTCCTCCAAAATATTCCTGGACAGGCTACAGGAAAATGGAATTCTATTGAATCCTGTCTCAACAGGTCCAGCAGCACGTGCGGCAAACTTCAGGTACGATGCCAGACTGGACTCCGAGTCTCTAATATATGGAAAATACAGTACTGTAATGGAAACCAGTGGTGATACGTTTTCCAGATTTCTGGTCAGGGCGGAAGAGATATTTGAGTCCATAAATATAATAGAATCATACGATATTAAAAAAAGTTACAGAAAGCATAGAATGGAATTGAACGGAACGGGTGAGGGCACTGCAAGGATAGAATCACCTGCCGGCGACCTCTTTTATTATGTGAACATAAATGAAGGCAGGTTGATTGATATACAGATGTGCTCACCATCGTATCTCAATATGAGAAATTTCAGATATGGACTGAAAAGCGGCAATATTTTCACAGATTTCTTTTTTGTATGGGAAAGCTTCGGCATATGGATATCTGAACTGGAGGTGAGGTTTCAGTGAACTGGTTCATCAGCGGCATCAGAAAGAGGATAAAGACGGAGAAACTGGATCAGTACCAGGTTATGTATCCTTCTATACTCGAGGGAATTAGTGATTATAAGTGCCCAACGGAGGCACTCAGAAATGGCAACTGGGACATGGATAAATGCATATTCTGCAGGCAGTGCGACCTGAAGCCAACAGGAAAACAGGAGACCTATTCTGTTCAGCATCTTGTCCCGGACATATTCAAAAAATCCCTGTATATTTATCCGGTGGACTCCGGAACATGTGGTGCCTGCAATGTTGAATTTACCTCCTTATTTTCACCACAGTATGATTCCAGCAGGTTCAAAATTTTTATGGCAAATACTCCAAGACATGCTGATGCACTGGTAGTCATGGGTGTTCATACTGATGGAATGGAGAGAGTTCTTCAGGAGGCCTATGATGCCATGCCTGAACCGAAAATTGTCATAGGACTCGGTGCATGCGCACTTTCAGGTGGAATTATCGGCAGAGAAGCCATGGAAAAATATGATATCCATATTGCAGGATGCCCTCCGACACCGGCATCAATCCTCAATGCAATAATAGAAGCGAGGGATAAAAGATGATATCTTACTATATACCGCTCATGGCAATTTTCCTTGCTGTACTGATTTCAATAAAATACAGAACCGCGGGTTACATAATTACAGCTATAGCTTCAGTACTGTTTTTCCTTTTCACGTTCAGGATTTTTGATTATATAACATACTTTTACTTAATAGCAGCCATCGTATGGATAATAACATCGGTGTTCTCTATTTCATATTCAAAGAAATATGGAAGATGGCTTGCACCACTGTTCATACTGACCATTGCCGGAATGATGACAATACTGTATGCTAATAACTTCCTGGTATTTATAACAGGCTGGGAGATAATGTCGATACCTGCCTATTTAACCGTGGCAATAAATAAGAAAAATGACATGGAAGCCTATATATTCATGCTGTTTTCTGAAATAAGCACCGTACTGATCATAACTGCTGCAGTACTTTCCTATTACTATACGGGCACATTCAATTTTACCGGACTTTCCAATGATATGGTTTTACTCATATTTGCCATAGGCGCCATGTCTAAAATGGGGTTGACGCCCTTCATGATAAGTGAGTGGCTTCCCATTGCCCATGGCAGTGCCCCGGCAAATTCATCCGCAATTTTCAGTGCAACCATGACCCTCATGGGTGTATATGGAATTTTAAAAATAGCACTGCTTTCTCCGGTTTCCATTGATATAGGCATATTATTCATTATTATAGGTGTGATTTCTGTACTCTTCGGGGCACTCTATGCATACATATCTGAAAATATGAAATCCCTGGGAGGATTCAGTACTATAGAAAATAATGGAGTGTTGATGGCAGCATTAGGACTTTTTGTAGCTGTCAATGACAGTGTATTAAAAGAATTTATCCTTATTTCCATAGCCATTTTTGCCATGGCTCATTCAATAGCAAAAACCGGGTTGTTTATATCCATTGGCCATACAGGTGTTGAATATTTCAGTGCAGTTAACGGAGGCAAGGACACTGTTAATCAGGTAGGCAAATTTTTTGCAATGTCTTCGCTTTCCGGGCTATTCCCATCACTTGGTGGTCTTGGAACGTGGATGGTACTGGAATCCTTTTTCATGGGTGCCTACCTGTACGGGCCACTTGGTATTGCTTCGATCATAGCTGGATCCCTTATTGCCATGGGGGAGGGATTCGCCACCGCTGCAATGCTGAAAATTTTCTATTTCACCGATAGCCACAGGAAATCCCGTGGAAAAAATCTGGAGAATTACACTATACTGGGAACAGGGATAACACTTGTATTCCTATTTGCTGTATCATTTTTGATAGTAGGTAAGAACTATATATCAGGCATACCCTCTGTTCTTGTATTCAATGGATTTATGATTGAATCAAGGCTTGGTGTCTCTGATTTCGGGCTTATAACACCGCTTTACATTGTTATATTATTGACGGTGTTTACGGTAATTATATTTCTCGTATTTGGAAGGCCAAAAACCAGAATTGCCAATCGCTGGAACGGTGGAGTAGAACATGGAGAATACTATAATTCATCCACATATTCTAATAACATCCGCCTGATCCTTAAAAGGGTGCTCAGGACTAAAAGCACAGATGAAAACAGAGTAGAAACTGTCGATATCTTCTGGTTGATCATGATAAATATCGCTAAGGCTTATAGAAATTTTGCAAAATTTACAGCATACAAAATCATGAACAGTTCTATATCAGCATATATTGCATACATGATAGCTGCCTTCATACTGATAATTATAATTGTTTCACTTGTATAAATTTAAAATGAAAATATATTTACTTTTTAATATTTTTAGGTATCACCACTGCATAAACATATAGAAAAATAATATTTATAAGGTAAAATCAGAAAAGCTTAATAAATAATAATTATAT
>JAKAAK010000129.1 GCA_021797025.1 Thermoplasmata archaeon
TTGCATGACAATATTTTTCCCCTTGTCCCTCCTTTATATCGCTTCCAGTGGGGCATATCTATTGTATTTCTGCCAATTATGGTATAATCTCCGTAATATATAATATTTAAAGCTGGCCCAAGATTTATGGGTTCAATATTTCCATTCACTATTCTGTATAACATAGGCGTTCCGAATGGATAATATGCATCGGTTGAAATTATCAAATTGCCATTCTTATCAAAGCCTGCAATTGATGTATACATTCTTCTGCTCGTGCTTTTACCACAAAGATATGTAATCCTGGTTAAATTGCCCCTCTCAAGGTCTATTGAATATATGTCGGAAGATTCGCCGGATTTTCCTGTCATCAATCTGAAATAGACATATCTTTTATCGGGGCTAATTTTTGGATTTGTAACTATGCCTAAATTGTTAGTCAATCTTTCAATATTTTTTGTGTTAATATTGTATTTCCATAGGTCATTATCATTGACAAAAACAACTAAATTATCATTTATATCTGGATACATAAAATACCTTTCCATATACAAATTATACTTGGTGTTTATTTATATGTTTTGCCTGATGCATATTGCCATAGATAAATTTTGCAAAAACACAAAATTTGAGAAATTCAACGAAAGACTACATGCCAGGAATGAATTTAACTAAAAAAATAAATGTTATTTGCCAGTACTCTTCCAGAGTAACAGGCTTTATAGTTTCTTCATCATAATATTCTCTATATTATGTGTTTTCCCTTTCTCAATTATTAATTCTGCACGGTATCTTGTTTTAACAATATTTTCAGAATAATTTTTGCCATTTATGTTATCCCATATCTTTGATGATAATTCCCTGGCTTCTTCCTTTGTGAGTTCTGAATACTTCTTGAAATAGGAGTCTTTGTCTTTAAACGCGGTTTCCATGAGCAGGAAAAACCGTTCTACAAACCATTCTTTAATATATTCCACCTTTGCGTCAATAAATATGGAAAAATCAAGAAAATCGGAGACATAGATCTCATCCTTCTTTCCAGGATTTTTTACCTGCAATATATTCAGCCCTTCCAGTATCAGTATATCCGGGTCAACAAGGTCCTGCTTTTCCGGGAGTATGTCATATTTCAGGTGTGAATATACCGGTATCTGCGTGCGGGCTACACCGGATTTGATATCAACAAGAAAATTTATGAGGTCCTGAGTTTCATAACTTTCAGGGAAGCCCTTTCTTTCCATAATATTCTCTTCCATAAGCCGGGCATTGCTTTTAAGGAAATTATCCGTTGATACTATATAAATTCTCAAATCTGGATTTATTCTCTCTAATAGGGTTTTCAAAAGCCTCGAAGTAGTACTTTTTCCAACAGCAACACTTCCTGTCACCCCGATAATAAATGGCATTTTCCTGGGCTTAATGCCCATAAAATCGTTTCTCTCCCTGTAAAGGTTAATGTTATTATTTATTGAGAGCTGCAATAGCCTTGTAATAGGAAAATAAAAGTCCTGTATTTCAGATGCAGTGATTTTATCATTTAACGCAAGTATCCCTTTAATATCACTTTCTGACAGAGTAATATTAAGATTTCCCCTTCTCTTTGCCCATTCATCTCTACTAAAGCTAAGATATAGGTTTGAGCTGATGTTTCTCCGGGGCATGTAGGTCTTGTTCATGTCCATAAATAGTTAAATAGTATTTAAATTCTTAACCGGGGATATTATCTGTTAATTTTTTCCTTTAATTTTCCTAGAAGCACTTCAAGGCCATTCCAGTCATGCACTATATCATATGACATGCAATAATCCAGCATCAGATTATTCTGCCCTGATGCAAATCTCCTATTGTCGGTCTGGAATCCAATGCATATTTTGCCAAAGGCATAGGCCATTCCAAGTTCAACGCAAGCACCTTCATCCGGCACCCTGCCATCCATCACCATAATAAGTGCTGATGAGGATTTAAGGGCATCAACATCCCTGTTAAATACCCTTTTGCTCGTCTCAGGCCATAAATCAGGGTCTTTTAAAAGCATTTCGTCCTCCCCACCATCCCTCTGCGGGAGGTAGGTTGTAAATCCGTGTTTTTCCAGAAAGGCTGCCAGTTCCCTGTTAAATTTCAATTCCATTTCATTAAACAGTGGGGCCGAAATATAAAAATCATAAGATTTCATTATGCTTTATTTGAATAATAAATAAAGTTTTTTTGAAAAGCATTTAAATTCTATACATCATTATAATTCCAAATAATTATTTAGAAATTCATATGTAGAAAAGCAATTATTTAGCTGGTACCGCTGCATTGTTCGGGGCTATGCCAAATTGCTATATATCCTGTCTACAAGCCCTTTCCGGTAAGCCTGTGGATTTATCCCGGTAGCTATTCTCTTCTTCCCTCCATGCTTTTCCATAAATTCTGTACTACCATCAGGCTTGACTGTAATTTCCCCATTCACAAACTCAAAGGCATCAGGTTCTATGAAGGAAAATACTGCTATGGGGTCATGCATTTCAAAAGTGCCATGCTCTTCTATCATAAATTTTGTGGTTTTATGGATAAAATCTTCTAATGGGCTGCCAGAACTATTCGTGGGAATACTTTTTATTGTAAGTTCCCTGTTCATTGTAACGTCCAGTGGAACAATAGTTTCATTGATATCCTCTTCTATGACGATTTTAGCCGCTTCCGGGTCATAAAATATATTAAATTCAGCATTTCCCATATTTCCCTTTCCATATGGAGTAATGCCAAATGCCCCTCCCATAATGATTATCTGTTCTATGTTCTCTTTTATACTATTATCCAGCCTCATGAGGATTCCCAGGGAAGTTAAAGGAGATGTACAGATTATGGTATGTTTTTCCCGTTTTAATGCTTCATACATTTTAATTATTCCATTATGGTGATCTTTTTCCTGAACTGGTTCCTTAAATTCATATGTACCAAGCCCCTTATCACCATGAAAATTTTCATAATAATGGGGTTTTATAAGTGGCCTGGCAGATCCATGGTACACAGGACAATCAAAATCAAGCAACTTTGCCACACCAGCTGTATTCCTGTAAGTATTCTCAAGCAATGAATTTCCTGAAGAAGCAACAATGAATTCTGGAGTAATATTGTACTGTTTCAACAAAATCATAGCAAAAGCGTCATCGATTCCAGTATCCACATTAAGAATAACCCTGTTCATTTCTGATTATAACCTGCTTATAAAAATATTTTGCCATTGTAATTCCTTTCAGCCTGTGCAGAAATAATAGTAAGTATTGCCATATATAACAATTTAATTCCCAATTTAAATACATGTAAACGCTAAAATTAATATCTGTATATATTATACTTTCATAGATGGCAGGAATTCGAGCCTATTTCCTATTTAATGGGTTCAACCCCATAATATATGTAAATAGTCGGCATTCCTGTTATTCAATCTTGGAGAATGATAATTTATGTCAGGCACAATTGTAATAACCGGGTCTAACAGGGGAATAGGGCGATCAATAGCCGAAAAAATGGCATCAGAAAAATATGGAATTATTATGGTAGATTATGATAATGCCGTACTTGATTCGGCTAAGTTGCTTAATTCCCGATATGGCAATGTTGAAGGGATAAAATGTGATGTATCAAGTTACGATGCCTGTGTTGAAGCATTTTCAGAGATAGAAAAAAAGGAAGTATATGGCATAGTAAACAATGCAGGCATAAACAGAGATGTCCTGTTCAAAAATATGTCATTTGATCAGTGGGACGCAGTAATAAAAACTGATCTTTACAGCATGTTCAACGTTACAAAGCAATTTGTTGATTCAATGATTGAAAATCTAAGTGGAAGAATAGTAAATATTTCTTCTGCAAGCTGGAACGGAAACGTAGGGCAGGCCAATTACTCATCTGCGAAGGCAGGAGTTATCGGGTTTACTAAAACGCTTTCACGTGAACTGGGCAGGTATAATATAACATCAAATGCCATTGTTCCGGGATTCATAAAAACTCCGATGACAGACCAGATGCCTGAAAAAATAAAGGAAAAGTTTATTGAAAAAATTCCATTAAAACGTATGGGCTCCGGTGATGATGTGGCAAACGCTGTTTCATTCTTGATGAAAGAGGATAGCAATTATGTCAACGGAATTTTACTTGAAGTAGGTGGAGGAATGTCCCTGTGAAAACCATGGTCGAGGTACTTGAAGATTCAAAAAGAAGCGATCCATTTATCACATATTTTAAGAATATTATGACCTATGGAGAATTTGAAGGATATTCAAATGCCGTTGCTGTAGAGTTTTCTATGTATTGCGATCCGGGTGACATTATAGCAATAATAGCAGAAAATATACCTCAGTTCCCCATAGTGCAATACGCGTCATGGAAAAATTCCTGCATTTTTGTGCCATTGAGCCCTCTGGATTCTGAGAATGAAATTACAGGGAAAATTAAGTTCATAGATGCAAGGGTGGTAGTAATCAGCAGTGAATTCAGGGAGAAATTTTCCAGCTTGATGGAGATACAGAGCCTCCATGTCTTATATACAGACCCACAGACTTTCGGGAAACTTCCGGATAATATGGCAGAAAAGTACATCACAGGAATAATGAAAGAAGAATTAAACCTTCGACTCAAGAAAGAATTCAAGGCATATAATCCGGAACCTGGCAGTATAGCCATGCTTGTATTTACCTCCGGTACATCAGGCAGGCAGAAGGCTGCTGAGATAACACACAGCAATATATATGCAGCTTCGTATATATACCGTGAATGGTATTCAGTACAACCACAGGACAAAAACCTGTGTATCGCACCCTTCTTCCACATAACAGGGCTAATTTTTGGCATATCCCTGACAATGCTGGCCCATTCATCCATGGCATTGACGTACCGGTTTAACCCGGAAAATGCACTGGAAACTATAGAATCAGAAAATACAACCATTACCATGTTTGTTGCCACAGCTTACCGGGCTATGATCAATTCCTGGTCAAAGATTGATAAAATAAAAATCCGGCTCTCATCGATGAGAATGTGGTCGGCAGGCGGAATGCCCATGCCCTATAAAACTGAAATCGAATGGAAAGCAATGTCAGGCAACTGGATATATATGGCATATGGATTAACTGAAAGCACTTCTCCGGTTGCACTATGGGAATATCCATATACGGGAAATATCCCATTATATAATGGCATAGTTACAGCTGGAAAACCGGCAAACTACACACGCATAGTCAGGGCAAGGGGCGGTGAACTGGTAGTTTCAGGGCCACAGGTTATAAAAAGATACTATAAGAATTCTGAAGACACGGAAAAGGCATTTGGAAAATATGGGCTGAAAACAGGTGATATATGCCATATTGATAGCAAGGGATATATCTATATAATTGACCGGAAAAAAGACCTTATAGATGTATCCGGGTATAAGGTAGTTCCTGCCGAGGTTGAAAATGCAATAAGAACCTGTGATCATGTCGAAGACGTTGTGGTTGTTGGAGAAAATGATGAATATAAAGGTGAAGTCCCGGTTGCATACGTTAAATTGTCCGCAGTTCCAGACAACTATGAGGAAATGAAAAAAAATATTTACGGCGCATGCAAAAAAGAACTGGCAAGATATAAAGTGCCTGCACGGATAATCTTTGTAAGGGACATGCCATTGAACGCATCAGGAAAGATTAAACGTTCAGGAATACATTCTGTAGAGGTGATTTATCAATGATAAGGGGGTTTTCAGAAGCCATATACAAAAATTATGATGGAACAGCATATGAAATAATGAATGAGGCGCTCAACAAAGCACTTTCCATGGCAGGACTGGAGAGAAAAGATATTGATGGCTTTATGACAACATTTCTTCCTGGCGTGTTTGATGGAAACGTATACATGCATTTTTTTCCAGACCAGCTATGCAATTATCTTGGAATTAAGCCAAAATACATAGATTCCCTGGAATATGGCGGGCCGTCAGTGCTTTCCGCATTCTGGAGGGCTGAACACATTATAAAATCAGGAATGGCTGAAAATATTTTACTCCTGTTCGGAGGCAAAGGGTCAGCAGTAAGGAAAAAGAAACAGACAGTGGATTCTATTGAAAACCTTTATCCTGAAATTGCCAACACACCGTATAAGCCTCTGCTGTCAGGCTATAATTATACAAATCCAGTTTCTGATTATGCCCTGCTGGCCCAGCGCCACATGAAAATATATGGGACAACAGATGAACAGAGGGCAGCACTCATAGTCAAACAGAGGGAAAATGCCAACAGGTCAGGGTATTCAATGTTTACCGGATCCATTACTGTTGAGAATGTACTTGGCTCTCCTATAATATCATCTCCCCTGCACCTGCTGGAAATAGTATATCCTGTAGATGGATTCCACGCTTTCATTGTGTCAAAAAATGCAGGAAAGCTAAGGGAAATCCGTATAAAAAAATACGGAGAGGCACACCAGTCAGCACTTCCTGCAGAAATAGATGATATAACTATTACTCCTGCAGCTGAAAGTTCATCCGGCTTCCGTGATGAAATTAAAAGATGTGATTTCTATGAACTGTATGATTCATTCAGCATTACTGTAATGATACAGCTTGAGAACACAGGCATTGTGCCTCCTGGCAAATCAGGTGAATTTCTGGAAAAAAATTCCATATCAGTTAGTGGAGATTTTCCACTGAACACCGGAGGTGGAAGCCTGAACCGTGGGCAACCTGCCTATATGAGCGGGAGTGTATTGCTTTATGAGGCATTATTGCAGATGAATGGAATGGCAGGCAGAAACCAGGTTAAAAATCCTGACAAAGCTTTTATAAATGGAATGGGGGGATGGGCAAGGAACCATTCAGTCTCAATGATACTGGGTGAGTAAATGAAATTGAATGAAATTTATGAGGAATATAATAAACATTTTTCCACAGGAATATTGCCATACACTAAATGCATGAATTGCGGGAAGGTATATTATTACCCACGTGATAGTTGCCCTATATGTGGAAAAGGAGACCTGAAAATTATGCAATCTACAGGAAATGGGACAGTATACAGCTACACAAAATTCAATAATGGTTTCTACGGCATAATATCGTTCAGCGAGGGGTTCCGTGCGTATATGGATATTTCTGGCAATAATCCTCAAATTGGAATGGAAGTAGAAATAAAATTTAAGAAAATAACGGATAATTTACTGCCCTATGCAGAATTAAAATAGATTTAAAGTTTAAAATTATATTTTTTGAATACTTCATTCATTTCCTTTTCCAGTGAACTCCTTTCCTCTTTGCCTAATTTGAAAAATGGCTCACGGGGGTTTCCAGCATCTATTCCCGTCATAATTTCTACCATATCATAAATAGAAGATATTGTTCCATATTTCCTTGATAGGTCCGCAAGCTCATTCAATAAGAACTGGTATCTGTCACCATCCTTATTATCATGGTTTTCTATTATTTTATTTATTATTTTATATCCATAATTTGAGGCACCGGACACAAAGCCGTCAAGCCCGAGCCTGTATGCAGAAAGTATGTACTGGTCAGGCCCTGTATACACTTTGAAATCCGGGACGTACATTTTTGTATTGAGAATGTCATTCATATTGAACGTTGTTTCTTTTATTCCTATCACATCTCCCCCGGCCTTTTTTATGTCGTTAACCATATCATAAGTAATATTGTATCCTGTTGTTTCCGGATAGTTATATATTATTGTGGGGTATTCTGAAGAGATCTTTGTGTAATATTTTATTAGCCACTCCCTTTTTATTCCTGTGAAATAGTAGGGTGGAAGCGCTGCAACCGCATGTATTTTGTATTTTTTAGCCTCTCTCGCCAGATTTATTGACTCCTCCAGATTCAGGGAACCAACCTGTAGTATAACATGTTCAGGGATATGGGCAAAGGCATCAAGGAGTTCCAGTTTCTCACCTGAAGCCATAGATGGGCCAAGTCCTGTGCTGCCTGCTGGAAATAAATATTTCATGCCGCCCTTAATAACATCCTCTCCGTGCCTTGCAGCTTTATCTTTATCCACCTTATTATTCGTAAATGGAGTTATAACCGGTGTAATAGAATCCAATTTTTGCATAATAATGTAAATCTATTTAGCTATATAACATTTCCACTGGCTACATTTATCGAAATAAAAAAATTAAAAGTAAATGACTTACTCCCGGATAAAAATCTTAAAATATCATCTTGGCTTTACAATTCATGGAAATACAATATAAGAATATGAATATTAACGGGCGGAACCTGAAATATTTTCCGCTTGCACAACTTGCAGGTAAATACGATATTGAAAATCTGCCATATTCACTTAAAATTTTGCTTGAAAATGTTTTAAGGAACTATGACGGTGTTGATATTGATGAACGTTCAATTGAAAACATAGCAAGAATGAAATCAGGGTCAGAAATGGCATTCAAACCTTCAAGGGTGGTTTTTCAGGATTACACAGGGGTTCCAATACTGGTGGACCTTGCAGCTATGAGGGAATACTACAAAGAAAATAAATTAAATGCCGATGACGTAAACCCTGCAACAAAATCAGATCTTGTAATCGACCATTCCATAATTGTAGATTCTTTCAGGGGAGAGGAGCCTATAATATTAAACATGAAGGATGAATTTGAAAGGAATGTAGAACGCTATGATTTTCTTAAATGGTCCCAGCAGTCATTCAAAAATGTGAGGATTGTTCCCCCGGGACATGGAATTGTACACCAGATTAACTTAGAGTATCTATCCTCTGTAGCCGTTATAGAAAAGGATGAAATATTCCCTGAAAGCCTTATAGGTGCTGATTCACATACAACTATGATAGGCGGAATTGGAGTTCTGGGATGGGGAGTAGGAGGGCTTGAAGCTGAAGCTTCCATGCTCAATGAACCCTATTTCATGAATGTGCCCGATGTTGTAGGCGTTAATATAAAAGGAACTATGCCTACAGGAGTTACACCTACAG
>JAKAAK010000004.1 GCA_021797025.1 Thermoplasmata archaeon
ATGTACAAGGCTGAGAGGGCCGGTAAATACTGTGTAAAGGTAAACCCCAGGAATACATCCAAGATGTGCTCTTATTGCGGCAGTATAATAGGGGAACAGACCCTTGATGACAGGGAGTACCATTGCATTAATTGTGGCTTATCTATGGACAGGGATGACAATGCTGCAATCAATGTACTGCATGCAGGGTTCAGAAAGATATTCAATAACTTTATTATAATGAAACCAAAGAAGAGCAGGCATAAGAAGAGAAAGATACCCACGGACTGTGGGGAATGTATGCCCGTGGAGGGGAAGCCTATACCTGATAAGGCAAGTTTTTCTGTGGAAGCGGGAAGCTCCTATATTTAGATAGGAGAGAATGTCACAAAGATATTCATACAGATTTAACGGCCCCGCCGTCTATCTGTATATTCGTTCCACTGATATACGATGCAAGACCAGAACACAGAAACGCAACAAGATTGCCTATTTCCTCCGGCATCCCGAACCTGCCCAATGGTATTTCTGATTTGAGACCTGTTTCAACTTCAGCTACTGTTTTACCCGAAGAATTGGCATTTTTCGCGATTATATTTTGCAATCTTTGTGTATAGAAATAACCCTGTGATATTGAATTTACTGTAATATTGTATTTACCGAGCTCAATTGAAAGGGTTTTACCCAGGGCAACAACAGCAGATCTTAATGAATTTGAAATGGCAAAGTTTTGCAGGGGATTTTTTGTTGTCATGGATGTTACATATACGATTCTACCGTATCTTGATTTAATCATGTCCTCTCCACACATCTCCGACATCCTGATCGTGGATTTCAGGATCATTTCTATGTTGTAATCCCAGTCAGAGTTGGTTAATTCCATGAATGGATCCACCCTGGGGTCCCCGTAGTTCATTACAAGAAAATCAATCTTTCCGTATTTATCATGGGCTGAATCAATAACCCTTACTAAATCATCTTTCCGGGAGAGGTCCGCAGTTATGGCGTTTATTTCAGTCCCTGTTTTTTTCAGTATTTCAGTTTTTAGATTATCAATCTTTTCCTTCTTTCTAGAAAATGTTGTAATATTTGCACCATATTTTGTAAGTACTGATATTATTCCCTTCCCTATACCGGTGCTTCCCGCACAAACTATTCCATTCCTGCCTTTGAGGTCTTCCATTCAAATATAATATCAAGTTATAAATTAATATATCGAAATCGGAAACTACCAGAAGAAACTTATGAAATAAATAATTATATTTTATAATGTCTGAAAACGATGTTTTTTATTGAATCCATGAATACCATCCAGACAAAGGTTATTACTATGCTTATCACTATGAATTCCGGTGGGATTGCCGTAACTAGTATTCCGTAATATGAAAGCAGTGATATAACAAGTATGTCCAGTATGCTGGAAATCAGCAGAATATTTGATGGCCTGGAACTGAAGAACCTTTTTCTTTCCCTTACCATATACACTGTAAACTGCCCGGAGAATACAAGCATATCAAATATGAATGTATGGAGTTCATTGATGCCAAGATGCGCATGCATGCCGATGTAAAGGAAAATAAAGCCCTCAATTACAAGCATTGATGAAAGTATAACGGATGATGAAATCAGTGACCTGACCCGCCATTTTTCTGGCTTCAGTGAATAGCCTACATTATCCGTTGCTATGGACATTGTAACAAAATCGTTTGCAAATATTAACAGTATAACATCGAACGGTGTGGTAACAAAGAATCTTACCACAAAAAATGAAAGCGTAAGGAAGAATGCCACCTGGATAGTTTTCATGATTTTATTCAGTGTATATGTGAGCATCCTCTGATAGATTCTTCTTCCCGATTTTATTCCGTCAACTATATCTGTAAGCCCGGGATGGGTTAAAACAACGCTTGCGGAAGCCTTTGCCACATCAGTGGCTGATGCAACGGCAACGCCGAATTCTGCCTGCTTCAGCGCCGGCGAATCATTTACTCCATCCCCGGTCATGCCGACTATGTGCCCGCTTTTCTGCAATGCCTTGACAATATAATATTTATCCTGTGGAAATACCTCAGCAAACACTGAACAATCCGATGACGACACAGCATTATTCTTTACGCTGGAGGTGTCGCATAATTTCTTGTCCAGCCCTATTTCACCTGCCACCTCCTCGGCTATTAGTCGGTTATCCCCTGTTATCATTACCGGTGAAACGTTTATATCCTTTAGATCGGAAATAAGCATTTTTGAATCCTTCCTTGGAGGGTCGTATAATGGTATAATTCCATTTATCTCCAGCTTATCTGTTCCTGTTGCTATTGCGATAATTCTGAAACCCTGTGAAGAAAAATATTTAACATCGTCTATGTATGAATCGGGGATATTTCCGGATAGATTTGCGACAACCTGGGGTGCACCCTTTATTATTCTGGTTTGAATTCCATTCTCCACTATTACTGCCTCTGTTCTTTTAATTGCCGGATCAAATGGCACAAATTTTGTTCTCAGTGAATAATCCGGCTTTATGGATTTGGTTTCGGCGTAGTCCAGTATGGCATTATCTATGGGATCCTGGCTTTCCCTCTCAGATGCATACGATGCATAGAGTATAAGTCCCGATTCGTCTCCGGAATAAACTTTGGGTTCCCGGAGTGTGAGCTTATCCTCTGTTATGGTGCCGGTCTTATCCATGCACAGCGTATCCATGGATGCAGCATCCTCTATTGCTGAAAGCCTCGTAACTATTTCCCCACGCTTGGACATATGAAGGGCACCGAGGGCCATTGCAATGGTAAATGTAGCAGGAAGTGCAACCGGAATGGATGCTATAAGCACAACCAGGGCGAAGGGTATAACATCGGTGAGACTTACCCCCTCATAAATGGAGAAGAATACCAGTGCAATAACCAGAAGTACATCTATTGTTATTAAATCCTTGACTATGCTCATTATGAGCTCTTCTATGTGTGATTTTGTTTGTGCGCTTTCCACGAGTTCTGTGGTTTTACCGAAATAGGTTTTTGAACCGGTTGACACAACCAAACCGTTTGCTTCACCACGTTTAACTATGGAACTGGAATACACAGTACCGTCCTTCTCTCTTGTCACGGATAGAGACTCTCCGGTAAGTGCAGACTGGTCAATCTCCAGTTCATTATCCATAATTTTTATGTCTGCGGGTATTACATCGCCAAGCCTGAGATGAACGACATCACCGGGAACGAGCATTCTTGCCGGTACGACCGACCATTTTTTATCCCGTAAAACCCTTGCCTGGACCGATAATTTCTGTTTCAGCAGTTCGACAGCATTATCTGCCTTGGATTCCTGTGTGTAGGATATAACGCCGTTGAACATAACAAGGAACAGTATTATAATTGTGTCGTCGTATTTATGAAGAAAAAATGTTATGATAATGGTAACCTCAAGCATCCATGGGATCGGAGCCCAGAATTTTTTCAGAAATTTGATAATATTGCTCTGCTTCTTCTCAGCAACTTCATTATATCCATATTCTTGGATCCTGGTTTCCGCCTCGGCATTTGTCAGCCCGTCAGGAGTGGAGTTTAATTTCCGAAACATGTCATCCAGTGTGCTGTTATCCTGTTCGTCCATAAAATCAAAAAATAATGTTAATATGAAATATAAATCTATTTAAAATTGTATAATTATTCAACAAAATCCTTTGAATATTTGGTTCATGCTTTCTGGCGTTCATCAACTGCCATATTTTTCTGATGCTTCAGATTTGAAATGAATATTGTTGAATTGCTCCCGTATTTTTTGAACAAGTATATTGCCGATGCTATAACCGGAATTATGAGTATGAAGAAGGAGTAATCATATCCAATGAATCCCAAAATATAACCAAATACCAGTGGGATAACCATGAATAATACATTGTTATATGCCATAAAATATGAATTGGCCGCACTTCTCTGTTCAACGGTTGTCCCCCTGGCGATCATGATTGTGGACATCGGGAATATTGACCCATGAGGAATTCCCAGCAACATCATGAGTAGGATGAACTCCGTAAACGTGGAGAGAAAGGGAAACATGGAAAGTGCAAACCCTGTTATAATTATAGAAATAATCAGGGGGATTTTTATATGCTTTAAAGGGTGTATGGTAATGGCAATTCTTGTAAGGAATGATACGGAGAAGAAATAGATATATGGAGAATATGCGACTGCACCTGAAACATGAAATCTGGTTATCGCATATAAGGTCAGGAAAATACTCAAGGCGGCAAAGGGAATATTGTATGTTGTTACTGTAAATATACTGGCCCTTAGGCCATCGTTTTTCATTACATTGACCCTGGTTTCGTTCTTTGTTTCAGGGAATTTTATCATAGTGGATACAATTATCCCCGCGATTACTACCGGTATAAAAACAAGGAATACATTCCTGTATGTCACGAAGGTCAGTACATAATCCTCGATACTTGGTCCGAGGATAAGGCTAAGGCTGAGTCCTACTGAATAAAGCGAGATTAATCTTTCACGTTCTTTCTGATCCCTTAATAATGAGGATGAAGTGATGAGATTGGGCATCATGATGCCGTAAGCCAGTCCTGCGAATGCAGAAATTAGCCATATGGTTATGCCATTGGCAAAATAATAACCTACCAGCGCTACCAGTATGGCAATGTTTGCACCGATGAACAGTTTCCTCCGTAGGCTGGAATTAAGTCTGGGGTTAATATAAAAAGTAACTGTGAAAGTAAACAAATATATAATGGCAGATATGATTCCCACCAGAAAACTTGAAAAACCAAGATCTATTTTTGCGATAAGTGGCACAGTGGTAATTATCATATTGTTTGTTGCCCTCATCGAAAATGTCATTATTATTACTGTAATGGCGAGATATATAAAACTGATATTTTTCTTTTCCATGAATATCTGTTATTTAATATTACAAAATAATATATAAATATTTACCTACAAATTATATTTTAATAAAATGTTTATCAGTAAAATATATACATACTTATATCCCGGAATTGAATTTGTATATATGAAAAGTATTCTGCTTATGGACGGCGAGGAAAGCTTCGGTTTCCGATTTGCAAAAGATTTTGCCGATATTTATAAAATATACTTACTCTATCCACAAAAAGGAATGGAAAATTACATAGAATCAATTATGGAACTTCATGATGGTTTTGATTATATAATAAATAACTTCAATGTTCCATTTTATTCAACTAATATGAATATGGAAATGGTTAAAGCGGTTCAGAAACTTATAAATTCCAGATTTGAACATGGAAAAAAGATACTTATATCAAACCAGATGGTCTATTCATCTTCTCTGGAACAGAAAACAGAGAAATCCATTACGGAACCGGAAACAACATACGGGAAGGTGATGCTAAATGCTGAGGAGCTTGTTAGGAGTAATGACCATTATATAATAGCAAGAAGCGGTATGGCTTACGGAAAATGTACCTATAATATATATACCGATATACTTACTGCCATAAGGGGAAATATCCCGCTGAAACTGGATAATAACGTGATACTGAATCCGGTACTAAACTCGGATCTCTCAATAATAGTTGGTCGGGCACTGGATGATATTGACCGGGATACCATTAACGCAGGAGGGGATGATGCTATGACATTGTATCAATTCGGTAAACATCTTTATGATTCTATTCGTAATGATAGATGCCCATTTATAAGTTTAAATAATAGGCAGCCCCTGAATTATAGTATGAGCTCAAACAGGGTGAAGAGTATGTATAAAATTCGATTTACAGGGATGGAGGACATGGATTTTCTGAATTTTATGAGATAAGCGGATTAAGAATATATTATGGTGCATTGAGAAGTGTCCGTAAAAATGGCCTTACAGAAGAATAACTTATACTGTATCCGGCTGAAGTGTTTTGATTGCCAACCTTCACCGTAATGGCATCGGAATTCATTTGAAAGGCATCTTCATCTGTGGCATCATCCCCTATGATGATCGCCTGTCTGTCAGAATTTCTTACCATTTTAATTGACTTACCTTTGTTTATACCTGGTATCCTCAATTCAAGAATGTCTATGCCGGTGTACACCTCCATATTATATTGTAATGCTAGGGATTTAACTGCCTGAATTAGGGCGTCTCTTGTGCATTTGCTAAAAATGTTTCCCATATGGAATAATACGCCTCCTGATTTCCTGTAAATGTTAAGGCCGGAGAATATATCAATCATACAGTAGTTTTCCCTATACAGTTTGAGAGATAGCTCCTCATATTCATGAAAGCCGGGCATGAATAGTGTTTCACCGTTTATACGGAAGGTCGCGCCATGAAGCCCGATTATGTTATATTCACCTATAAAGTTAGTTATTTCTTTTACATCCCTACCTGTAACTATGTATGTTTCATATGAACGGGCAAGTGATGATAGCAGGTTAATCAATTCACCATCCGCCTGGTTGATTTCGGGATCCTTGATTATGGGAACAAGTGTCCCATCGTAATCTAGAAAAATCTGTGGTACTTTGTATTTTATGCTTTTCGCAACTTCAAATAGTTCATTTTCATGCATTATCATAATTACTGTCAGCAACATTTATAATTCTTCTGTACCACCAGTTGCTATTCTTTGTGATTACATATTTCTTCATCTTTTCAAGCCTCAATTTTCTTTCCTCGCTGCTCATTTCCAGGGCACGTACGATGGAGCTTGCTATTTCATTTATGTTATTAGGATTCACGATCAGCGCACCTTTCAATCCATCTGCCGAACCTGCAAATTTAGAAAGTACCAGAACACCTTTCCTGGTTGTTGCCACAAACTCCTTGCTCACAAGATTGAGGCCGTCAACCAGGGGTGTAATCAGGGCAATATCACCATTTGAGTAGAGAGTCAATAAAGACTTGAACGGTATCTTACGGTACATATAGATTATCGGAACCCATGTAGAGGTACTGTACAGGCCATTTACCCTCCCGATTTCCATCTCCAGCTGGCGTTTTATTTCATCATATTCCGGAATTCCCGCCCTGCTGGGAGTGACATTCATTAAATATACAAATTTTCCGGCAAGATCTCTTCTGTAGCTAAGGACCTTATCGATGGCCTTTACCCTCTGGATAAGGCCCTTGGTATAATCCATCCTGTCTATGGAGAATATAATAGAAACTTTCTTCATGTGATGAAGCCCGTGTTTTCCAGTAAGTGGCTTGTAAAGTTTGGTATCGATGCCCAGGGGAACAGCAAGAGTCCGGAGATGACTGACCAGATTAATATTGTTATACTCCAGTGTGTTCCGAAAATTTTTTTCATAAAGTCGTATATGGAATGTTATCAGGTTTGCCTTTGCAACGCTCCTTGCAAGAAATTTTCCCTCTGGAAGTATGCTGAAGAATTCAGGTGATACCCATGGAATATGCCACGAAAATATAATATTATTATTTATACCCATATTCCTGAGTATTGATGGGACCATCATTAACTGGTAATCGTGGATCCAGATAGTAGTTTTACTGTCAATTTTTTCCATTATTGCATCAGCAAATTTTTCATTTGCAATATAATAATATTTGAACCCGGTGGCATCCAGCTTTATGTTATTCCTGAAGTAATGGAAAAGTGGCCATAGCACCCTGTTAGAATAGCTATTATAAAATCCAAGCTTCTCTTTATCGGTAAGGTATATTCGCCGGATCGTGTAACCTTCCACATCCTCTTCCTCATGCGCCCGGTCAATTCTGCTATCACCCCAGCAAACCCATCTGCCGCCATACCTCCTGAGAACGCTGTTCAGGGCAGTTGCGACCCCTCCAACGTTAGGCACTCTGATATTCTTGCCTCCCTGTGTGCGATAAGAAAAGGGCGCCCTACTGGTCACAATAAAAAGCTTATCCATGAAAATATAATACCTGATAATTAAAAAGTTTATTTATTGAAGTTTGCACCTTTTTTCCTCATAGCCCTGTTCAATTTTACAGCGGCCCGTATAACACCGAGATGTGTAATAGCCTGAGGGAAATTCCCCAGCATTTCATTGCTATTATCAAAATTCACTTCCTCCGAGAATAGCATTAAATGGTTGGAGTATGATAACAGATCCTCAAATATTTCCTTGGCATCCTTTATACGGTCCATGAGGATTAAATCTTCCACGTACCAGAAAGAGAGTAAAAGAAATCCGTTGTCCTTGCCTGTCAACCCATCATCGTTTTTGTACCTGATAAAAATTCCATCCTTATTTTTTAAATCCCTTTCAACCTTTTCCAGAGTCGAAAGAAATTTTGGATCGCTGGCTTTGATAAATCCAGTGAGGGGCATTCTGAGAATGGATCCATCTACCTCTTCACTGCCGTAATACTGTGTAAATGCATTTACATTTGAATTGTATCCCTTCTCCATGATTTCTTCTCTAATCTCTGTCCTGACTTTCATCCATTCCCGGTAGGGTGCATGGTAACCAAGTGATTTTCCCATGAGAATAGCCCTGTGGAATGCAGTCCATGATATGAATTTGGAATAGAGATAGTGCTTCGGCTCAGACCGGAATTCCCAAATGCTGGAATCTGGCACCTGCCATATATCCTTTAAAGTGTCCAGTATTTCTATAATAAAATCCCACAGATATGTTGTAACCAGCCCGCCTGCCTCATAGAACCTGAATACTGCATTCACAATTGACCCGTACTGGTCTATCTGCAATTGATCTGAAGCCTTGTTTCCAATCCTTACGGGTCTGGAATTCATATAACCTGAAAAATTTATATCTATTTCATCCGTATTGTCTGTAGAATTGATAGGATATATTGTTCTTACTCTTGAATCTTTTTGGACTATTGCCATTAAATCATACAGGAATTTTGAAGCCTCATCCTTCAAACCTATAAGGGAAAGTGATTCTATTACATATGCGGTGTCACGTATCCATGTATAACGGTAATCCCAGTTTCTTTCGCCACCTATGATTTCCGGCAAACTTGTAGTAGGAGCTGCAACCATCATTCCGGTGGGTTCATAGAATAGTCCTTTCAGTGTAAGTGCAGATCTCAGAACATAATCATAGTAAAGACCACTGTAATTTATTTTACCTGTCCAGGATCTCCAGTAATTCCTGCTTTCCTCAAGCCGGTCATATGAACTGTACTGTTCAACACTACCTATTTGCCTCACACCGCTCAATACCACGATCCAGTGGTAAGTCCCTTTCTTCATGGTTATATTATTATAAACCTCCCCATTTCTCTTATTGAGTTTCAAATTAGTGGAAATTCCCAGTGTATTATTTTTAGAAGAAAAAAGGTAGCCATATCTGTTTTCGTAAATTTTTACATGGTCTGTGCCGAAATTGAAATCCGGTTTCACATTTACATTAATATCTATATCGGAATATGGTGCCTCGATAAATCTGTGTATTTCAGGAAAATTTATGGTACTGTAACTGGAAACCGGAAGGAAATCTGTAAGTCTCAAAACAACGTGATCGCTATTTATAAATTCGGTAATGAGTATATTGGTAAATTCCTCGTAATACTGATTTACATGGCATGCCATCAGTGGTTTGGTTTTAAAGTATCCACCTTTCTGTGCATCCAGAATCGAATCAAAAACCGGATTTGAATTGAAATCAGGGAAACATGCCCAGTCCACAGTGCCATCAAGCCCAACCAAGGCAGCGGTTCTGTTGTTTACTATGAAGCCATGATCCTTTATTTTTAAATAATACGAACTGTATGTATCCTTTATATTATGTAATCCCCTATATGATCCCATTGAAAATAAAGCATTATAATATATAAAGAGTTTTTGAAGTGGCCAATAAATATTCAGATATTACCATTCAATGCTTCTGAATGTGATTTTCTGAAATTATTTTTCCCAGTACCCTGATTCTCCTTGACATCTTTCCGATATTCAGTGTCCACAGGACTGTAACGAACAGCGTTACTCCGGTATAAGCTGATAAAATAATATATCAGGATTCATTATCTCCCTCATCTTCCTCCATGGTTCCGACGGTAACTTCGTCATCCTCAGTAACATGGTATCTTGATCTTTTATGGCACTCCGGGCATTTGCATGAAAATACATGTGGTCCATATCTGAATATTACGCCGACTTCAGGATCAGAAAGAGAATTCCACTGTGAATAATTCACTGTAAATTCATTTCCACATTTCGGACATTTAACACGGTATTCTTCTGTCATTATTATCGTTCTATATATAATAGAACAGTATATAAAATTTGTTGTAATGTATATTTATGGTCATATGGAATATAAATTGATTTATGGTTGGATTTTAAGAAATATTTAATTATTTCCATTGTATTGTATATTATGACCCTTGTAGATGATTCTATCCTGTTAATAAAGAAGGCGCAAGAAGCAGAAAATAAGAACCGTATAAGAGAGGCCATTGAATTATATACAGGAGCGGCGAAACTCCTGGTAGAAGCGTCAAAAGTTAAAAATCCTGAAGTGACGGCACACAGGAAGCAGCAGGCAGAGTACATATTTACCATAGCAGAGAATCTGAAAGAGAAACTCCATAATATGGAAAATTCTAGGGAAAATAAGATAGATGCATCCAGTGGAAAGGATGAGATTAATAAGCTCGATAAAGAACAGGGTATGAATATGGAAGCAGAGCAATCAGATCAAAATCAGCTCCAGAAAGAATCCATGCACGTCAATAGTGAAAATAAAGTTATTAAAGATCAGGATCTGAACATGAAAAATACTCCGGAGGATCAGGAATTTCTTGATGCAATGGGCATTGATAATATAAATATCCCTGACATTTCATTTGATGATGTTGCTGGACTGGATATGGTCAAGGATGAAGTAAAGGTCAAAATACTTTTACCTCTGGTAAAAAAGGACCTCGCAAAGGTATATGATATCAATGCAGGCGGGGGAATTCTTATGTATGGCCCACCGGGGAATGGAAAAACGTTCATAGCAAGAGCCATAGCCCATGAAGCCCGTGCATACTTTATCAATATAAATCCTTCCAATTTGCTCAATCAGTGGTTCGGGAGATTTGAAAAAAATATTGAAACGCTTTTCAAATATGCATCAAAGCATTCTCCTGCAGTATTATTCTTCGATGAAATTGACGCAATTACCCCTAAGCGGGCTAAAACCAATTCCAGTTATATGAAAAGGGCTGTTCCGGCACTACTTTCAGAAATGGATGGAATCGTTGCAAGAAAACATACATTGTTAATCATAGGGGCAACCAACAATCCATGGGATATTGATGAGGCTTTCCTTAGACCTGGAAGATTTGGAGAGCGCATATATATTCCACCACCTGATGTGAAAGCCAGGAAACTTCTCTTTGAAATGTATTTAAAAAACGCCATACATGATAAGATGGACTATGATTATCTTTCCAGTATTACAGAAAATTTCTCTGCTGCTGATATAAAATACGTTTGCAATAAAACAAAGGAGAATGTATTCAAAGAAGCCACAAAAACAGGCGTTGTGAGAAATATAACAGAAAATGATATCTTAGAAGTTGTAAATGCCAGCAAACCATCAGTTAACAATGAACTTCTGGCCAAATATATAAAATTCCGAGACGCATAAAGTTTTATTGCTGCCTGAATTGCACATCCTGACTTCCTTTACACACTCATGCATAGGATTTCCGCTTCTAAATGCTAGAATGATGGATATCAATCAAATATTCATCTTAAATAAAACATATAGAATTTTTAAATTCTACATTCTAATAATCCTTTCATCCGAAAAAAATTAATTTGAATGCTCTTCCTGGGTTTTCTTGGCCTGATTTATTATATCTTCCAGGCGCTTTTCTTCTGCAGTTAGAGGTTTGGCTTCTGTATGGGGAGTGGATTCTACATAATCGGTAGAACTTTTGTTCTCAGTCATGGAATTTACAATATCCTGGGCCTTCGGGGTTTTCACCTGAGCAGTTGAAGTAACTGTTGACGATATTGATTCTATCTGATTCATCAAAATATCCGATGCCTGTTCGCTTAATGTCATGGATTTTTCTAAGTCCTGGGTGAATTGAGCTATCTCTTTCTCAGAAACCTGGCTCAATCTCAGTATATCCGCACTGTCACCGATTGCAGAATTTATAGTGTGTGAAGTTGTCATATACTTTAATGTTAGAGATACATTGTCCAATAGCAGTTTCATATCCTCAAGACCGGCTATAGCGGTATCTATCTGGGCCACATTATTAGCAAAAAGCTGAACCTTCTGGGTATTTCCCTGTTGACTGGCTGTTAAGGCATCTTGATAATAGGCGTCCCTGATTCTCTGATAATCACGGATACCTCTGTTAATTGCCCCTATCTGCGTTCTAATTTTTGATTGACCTTCCAGAGCCTTTTCTTCGAAATTTTTTCGAATTTTAAAACCAACCATAATAATATGTAATATTAAATACTTATTAAATTTTGCTATATAAGAATCCCATGTTTCTAATCATTTGATAGTTTTTAGATAGTCGTCGTATTTTTTTATTAATGCATCATCAACAGATGGTTTGATTCCGGAAATGACATTGAGAACGTCATTTGTTTCTATATAGACCTTTTTACCCATTTTTACAGCCTCCATAAAACTATTCTCGCGTGTTTTTCTACAAATAAATTCGATATCGGCACCTGAATAACGCTCAGTTTTCTGCGCCAGCATATCATAATCAATATTTTTTACTGCCTTAACTTTCATAAGATTGAGCTCCAGTATTTTTTTTCTTGCCTCATAGTCAGGTAATGGAACATATATTTTAACATCAAACCTACCGGGTCTCATGATGGCTTCATCGATCTTCCATGGATTATTTGTGGCAGCGATAATAAAAACATTTTTATTTTTCTGGGAATTCAGACCTCCTACTTCCTGCAATAACTGTGAAACTCCACGCTGGGAGGCGTCTGAATCCGACTCACTCCTCTTGGGCACCATGGAATCTATCTCGTCAAAAAATATTATGGAGGGAGACAGTAGATACGCTGCCTTGAACAGTGAGGATATATTTTTTTCAAATTCCCCGAAGAATTTGCTTGACAGGGATGACTGGTTTACATTTATAAAATTAGCCTTAACCTCATTAGCAATAGCCTTAACTATGAATGTTTTGCCAGTACCGGGAGGACCGAACAGTAGCATTCCACCGCCGAAGTTTATATCATATTCCTCGGATAATTCTTTATATCTCATTGGATATATTATTTTTGACATGATCTCATTTTTTACGTCGTTTAAACCCGCCACATCATTGAAGGTAACATCAGGAATTTCTGGTTCACTAATGTCCAGCGATGCAAGGATTTTCTTTCCCTCTGATGCCTTATCGGTGGTAACTGTGTCCTTATCAAGAGATTCTATAATTTTTAATATTGCGGCAGCCTGATCCTGTTTTTTTCTTTTCAAGGCGTCGGGGAGTGTTTTAGTTAGCTCCGTGATTTTATCATAAGCGATCTTATAAAGTTTTATAGCTTCATCCTTATTGCCCTTGGTTTCAGCATTTATTGCTCTTTCTAGGTATTCGTTTATTTCTTTTATTTTTGCATCGTAATTCATAGATCACCTATTTATCGATAACAGTACCTTTATTAAATAATTTATATTTTTTCCAGCCGCAGATTATTGTATTTAATTCAAGTTTAATTTCATATTCTTCTGGAAAAATTGCAAAGCCTACCATTTTATTCCAGACAAATTTCGAAAAAAATAGATAATCTTTATCACCATCTCCTTCAAATAAGACCATGTTAACCTTTGTACCGTTCAAAATACCCAGGTCCGGCATTGCAACGTCTGTTTGTTTTTCCTGGTCTGCAGCACGGTTTATATCCGTTATTGCACCTGCTACAAGACATCCTGAATGTACATTATACATTTCTAGAATTTTTTTTGATACATTAATGTAATTAGCAGATGTTGTTTTATTCTGAATTTCAGAATTATAATGGTGCAGAATCCCTATAACTATAAGTGTCATCAAGACATCGATTATTAATAAAACTCCATTATATAAATTTATTTATTAGAATAACATAATTAGAATAACATTCATGCTTTCCCATTTTAAATCAGGCGGTTCTCCCACATATGGGTAAATATCTACAAAATTATTTATATTATAAATCGGTAGACACTGATATGAAATTGAGTTATAGAAAACTGAAATTGCCGCTGATAAGCCCTTTTACCACAAGCTTTGGCACCGATACAGATAAGGATGTTTTTGTTTTTATTCTGGAACATAATGGTATCATAGCTTATTCGGAAAGTGTAACGGACGAGAATCCATTTTATGGGCCTGAAGACAATTATACCGCATTCCATATTATAAAAGATTATCTTTCACCCATTGTGAAAGAACTGCCCGAACCTGCTGTATTTAATGAGAGATCACAATTAATAAAAGGTAATAATATGGCAAAAGCTGCTATGGAAATGTTACTATATGATTATCACGCAAAACTGAAAGACCAGCCACTGGATAAATTCATGGGAAAATCTAAGGGCCATACAGATGTTGGAATTTCCCTGGGAATGGACAAAATTGAAACAACACTGAAAAAAATACAGGATGCCCTGGACAGGGGTTATAAGAGAATCAAGGTAAAGATAATGAAAGGGAAAGAAATGGATATATTAGGTTCCGTGAGGGATAGCTTTCCAGATATCACATTAAGTGCAGATGCAAATAGCGATTATACTGAGAAGGATTTTGACCTTGTCAAGAAAATTGATAGATATGATCTTGTTTATCTGGAACAGCCACTGTATCATGATGATATAATTTATCATGCAAGACTTGCAAAGCAAATGTCCACACCAATATGCCTGGATGAATCAATAACATCACCTGAGAAGGCACAGAAAGCATTTGAAATTGGTGCTTGCAAAGTTATAAACATTAAGGAGGGACGGTTGGGTGGCATCGAAAATTCACTTCATGTTATGGATATAGTAAAATCATTCAATGGCCATGTATGGATCGGCGGAATGCTTGAAACCGGAATTGGCAGGGCCTTCAATGTGTCTATAGCGTCACTGGAAGGTATTAATTATCCAGGCGATACGTCCCCAAATGATAAATATTTCTTACATGATATTGTTAAAAATCCATTCAAAATGGTCAATGGCACAATAAAACCTAACAAAGGGAAGGGTACAGGGATACTTATAGATAAGGAGTATCTGAATAAATACACTATTGCTGAAGGTGTTTTATAATGAATGATATGCTGGAATATTTCAATATGCAGAAAAATAATATGATTTTAGACCTGAAAACGCTGATCGAAATGGAAACACCATCAACGGAAAAACCAATGCTGGACAAATTTGCATCTTTCATGAGCGAATATATAAAGAAACATACAGGATTATATCCGGAAATTATTGATTCTAATATAGCCGGAAAAATACTGCGGCTTAAGATACAGGGAAAAAGAGAGGAGCAGGTGTTGCTTCTCTGCCATTACGACACGGTATTTCCTGCAGGAACACTTAAAATCAGGCCGTTCAAGATTGCTGATGGTAAAGCCTATGGACCGGGCATTTTTGATATGAAAACAGGACTTGTACAGACTATTTATGCACTTAAAGCCCTGATTAAGAATAATCAGTTGCTGAACAGTGTTGTTCTATTGATTACCTCTGATGAGGAAATTGAATCGGCTTCATCCAGGGATATTATTATAGACGAGGCGAAAAAGTCATTGTATACCCTTGTAATGGAGCCATCTCTAGACGGATCTTTGAAAACAGAGAGAAGCGGTGTCGGAACTATTACTGTTACTGTTTATGGTAAAGCTTCCCATGCCGGCCTTGACCCTGAAAGTGGTGCAAATGCAATATATGAAATGGCATTTATGATACCAGACATTATTTCTCTCAATGATAAAAATAAAGGAACATCACTGAACCTTGACGTAATAAATGGCGGAGATAGAACAAATGTAATTCCTGACTACTGCCAGGGTATCATGGATATACGGTACCGTATACCGGAGGAATCTGATAGGGTTATTAAAGCACTGAATGAAATTCCTGTAAGAATAAAAAGAACCAGAAGGCAGCTGGAATACACATTGAGGCCACCACTTATAAAAACAGCAAAATCTGAGGAACTTTTTAAAAAAGTTAAAAGAATTGGATCGGAAATAGGACTTGAACTTTCACAGGCCTCTGTAGCAGGGGGAAGCGATGGAAATTTCTGTTCCTATTACTGCCCGGTTATAGATGGCCTGGGTGCGGTGGGTGCTGGCGCACATTCAGACAGTGAGTACGTTATTGTAGATAAAATTCCGGAGCGAACTGCCCTTCTTTATCTCATATTGCAGAATATACATTGAATGTTATTTATGACATTATAATTATTCATCATTTTCCTGGATGATACCCGCAATGCTCTTATTTATATTTCTCCAGAGTTTGCTTCTTTTTTCCATGTAATTAATTTCATCCCGTGAAATTAATAATTTTGGGATAGATTGGGGTATATAGTAATTTTCATAATCTTTTAAAACAAGAGATTCCACAATACTTTCCATTACAATTATTTTATTGTTCATTCTGTTTTTTTTATAGCTGTGCTTAAAAGGTTTTAATCCTGAAAACTTACTAATGATAAATGCAGTATATGATATATAATATGGTTCCATATGTAAAATGTTTATATCCCTGAAATCATAATTTGCTCCTATGATAGCATCCCTGAAATCCCGAATTCTCTCTATTGCGGTTCTTTTCCCTTTATTCCTGTATTCAATGGAGTCATAATGATATGAAGGGAATGCAATTAAACTGCCTATCTGTATAATTCTTGCAAGTAAATCTATATCTTCATATTCTCGCAGGTTTCTCCACCCACCGGCTCTGTGTATTAAATCTCTTGGAATTATCATAATATCCGATATAAGCACTTTTTTCTCCTCCTTCTTCAAAAAATTATATATTATATCTGATATCTCTGCTCCGTATTTAATATGTGGATTGAATATTATCAGGATATCGCCTGTACTCTTTAAAAAGGCTAACTGTTTTCCTGCACCATATGTGCTGAATTTCGAATTAATAAATTCAATATTTTCAGATCTAAAATTAACTATTTCATGGGTTGAAACTATCAGTTCATATGGATACCCTATCTCCTCAGCTATGCTTATAATACTTTCCACTGATTTTTTAACCTCCTCTGTTATTTCTATTGCAACAGTACAGAATGATATTTTTATTCTCCTGGAATAGGATACAGACATACTTTTTATTTCATAGGATTCCATGTTACATTACAGTAAATCGTAAGTTGAATTAAAGTTTATTGGTTCAAATAGATTTGCTCATCCTGTAAGCATTCTTCGAACCGTTAACACTCATAGAATAATATGAACTGAGAAACTCAGATGTTTTATAGCCGTGCCTCCTGTAAAAATTTATTGCTCCTGTGTTTTTTTCCCTGACTTCAAGAATTATTTCCTTATATCCTCTTTTTCCTGCCTCGGCTTCCATGGAATCAAGGAGCATGGAACCTATACCATGCCTGTGGTGATCCGGAATAACACCTATGCTTTCCAGATCAACAGAGGTGGAATCCATTTGGTTCATTGTTGCATATCCATAAAGTATTGAGTTTTCTTCCGCAACAATAGTAAAGCCTGCAGGATTTTTAAGCATCATTTTAAGCATATAATTTGAATAGGCGCCGTCACCAAATGCTTTGTTTTCTATGTTACATATGCATTTGAAATCTGATTCCCTGTAAAATCTTACATCCATATATTCACTATTCCTGATAGGTATATATCTGATACCTTCATAATTATTCTCAATCCTTATTGTATTCGGAGATTGTATTATAAAGATTTATATGAAGACTCTGCAAATTGCTGTCCCTGGGTATGATATTTTTCAATGAAGCGCTTATCATGGGATCAAAAACCATGATTTCCTGGGGTTTTATTATATTTATAACAGGTAATACATACGTCCTGAACAGTGATTCTATTATATAATCAAAGGTAACGATTCCGTTGAATTCTGTCCTTCCGAAAAGATTCAGAAATGTTTGTTTTTCCTTTGTTCTCAGTGGTATAATATTTATCATTGAAACATTGCTGGATTTTTCAGTAATTAAATGGTACTTGTTTCTATAGAATTCTTTGTCGTCAAAATTCTCAGGATCATTCCCGTGTACTCCATTGAAATTTATTATGAGTTTTTCTGTTCTATCACCGTTCAGCTTCAAAACTGTAAAATCATCAATTGTAAAGAGCATGTTTATATCCTGATAATCCAGATCATCGTGCTCCAGCCCGCCTGGAATAAAATCATCTCGGTCCACATATGTGCAGTCTTCTATAATATCAATATTGAAAAGAAAATCTATCGCATTATTCCTCAACTCATCCAGTTCATCCATGGTATCACCAAACAGTGCTCATGAACGCCACGGGGGTGATTCGAACACCCGATCCACAAGGGAACCAGCTCTCAAGGCTGGCGCCGTACCACTGGGCCACCGTGGCATTAAAAATTATTTGCGAAGCCTTCCGTTGGATCTTATAGAAGGCCTGCTCTTATCGCTTCCCAGCCTGCCATGGCCCAGCCCCCTGTTTTTATAGGCAGCAGATGTTAAACCCCTGTATGCCCTTCCCTTATTCTGTGGCTCGACTATCCATGAAATCTTCGGGTCGTTATATATTGCAGGCACTGCCTTGTCAACAAGTATTACCTCGTAATATTTGTAAAGCCCATCCTCACCTACATAGTAGGAGTTTAAAACCTCTGTATTTGGATATTTATCTGCAACTCTCTCTTCCGCTATAACCTGAATGTTTTTCTTGAGCGTCATTTTTGTGTAACCCAGTCTTCTGGGTCTTCTTCCTCCCATTATTTTGGGTTTGTGCTGACCGCCTCTTCTGACTCTTGCCCTTACTACTATATACCCTTCTTTTGCTTTGTATCCGACGTTTCTGGCCTTGTCGAGCCTGGTCGGGTGTTCTAGTCTTTCTATGGCATTTCCCCTTCTCCATGCAATCATTCTTTCCTTTTGAATGCCGTATATGCTTGATTTTTTGAGGTGTTTCCATTCATCCCTTATTAAGCTGTATGAAGTTTCCATATTGTTCACTTTAGTTGTTACTCTATTTATAAATAATATTTATAGATTTTTGTTTCATAGTCTATAAAAATCAATATATAAACTGAATTTAGAAAGCTGGGCATCTACAATAAAATCAAAATAGTAAGGTAATATAAGGTATTGTTGAAAGGTTCTACTATAAGAAAGAGATACATACTTGTATTATGGGATTCCGATTCCGAGAAAAATGACAGATATATCTATAACTATTATCAGGTGAAAAGGAAATACAGGAACAACAATTTTTCCGTATTGATGTGCAATCAGCTGAATAAAAAGGCTGTCTGCAATATTATTGAAAAAAGAGGTGGCAAAATTATTACTGTAAGCGGCACAATAAAAAAATGCAAGGCCTCAATGATAACTGTAATAGACCATTCTGTTCATACATGATAAAATATTAACCGGGAATTATTTTATTCCGATAATTTCTGAAATAAATGAGTATAATTTCTTGTCCTTCTTTTTAATTAAATTATAGAACCACATATCCCTTGAAACAGTTGCTATTGAAGTATGCGACATTGATGCAATTCGGCCTGCAAAAAACATATTATTGAATATTTCTGAATTTCTTTTACGCAATCCGAGTTTTTTGATATATGACGGAAAATTATATTTTATGTAATGATTATTCCTGGACTTTACTATCAGTGATATTCCGGCGGTTGTTTCCTTTGCATAGTTGTCCAGTGCAAAATCCTTGAACCGGTTTCCATAATATATGTCTGCGCGTGATAAGAGATCGTATGCATTCATCAGATCCTCTGTATCAATGTATTCATATGATATATTCTCATTGATCCATTTCATGTAGAAATCTGTATCTTCGTCCATCATGGATAATGACCGGAGAAGGGTGTTATAATCAGATGTCCTGAATGTATCCGATGTTAGATAGTATATGGATTCTGATGTATCCCTGCTGTTATCTCCGTAATCGGTTTCATGGACCCTGTAAAGATATAAGTCATTGATCATCGCCCTTATGTCTGGCTCGTTTAATTTTATAATATCGTCTATTTGAATATCGGTTATAGCTATCCTTTCATTGCCCGCTATTTTCCGGAGAACCTGCTCAACAGATCGCCTGAAACTCTTATAATTTACCTCATTCTTCCGCCTGTACGGGGTCATTTCAATATCCAGTGACCGGGATATTATCTCTTTAGCGTTGTTTTTTGCCTTGAATGCGTAATAATCGTTCATGGTTATTACAACAGGATTTTTTGTATTTTTTATAATATCAAGGAGTTCTGAAATACCACCGGTATCGCCTCCTGTTGACTTATTTCTGGATTCAAAGATATTATCGGCTTCATCTATGAGAATGAGTTTGTCCGGTGTTTTTGTATTTTCATCAAAAAGGTCTCTATACTCTGATGCCATGAGAGCGATTTTCTTCATATTTTCTCTGTTTCGCTGCTCCGAGGCGTTCATTTCTATGATGCTGAGTCCTGCATAACGTGCAAGTGCATAGGCAGTGCTTGTTTTCCCTATTCCCTGCTGACCCCAGAGTATCAATGCCTTCTTTGTTTCAGAATGGTTAACCCATGAATCGATCCATGATACCATGGCATGCCTTGCTTCCACGCTGAGGATCAGAGCATTGACATCTGTAGGTCTGTAATCGTCTGCAAACGACATCAGTGTACCTTTGTTCCCGGTGCCATTTCCCTGTCCGGCTTTAAAAGGGAAACACCATCATCATCTTCCACTGCAAGGAGCATTCCCTGGCTTTCCAGTCCCATAAATTTGGCAGGCTGCAGGTTATTCAATACAACAAGCTGTTTACCCATCATCTCCTCCGGTGTATAATAATTGGATATACTGGAAATAATCTGCTTTTTGGCATCGCCCAGATCAACAATTATCTTCAATAAATTTCTTGATTTTTCTACCTTTTCACATTCCACTACTCTGCCTACCCTGATATCCAGTTTATGGAATTCATCTATGCTTATCTCTTCCATAACCTGTATTTTACCTATTCAATATAAACTTATTCATTACGGAGTGTTTTTTTGAAAGAGAGTGGGTTCAATGCACTGATGAATTCCAGTATCTGCTTCAAGGTTATCTGTTTAATGAGAATCGCCACGCCCAGGAATATAATAATTGATGCAACCGCTACTGGAAGAAACAGCAAAATATCGTATACATGAATATAGTAAGTTATGCCGTAAAGGAACAGAAACTGAGCTGCTGCAGGTAACAGCTGGTAAAATATGGTCATATTCGGCTTCATGGACTCCACCCTCAGAACAATGACCCGGTAGGCAACTGTTTCAAAAAGCATTGCAGCAAAAGTGCTCACCGCACCTCCCAGAACACCCAGTGATAGGAAACTTACACCGAAGATTGATGGTGGAATCAGCACCACATCTAGCACTATGTTTATAATAAGTGCAAAAACTGTGATTTCCCCAATTCTTCTTGTAAGTCCCCTGGCAAGCAGGCTCGAAGAATATGCAGAATTTATTGCAATCAGATATGCAGAAATTGAGAGAAATACCAGTATATCTGCATATGGGATGAGAGCTGCCGACCATAGATTCGCAACATAAACTCTCAGTGCTATAAAAATAATAACTGCAGGCAGTATAAAGAGTGATACTATTCTCTCAAATGAAGATATGTCGCCCTTGAATTTCTCGTGATCAGAACTTCTCATCAAAAGTGGTATGAAAAAAACACTGATGGTTCCGGCAAAGGTGGTAATGGGGCTGGTAATCTTCTGGAGACTTGCAAAGGCGCCGGTTGCCACTGCGTGCCAGTAGAATTCTATCAGAACCTTGTCTATATTTCCACTAACTGTACCTATTATTGAGGCGAGGGCAAGGGGATATGCAATTTTCGTGTAAGCACGGAATAGTTTCATTGATGGCTTTTTAAATTTCCACGGGCGCCCGAATACAAATGATATGATAAAGTAAAGGAAATACGAAATACTGTAAATAATTGCCATGACAACAGCTGCATTTAATGTATTGTAACCGGGTATTTTCAGAATATAAGATATACCTAGTATAATAAAAAGGGAATTCCTTACCAGTGCCTCTGTTATCTGTGGAAGAGACATCCTTGCAGATTTCATTTTTGAATTGAAGTATATATTTGGTACATCCTTTAATCGATTAAAGAAAAAATAGGGTAATAATAATATTATTGTATAAATCTCCACATTGCTCTGAAAACCCCTGTGGAGAATGTCCAGCCATACAAGTAGGGATAATAATACCATAATCATTGTTATGAAAGTCTGAACCATTCTTATACTGAGAAATGTCCCATTGCATTCTCCCTCATCATATTCTCCGGATGAAAGGAATCTCAGATGTGCTGTTCCGTATCCGAGGTCCCCCACTATACTCAGAACTCCTATAAATGCCAGGGAAAAGCTCAAGAATCCCCATGCCTGCAACCCGACAAAACGTATGATAAAAAATAGCCCTACATATCCGAATAAAGAATTTATAATCTGACCGAATACAAGCAATGGAGATTTTTTAGCAATCACTTAAAGTGCATATAATATTCATCGAATAAACTTTATGAATCTATTTTTTCCAGTATTCCTATCAATGCTTCCTCGTATTTTTCTGCAACCTTGCCATCTGTATCAAGATATTCCTTTGAAAGTACCGATGGTTTGGGCATTATGAGCTTTGTCTCTCTTCCGTGCTGGATTAAAACAACTTTGCATGGAATAAATGCGCCTATATCCTCGTTATCATGTATAAGGTCAACAGCAGCCTGTGGATAACAAACATCCAGTATATAATATGGTTCAAGAGGTTTATTCATTTTCGTGAATACTTCCTTTACATCAACATATGAAAGTATGAGCCAACTCGCATCTTTTAATAACCTATGGATTTTTCCGAATATTTCCTCTGCATCCTTATTGAATATCTTCTCGTATGAGTACATAACTGTACATTACAGGAAAATATTTAAACTTCATTTAGTGGATTTATTTATTTCCGGTTCTTCCATGATCATATACTGCAATTTTTTACCCTGCTTAATATATTTATAGACCGTATTTCCAGTATCGCTATTCAATCTCAACTTGATCATGCCCTTTGATGAGCTCCGTGCAGATAAAACAGATATGCCATCTACATAGAATTTTACCGGGTGGTTTCTGGAACCCACATCTATAAATAATGTTTTATTTTTAATTTCTATTACCGCATCCTGCATTATGTTTGCATCGTCTGATAATGTATCTACGTCTATCTTGAGGCCATAAGATTTTTCTAGTCCGTTCACCGTTTCACCCTTTCTTCCTATAAGTCTCGGTATCTTTGCATCCGGTACCTTTATGATTACCCTGCCTTCGGACATAACCTGAACATCAACATGATCTGTGTCCAGAAGCTGCATCATATCATCCCTGATCTTAGCCGCAGCTAGAGCGAACAGCGGATTCTGCCCGGTCTTTTCTTCGCCAACAGGTATTACCACAACCTGATCCCCGAAAGTATAGATTTCACTGACAGGCTTATTTTTGAGGAAGTCCCTGATTACTATTACCGGTCTCGCAAGATCTTCCTGATTCAGCCCATAGGGTATTTTTATCTCATAATCCGTGGTTAGCACCTGTGCAACCTTTCCATCCTCGATGAATAAAACTGTATCAACAACCTGTGGTATCAATCCAAGCTCTATTCTACCTACAAAACGCTGTATTGCATCAACAGCCCTCGTGGAATGGACAACCCCTATCATTCCCACCCCGGCGAGCCTCAAATCTGAATACACTTTAAAATCTGATGTTACACGCATTTCATCGAAAACTGTATAATCCTCACGGACAAGCAGAAGAATGTCTCCAGTCTTTTCCATATCACCTTCCAGAGTTGTATACTGTGTTATATTATCATTTACCTGTAAATCTCTGGGTTTTTCCATGGTCTTTACTATCTTATTCTGTGAGGCGTAGTATTCCGCCAGTGCAGTAACAAATGTGCTCTTTCCAGCACCGGGAGAACCGGAAACCAGGATTCCATATGCCTTATTCTGAAGACGATCCATTATTCTTTTATCCAGCTTATAGTCATCAATAGTTGTTTTTACCACCGGTCTTACGGCAGTTATTTCCATTATGTCTGAAAATGGAGGCCTGGTTATGACTATCCTGAGATTTTTTAGCTGTATAACAGTAGCACCGAACATATCCATTTCTATAAATGACTGGTCTTCGAATTTGCCACGCTGTACTATATTATATGCAATTTTCTCGAGTTCATCGTATGATACGGTATAATCCAGTTCTTTCAGTACGACCTCTCCGGGTTTTCCTGTTTTTATAAGTGGTTTCATCCCTGCCTTTAGATGCACAGATGATGTATAATCATCAAAAAACTCCTGAATGTCTTTAACATCTTTTTCCTCACCCTTTATATATACAACATTGATACCCTTTATAGATGCAATAATACTCTGTATATGATCTCCGGTTACCAGTGCTGCATTATTGTCAAGCGCGATATTTCTTATTATATTGTCAATTTCTCCACTATGTGCATTCTTTATCTGCCATTCCATGGGGCGATTCCCCATTATATCAATGTAAATTTTGCCAGTGTCTGATAGTTCTCTAAGTTTTTTGAGCTCTTCCAGAGCAGTAAAACCTATGGATCTCCCCTCATTTGCCTGATGTTCAATTTCTGCAATCATGGCTTCAGATAAAATGACTCTGACATCTTTTTTTCTGGCTATGTATTCCCTGAATTTTCCGCTAACTATTACCGATGTATCTGGTACGTAATCCACATTAGTTAATTGTCTATTATTATTTAAATAATTTTAATTTATAAAAAAGCTTGATTTGAATAGGTTTCAGGAGATTTTCAACAATCTCCTCCCCTGGCACAGCGCACTGAAAAATTATTTAATGCAGCTGATATTTAAGGTATAATGGAAAAAACTGAAATCAGTATGAATGAGTACAGAGTCTTGAATTATATTAAGGATAAAAAAGATGTGCCTGAGGACTCAATTGATATCGGTCTGGATGAACGTATCAGGTCCAGTGCCATCTCCTATCTTGAGTTTAAAGACCTTATTAGTGTTAAAAAAGAACAGTATGATAAATTTGCAGTCACCACTGAGGGGAAAAAGTATCTTGAACAGGGATTCCCTGAAGAACGACTTTACAGATTGTTAATTCAAAAAAAGAAATGTACCATAGCAGAAATAAAGGATATTCTTGGAGATGATTACAGAATAGGCATGGCAAATATAGCAAAAATGGGTATAAAGCCGGTAAACGGGGTTATGGAATTCATGGATGGAAATTTTCTGGATATATTTAAAACAATGAAGGAGGCACTCTCTGCTGTGGAAAACGGTGGAAAAATTTCTGATGAAATGATTGAGGTATTCATGCACAGGGGGCTTGTTAACAGGCACAGAAACATGAAAAGAATAATTAATATATCTATAAAAGGAATTAAATCCCTGGAAAATTATGAAAATGAAGATTTTCTGGAATTACTCACCCCAGAAATCATAGCTTCCGGGGAGTGGAAAACTCGTAAATTCAGATCATATGACCTGAATTCCAGGGTAGAGCAGGTCAATGGGGCAGGACTGCATCCCTTAACATATCTCATTGAAAATGTACGGAAGATATTCCTGGAAATGGGATTTACAGAAATGCATGGACATTTTATAGAATACACGGGCTGGAATATGGATATGCTGTTCATTCCGCAGGATCATCCTGCAAGAGATCTGCAGGATACATTTTATATAAATTCTAAAAATAATATTAAATTTGAAAACCCGGAAATACTGGATATTGTTAGAAAGGTCCACGAAACTGGCTATGGAAAGTACAGTGGCTGGAATTATAAATGGTCTGAGGAAGAAGCCAGAAGGCTAATATTGAGAACACATACCACGGTTAATACGGTAAGGTATCTTTATAATCACAGGGATGTCCCCCAGTTTATTTTTTCCATAGAGAAGGTATTTCGCCATGAGAGTGTTGACTGGAAGCACCTTTCAGAACTTTATCAGATTGAGGGGGCGGTTTGCGGCCCGGATGTGAACCTGTCGACACTAAAAGGGCTTCTCAGAGAGTTTTATTCAAAGCTGGGATTTGACAACATCAGGTTAATACCTTCCTATTATCCTTATACTGAACCCAGCATGGACGTTGCTGTGGACATAAATGGAAAAGAGGTTGAACTTGGAGGTTCAGGAATATTCAGACCGGAGGTTACTAAGCCCATGGGACTCAAATCACCCGTGCTGGCATTCGGCCTCGGGCTGGAAAGACTAGCTATGCTTTACTATAATTTAAATGATATCAGGGAAATATACAACAGCGATCTGGACTGGCTCAAAAATTACAAAATAAGATTTTAAGGTCATGCAACTGTGGTTTCCTCAAGACTGCTTTTAGAAGGCAGCAGGGGGAGCATGGCGATTGAGACTATTGAAAATATTAACATTATTATCAGAGATGTATACAGGGATATATGAACATAGAGGAGCAATGTCACTATAGCGATACCAACTGACCCGCCAACAATGTTTCCGAAGCTCCATACAAGTGCATTTGAACGTGTTGAGAATTTCTGTGGGATTGTCTGTGCCACATAGCCTAGAAGCACTGGAAAACTGGTAAATGCGAATATTGCATATAAAAGATAGATAACCGTTATAAGATATAAATTGTCCGTAATCAGCATAAGCCCGAAAAATAGGGTGGAGGCAATTGTGGTAACGGCAATAGTGAATTTACCTCCGTGTTTCCTGACAACGGTTCCAAAATATGGCTGCCCCAATACTGCACCCAGAAAACTGATTGTAACTATATCACCCATGATTATTTTAGAATTAAATACGTTATCGAAGTAATCAGGTGTAAATGTAACCGTGCCCATCAGGAAGAATGCCCTGATAAAAACTATGGCAGTGAGAATATAAAGAAATTTACTGTATTTTGAGTATTCTTCCCTGGAGGCTTTATCCTCTACTGTATTTCTGCCATGTTTTGCCCTGTCGACCTTTATGTACTTGCTCCTTTTAAAGAAGTTCAATCCAGTGAAAATGATGAATGCAGCTATGAATGTATATATTGATAGGACAATTAGTCCTCCAAAATGCCCGAAGAATAGCATGGAATAAACCAGCATGGAGGGGATAATAGCCCTTCCTAGGCTTCCGAAGGATCCATTGATTCCCATTGCAGAGGAGGAATCTTTCTTTCCGTAGGTAAATGCCAGAATAGATGCCCCTATGGGATGATAAAATGCCTGGCCTGCACCTAGAACAATGGATGCTATGAGTATTATGTAACTGGCATACAATTCATATATAAAAGCCACTCCAAATAATATTGCCGAAATTGCCTCCATGAATATACCGACAAAAATAAGAAACCCGTCACGGTCTATTCTGTCGGCCAGCTTCCCGATTGACGGACCAAGAAGCCCGGACAGTAAATTATAAATTATGGCCATTACCCCGAGAAATGCTATACTTATGTGGGGTATAACCTTGTAATAGGCTATTAACGTTGGAAAAAGGAGAAAATTACCATCGTTTGCAAAATGACCCAGTGAAGTGAAA
This sequence comes from Thermoplasmata archaeon, assembly GCA_021797025.1. Next base: position 27,703 of record JAKAAK010000004.1, read on the forward strand.
ATCAATGATTTTCTGGTATCTTTCATTTTCGGTTAAGTAGAAAAACGTATATATATTTTTACTAAATAATTCATCACTGAACTATTTGAAGAAATCTTCTATATTACGTTTGCCTGGTTTTTCCTGGAATAAATCAGTAATTTTGCTCTGTGGATTTTTGAATACTGTTACCTCCTTATCCAGGCTTTCCAGAACCCTGTTGAGCGTTTCCTGTAATCTCTTGGAATAATATGTATAATCTGGGGTATATGTAAATTCCTGGCCATCTATAAAAGGCTCGACTCCCTGTGGTGTTTTTCCCGCATCTGTAACAATCCATGAAACTTTCATTCCGGGAATAAATGTTTCTCCACGTTCTATCAATTTTTTGGCGGCATTTACATTTGCCATGGAATTTTCATTCTTGTACTGGGAAAAATTCTTTACACTCCTGGATATCACAAGCTTGCTGTTGTCTATTTTACCCTCAGCAACTTCCCTGATAAGGTCTTCAGCATATTTTTTTGCCCCCTCCACGTCCCTGGAAAGTATCAGATCGAATACCTTTGATAGTGCCTCACTCTGAAGATCAAAGGAGTCTGTTCTCCTGGTTTCATATCCCCTTACCAGGATTTGACCGGCAGATGATGGAGGATAGACAATCTTTCCTGCGTATCTCTTCTTTGCACCGTGTGAAAATAGCGGATCCATGATTTTTTCGAATTCAAGCACAAGCTGCTCTCTTTCGGATATTTCGGAGCTTAGCCTGTTTCCATATTCTATTGCCTCATCCAGTGTTTCTTTTCCGGATTCTATGAAAATAGAATCTGTATCTCCATATATAACTTTATTGCCAGTTTTTTCCAGATCATCTATTATGGATGTTATGGTATTTCTGGCAAATGCGGTGATTGCACTGCTGATTTCCCTGTTAGTGAACCTGTAAAATGATGTACCGAGAACGCCGTAAAATGTATTCATAAGCACCTTTATGGCTGCCTGGAGACCGTCCAGGTATTCATAGTTGGCCTTATCCATTTTCATCTGCCTCTTAACCTCGTCACGTTTTTTCATGAGCTGTTCCAGCAGTTCCGGAATTAACCCCTTTTTCACATCTGCCGAAAGAAATTTGGCACCGTTCGGTGCAACGATTGTTCCTTCACTGCTCAGTGTTGTGAAACAGATGTTGTATTTAATGATCATAGATGGGTACATGCTTTTAAAATCCAGTACAACGATCATATCAAAAAGACCCGGATCCATGGTGTGAACATAACCTCCTTCATAGGTATCATTTGAAAATTTGGAGGAGCTCATGGGAACCCCTATGTTTTCACGATCTGCTCTTCTTATTAGCAGGGAATCCACATATGTACTTGTTCCGCCGTTGGTGACATCATCCAGTGGGAGCATAGAAACGGTTGAAAGATACAGATTTCTATCTAGTATCCTTATTTTCCTGTATATCATCAGTGCGAGACGGGCATCCTTGATGCAGTACTTTATTACATCAGCCGGCCTCTTTGCCCATTCATTTTCTATGTCAAGCCTGTTCACATTCTCCTTGCCCTCATTCAGGAGCATGTTGGACACATAATTGAGTGTCTCGTGCTTCGGATGCAGAACTTTCCTCACCTCCCACCAGGTATCATCGATTACCCTTCCATGGAGCCTCCAGTACTGATCCATGATTCTCCTTGGTGGAATAAAATCTCTTCCAATCTTGAACTGGATTTTGTTGAATCTCATTCTTTCTTCCAGAAGAGGCATATCATATCCATCTATATTGTATCCGGTAATCAAATCCGGATCTTCTTTCTGCACCAGTTTATTGAAATTTTCAAGTATTTCAGGTTCCTTCCCGGTAAGTGCACCTTCATTTATCTCCCCGTTGAAGTATATAGAGTATCCTATGACAAAAATTTCCCTGGTGGAAATTGAATTTTCTATATCAAAGGAAAATATTTTGAGCTGTGGATTGAAATCGTCTGTCCTCTTTACCTGATTTATTTTGATAACCATATCCGTTGTGTAATTTTTTTTCTCTGATTCTATGCATTCACCGTCTATTTCAATCGTTGAGCCAAGATCAAAATCGTAAATAAACCGGTGGTGGAACGGTATATCTGCTGCAAGTGCCTGGCACGGACAGAGTTTCCTTAATTCTGGTACCTTCCATGGAGATTTGATATATATGCGCTTTACATCTACATTTTTACCATCAAGAAATAGATTTTTATCTTCCATTCTTATAAATTCAGGATTACTCTTTATGTTTTTGATACATTCTTTATCCGGTTCCACATAATCAAAATAGGGCTTGAATCCATAATATAGTGCAGTAATTGATTGATTTTCCTCTGTACGGCCAAATAATTCAACGGTTACGTCGCTCTGCCTGTAAGAGGCTGCAACAATCCTCATTTTAATTTTCATTTATGTATAGTATTTTAAATCAATATATATTTTTGTCCCATCTTAATTTACGTTATTTGGTCTCTTTGTATCATACACATTTCAAAAAAATTATATTATTAAAATTTTATAATTATGATATAAAATAATTCATTAGATAGGGTCCTCGTCAGTTCTGGATAAATCCTTGATACGGTTTATTCCATCCAGGTCATTCATTATATTATATACAGTTTCAGGTACATCGGATTTCCAGTCACCGCCATTCAGGATTTTCTGACGTATTCTTGTTCCAGACCACGATGCCCTGTTAATCATTGGCATCGAAAGAACCTCGTACTGCTTTTCATAGAAGAGTCTTCTTACCAGAGGATTGTTTGTATACACTCTATGGAATGGCGGAGTAAGGGATTCCACATGTGCGACCCACATGGGATTTGAATTTACATCCTCTATGGGTACTATATAATAATTGGAAATGCCTTTATTTTCAAGAGTGTTAAGTATCATCAAATAGCGCTCACCAGCCGTAAATGGGTTCATAAGAGTGTGTGAAAGCTGAGCGCTGCCAATTCCTATAACGACATAATCATTATGATCCAGTATATGCTTTATTATTGCTAGATGTCCATTATGGAACGGTTGAAACCTGCCGATGATAAAGGCTTTCATTTAACCTGAATCCAGATTTTATAAATAAATCTTTATGAATAAACCGAAGAAACTAAAAATACAAATCTAAAAGAACTATGCTATTCCGTCCTGATCTTCCAGTATCCTGTCCTGAACGTTTTCAAAGAATTTTTCTGTGGGTGCATAATCCGTTACGCTATGTCCATGTATTGATAGTGGTGTTACGGAAATATTATTCTCCTCCATCAAAACGTAATAATCAGTATTTTTATCCTCCTGCTTTTCAATTTCATTTCCAAGCCAGTAATAATCCTTCCCGTTGGGATCTATATTATGAACAAGATAGTCGTGGAATACGCTGGACGCCATGGGAACAACCTTTATTTCTGTGTCATCTGTTATATCTTCAGGGAAATTTATATTGAGCACATCTGCATTCCTGGGAAATCCATTCTGAAGATACTCCTCTATTATATATCTTGAATATACACCGGCCTTGGAAAAGTCGGAATCACTATTGGCATTAATTTTATCTGTAACCATGGAGAAAGCCATGGCCTTAATTCCTTTCAGTGCAGCAGCCATGGCAGCAGATATGGTACCACTTGCATAAATGGATCTCAGTGATATATTGGAACCCAGGTTTATTCCACTGGCAACAAGGTCAATTTTTTTACCTGGCAAAATAACATTCTGCGCAATTGTTATTGTATCGGCAGGGTATCCAGATATGGCGTATCCCTTAATATCGGCATTTTTTATTGGCTGGATTCTCATTGGTCTGGTAAAAGTAATGGTCATGCCTGAAGCACTTCTCATACTGTCAGGTGCAACCATAATAGCCTCATCAATCATGGAGGCGTTTTTAAACAGCTCTTTTATGCCAACTGCATTAAATCCGTCATCATTTGTAACTAAAATCATAGTAATTTTATATACGACTATTATATTTAGCCTTTATCTATATATTTTCGAACATAGTTTCAAGGAGATATGCCATGAAAATGTTTTATTCCTTAAAATTACATGTTTTTATTTAATTATGGAAATTTCCTAACAGGTGTCATGTAAACAGCGGCGATCCTATCATTGAACAGTTCCTTTATATTTTTATCTACGGAGAACATACCGCTTCTAACTGTAAATGGATCCGGCGGACACTGGTAATCGGTGTTTGATTCCTCATTATAAAGCGTGCACTGCTTCTTATCGTAGTTAATTTCGAAACTTTTAACTCCTTTATATTTTGCTAATGCAACACTTATCCCTCCAGGTTCAATGCCCTTCCATCCTGCCTCGAGGACAGAATATGATTCCCCACCGGAAAGTGTATATAGAAAAGCAACCAGGAGTTCGGAATGTGAATTTTCGATAACTGCAAGTGGTGCATTGTTTGTTTTCACATTTATATTTTTCAGGCTTTCAGGATGTGTTACAAAGTCAATATTGAAATTCTGGTAATACAGAGGGTAAAATGCATCACCGAAGGCATATATTTCCGAAACATTACCATTCTGCGAAACTCCTCTTATAAGTATAAAAGATCTTGTGGTGCTTCCTATGTTTTGAAAATTCCACTGTACAACACCCTGAGAGCGATCATACCATGTATAATCAACTGTTACAGGGGACTTCTTTAAATCCTCTGAAATGAATCCTGCGATTCCCATACAAACATAACATAATCATGGTATAAAAATGTTGAGGGGGCATTAATATCCTGAAATTTTAACTCTAAAATTAACAATTTGTTGACTATGGGGTTTACCGGAAAAACGATTAATCTCTATTATATGTTATTATTTATCAAGTTTTTTCTTCAATTCGTTAATTTCAGCCTGTATGGATTTATCCATAGGATTTTTTCTTGCCTTCTGTTCGAGTTCATCAATTTTCATTTCTATGCTTTTCTTCTTTCTATTTAAATCTCTTTTACCGAGTCCCATTATTAATAATATTAACATTGTATAAAAATGTTGA
>JAKAAK010000130.1 GCA_021797025.1 Thermoplasmata archaeon
ATTTTTATCCACAATTATGCGATCCCTGGGATGTGTATCAGAAAGGCCTTTGCCATATGACATGAATGCCTTTCTCAGTTCCTCGATGCATTCTTTCATATTTAAACTGGATTTTACATCATCCTCACTAACATATGTTATCATGATAAAATCATTGTTCTAACCGTTATAATGCTTTTGGTATTGTCATAATAAAAAGAAATAACTTTTGTTAGAGAATTTGGATAACAAAGAATTTATAATATTATTAAATAATATTATATGGTATTCAGGGCTGTATTTATAAGGCCCAGCAACCGTACAGGGTCTGCCTATTTGAGCAAATGGGGTTTTTTGCCTGCTCCGCTTGGGCTGCTGGCTCTTGCTGGTGAAATTAAGAGAATAAAAGATAGCCAGGTCAAAATAATTGATATGGAGGCAGACAGCATATCCCTTGATGATGCAATAAAGATGGCTGTTGAATATAAGCCTGATCTTGTTGGCATCACACTTCATGCCACTGCTGCCCATAACAATGCGGGATATATTGCACGTGGGATAAAAAAACTCAAACCTGATACAGTGCTCGTAGCAGGGGGGCATCATGCCACATTCCTCCCAGAAGAACTGATAAATGCTGGTTTTGATATCTCTGTTCTGGGGGAGGGCGATGAAACAATATACGATATTGTAAATTCAATTATTGAGGGAACCGGATTTGATGGGATCAATGGCATAGTTTACAGATCTGACTCCGGAATTAAAAGGACGAAACCTAGAAAACTTATAGTAGATCTGGATACACTTCCTTTTCCGCCACTGGAACTCCTTGACCCTTCAAAGTATACATTCAAGGTTTTCGGTAAGGAAGACCGTGTTATGTGCCTGGAGACTTCTCGGGGATGCCCATATGGCTGTGATTTCTGCTCCGTTACACCAACATGGGGCAATACATGGAGAAATAAATCCAATGAAAGGATTATACAGGAAATGGAACGTGCCAGTGAAGCAGGCTATAACTGGATATTCTTTACCGATGACATATTTATAGTTGAGCCTAATGTAAAGCACAGGAACGAACTTTTTGACATGATCCTGGAGAAAAAACTCAATACTTCGTGGATTGTCCAGATGCGGGTTGACGTAACATCCAGGCATCCTGATCTGATTGAAAAGGCAGCTAAAGCAGGAATGAGCATATCTTTCCTTGGTGTTGAATCCGGAAGCCCGGAAATCCTGAAAAAAATGCACAAGGGGGAATTTACCCCACAATCGGTAAGTGCCGTAAAGGTACTTTCCGCAAATGGAATCGTGGTAATTGTTGGAATGATGGTAGGTGCACCCTATGAACGATACAGGGACCTGAGGACAACAGTTAAATTTTCCAGGGAGCTGGCGAGGGCAGGAGCCGACGCACTGCAATTTTCAATTTACACGCCGCTTCCTGGAACAAGGATATTTGATGAGGCACTGGACAGCAAATCTCTGTTTACACTGGACTGGGATAGGTATGATGTTCTGACACCTGTTATGAAAACCCGTGTAGGCCCGGTTTTAGACCAGATAGTGCAGTTCTATGCATCGTACTCATTTTATATTTACAAGTTCATGCGAGGCAAGCTTCTGGGCCTGAAATTATCAGGGAAGAAGAATAAACTAATAGATACAGGAACAAAATTCATTATCGAGATGATGCCTGACTACCTTAAGAGCATAGCAGCCTTTCCAAGGCATTTGCTGGTGACATATGATATGTACTGGAAGGCAAAGAGCAAAGCGTTTATAGGCCGTGAGGGGCATGAGGACATATCAGAAAACTCCAATAAAATAATTTATGATCTGGGAAAAAAGAAAAATGTCTATTATATGATTAAAAAATAATTTATAAATTTATTATAATGAATTTTATGACTTACTGGATAGTATTTTTTTAACTGTTTCTATTATATCATTTTGAGAGTATCCCATAGCAATGGCTTCATTAACAACCTCTGTCTCTCTTTCTATCAAGTTTCTTTCAGTATCTGGCTGTCTGCTTTCGGCTACTGTATACCTCTTGTTCTTACCTATGGTAATAATGCCGTTTTCCCTTAATTTCTGGTAAGCCTGATTCACCGTATGGAAGTTTATGCCCAGTGTCCCGGCCATAACTCTGGAGGATGGAAGTACATCTCCTTTTTCCAGGTTCCCGTTAATAATATTCTGTATGATTTGATTATATAATTGTCTATAGATTGATGCATCAGAATTCCTGTCCAGCCTAATCTCCAAATTTTTTGACATATGTGTTATATATTCTATAATAATATAAATAGTTAATTGCCAGCTGGTAAAATCTAAGAATTCTATGTTTTCATATAAAAAGATGCACCCCTGATAAAAAACTTATCCATTCACCTGGGGTTTATTGGACCTCATCCTTGCCCTGAATTGGTAATCGTCTCAAGTCTAAATCCATTCACCTGGGGTTTATTGGACCTCCTGAAGGAGATCCCGGGTGTCTTGGTTTGAAAAGGATGCTAAGTGCACTCATGTTTCTGCCACCACCTTCCACTTCCTTGAGGCCACGGAACAGAAAAGATGATACGAATCTACCGGAAAATACAATCAAATATGAAAATGTGAGTGCAAGTTTCAGCGGAAAGAAATCTATGAACAACGATAGGAGATATCCTCCTGTAAGTGCTCCCATGAAATATATTGCGCCGTTAAATCCATTGAGAATGGAAATATACTCCGCACGGTGATCCTCCGGAACAACATCAAGTGTATAGGAAGTAAGAACCGAATTCTGGATAGAACCTATAAAACCACTGTATATTTCAATACCTACAAAAAGTGGAAACGAATCGAAAAAGGCATACATTAAAGGGATTCCACTGAGCATAATTTTATTCAGGAAAATCAGAGGAATTCTGTTGACGTTATCAATGAATTTGGCAATAAAATATTGTGTAACAAGTGCAGAACCGATTGAGGCAATAGTAAGAAGTGCCACGATTTTAAGTGAAAAGCCCATTATTGTAACAATTGTTATGGGAAACATTGGCCAGGCCAGCGACCAGAAGAAAGATTGTACATTGGTTGCCATGAAATATTTATAAAATGTACTATTATTCCTCAATGTTTTCAACGTTCCCATAAGATTCTTGGTCATCACCGATTTACTGTGTTTTTCTGTGAGCATGAATCCTATTACAGCAGAGGCAATATATGAAATTGAGGCTGCAGTGAATGGGATAACAATATCTTTTCTAGAATCACTGTCCAGTAGGAAAAATATTGCTATCAAGGATATAACAGTACCGAGAGATGCTATATTCGTTATTATGGCAAGAAAATGACCCCTTTTCTGTTTAATATTATCAGCAATGAATGAATACCAGTTTACGGTGATCATAGCCGAAAATAGTGATATAAGTGCGTAGAGAATAATTAAGTCTACAGGATTATATGAATATGGTAGCATATACCACAGTATGGCCAATATTACACTTCCCAAAATCAGAAAAGGCGTTCGTCTTCCGACCCTATCACTTATTCTCCCCCAGAAAATCTGGCCGAGATTGCTCAGAGAATTTGATGATGATTGTAGCCAGCCCATTTCTACAGCTGATGCCCCAATCATGACTGCAAAGACTCCGACAAAGGAAGCTGCAGCAGTGGCACCGGCTGCTATTATAAGAGACCTGAGGGCTATAAGTTTTCTATTATTCATTTAAACTCTTTATAGCGCAGTTTATTTCTAACCTTTATTTGAATTTATTCAAATTGTAAAAACTCATCTTACTAATAATAAATCTAACCGCAATCGGATTATTTATTTCCTATAAATTCAACAAGATCTTTTGTATATTTGCTTAAGCGATAATTTAAAGTTTTTATAGGAACTATTAAATATACCTATCGGGTTTTATAATAATGAAAATTGAGGAGCTATTTCTTTACGATTTAAAATATGGAAGGTTGAAAAGCGCCGTGTCCAGTGGTGTTTTCTATTCAACCGGCAAAATGTATATGGATGAAGAAGTGGATGAGCTCATTTCCCGATTGAAACATTCTGAACTTGCCAGTTATTCTGGAAAAAGATATATGGCAAAGTGTAAGTATTGTGGAAACGATACATTCTATATAGTGCCATATACAGAAGATGATAATTTGGCTTCAAATATGGAATTATCCGAAAATCGCATAATAAAAAATAAAAATATTTGCTCTGAGTGCGAAATGCCTGCAGATAAGATTGACAAATGGGAAGACTTTCCTGGCATCAAAATTGATAATAAGGATTTACCTGTCGTGGAGATGCTTAATATACTACATACTCTGGTAAAGAATGCAGGGTTAAAATTTGATATTCCTTCTGTCTTGAAAACACCTTATCATTCACATATATTTGGAATGCAGATTACAAACGACTTCGATTATATGGTTGATATGTATATAAATGGTGATAAAAACCATATAATAGAAATGTTGAACCCAATGAAGCGGGAGTATCCATCAAGACGTTTTATCGTTTTCAATTTGGGTGAATCTATAAAGGAAGTTCACGATACGATCGGGATTGAATTTTATAGCTCAACTGATATACATGATATGGAAATCAAATTCAAGGAGTTTCTAAACAGTGTTCTTACCTCAAAGTATTTTAAATTCGGAATCTGTCAGTTCGACGATGTGCTTTTGAATGGCCTTGAATTGAATAATATGTACGGATTGGAAACTTTTTCATCCGGAAATTCAACATTCTTTCTCCTGAAATTTCTAAAGCATGGTTTAGAAAACAACCAGAACGGTCTGTATATAACCAACAGGAATGCACCAGAATATATATTAAACATATCTGATTCGATAAATCTTGATATGAAAAAATATGTTAATACAAAGAACCTTATAGTCATGAACTCCAACTCTTCACTGACAAAGATCGATACAGGCATGGATCAGTGGAAAATTAAGGAGGAAATCTCTAAGTTCATCTCAGAAATTTCAAAGTATGTAACAAAATACAATATAAAGAGACTTGTAATAGACTCAATAGAGCCATTGGAGATAAATGGTAGTGAGGAGAGTATAAGGTATCTTTTCAATGAATTAAGAAATCTGGATTGCGTGATAGTATGTACCAAATTTATAAACAACATTAATGCTAATCCCATCGAAGATCTTTATTTCACAGGTATTGCTGAAATCGACCAGATTATAACCGAGAATCAGATTAAAAACTTACTAATATTAAAAAAATTCAATCTTACAGCTGATGCAAGAAGAATAGTGGAATTTGAAATAACTGTTGATGGAGAGCTGGAGATAGTGGGCAGAAAATGAATAAAAAGCCATATATAATAGCCGGTATTACGGTTGTTTTTATAGTTTTATATTTATATTTCCTGATAACTTCCCTCGTTCTCCTGGATAAAACTGTCACATTGAAGTTAATGAGCACAATTCTGATTTTAATAAATGTATTTTTTATAATGCATTCCTTAGAATATATGTATTATTATGTATCAGCTTCATCAAAGTACGAAAATAGTGTGACATACTATTTCAGTATGTATTATCCATTCCAAACATCTGTTTTTATTGCATGTTATAATGAGTCAGCCGACGTGCTTGAGGAAACAGTCATAAAAATCAAACAGATGTGCAGAATAGGAAATGGAGTACCTTACATTCTGGACGATTCCACCGATAAAAACAAAGCAGCAGCCATAAAGCAACTATGTGAAAAATATAGAGTTATATATATACACAGGGAAAATAGGAGAGGTTACAAGGCAGGAGCACTGAATGACGTAATAAAAACTATTGATACAAAGTATTTTGCAGTATTTGATGCAGATCAACATCCACTGCCAGAGTTTCTGAATGAAACATTGCCTGTTATAGATGATGACGATAGCATAGCACTGGTCCAGGTTCCACAGAAATATGAAAATAATAATACCAATGTGGCGAAGGGTGCAAATGATATTCAACAGGTGTTTTATAATTTCATAACTGAGGGCAAGAGTCTCGAGGATAGCATGTTTTCCTGTGGATCCAATGTAGTTTATAGAACTAAAGCAATTTTGTCTGTCGGTGGGTTCGATGAGAGTAATGTTACTGAAGATCTGGCAACTTCAATAAAATTGCATAAAAAGGGATATAGAACAGTATATTATAGCAGACCATTGGCATCTGGGGAGGCACCGCAGACTTTAAATTCATATTTCATTCAGCAATCGAGATGGGCCCAGGGTTCTCTTGGGATATTTTTCAAGGTTATCAAATTACTTTTTAAAAGAAGAGCACTTACAGTGAGGCAGAAATTAGGGTACCTTGTAACTACATCATGGTATTTTGTAGGTTTGGTAAATATAATGATGCTTATATTCCCATTACTGTTTATATTTTTTAATGTGGTTTCAATCATCACACCATCATTTTATATTTTTATATTTGCATTTTATATACTGTTTGAATTTGTTGCATTTGCCATAACTATTGTGAGTATACAGAAGTCTATTGTTCCATTACTGAGAAACGTATCACTAACGTTTATTAGTAGTCCCATATTTGTGAAATCAGCCTTTTATGCATTAATTGGGAAAAGGACTTCATTCAAGGTAACACCAAAGGAAGATTCTACCAAATTGCCCTTACGAGGAATTTGGGCTCAGGTGTTACTTATACTCATAACCGGCGCCGGGGCTTTATACTCTGTTATAAGATTTACACATGGTGGAACTGTACAGTATCTGTATAATGGAATGTTTTTATTATATTTTTTTATTTTATCTTTATCAGTATTTTATTTCAATAAATAAAAGAAAGTCTACCCCCCACTCATTTGTCTACTGTGTTGAAATTATATCACATATCTGGTTGAAATGTCAAGCTTACACTGATTCCACCAGGAAAACTTATCCCAATATCAAGGTAAAGTGCCCCTATATTTTTTGCTATTACATCGAGATCTTTCTTTTCTTTCATAAACCAGTGACTGAGCAAATCAACAATATCAGGGCGTTTTTCCATTATAGAATTAACAAAGTTATTGAGCTTAAGAATTTTAAAATATGCATCATAAGGCTTTAAATCCCGTTCTATACTGATTTTCATTTCGTCATAAAGCTTCTCCATAAATCCGCTAAGGTCAGTATAATCCTGTGTAAAATCATTTTCCGTTGCACTTCCTGTTTTCCATTTGTCATATAATTTGTCTAACATAATAATATAAAGTATTATTTTATAAATATATTTAGCTTATTTGAAAATATCTGAGAATTGATTATTTATATATTTGTCAAAAACATAATCTATTTAAATATAATTCGTGTTGAGGAATTACATGATATACAGGGAATTCGGTAATACGTCATTTAAAACTTCGTGCATCGGAATGGGTACTTATTACGACATGAGATGGATTTTCAAAACATATCTGGGCATTTATAGCGGAAGGGAACAGAAAGAAGATGCAATAAAATCAGGTATTGATAATGGGATAAATCTTATTGATACTGCAGAACTTTACCGGACTGAAAAAATTATAGCCCCTGTCATTAAGAATTACGAACGTGATGAACTCTTTATAGCTACTAAGGTATTTCCAACACATTTATCTCCAAAATCTTTAGAAAGGGCATTGAATAGAAGCCTGAAAAATCTGGAAACAAACTATGTTGATTTATATCAAATCCATTTTCCTAATCCCACAATTGATCTCAAAAAGACTCTAAGAACAATGGAAGGAATGATCGATGCAGGAAAAATAAAATATATTGGCCTCAGTAATTTCTCTCTTAATCTATTAAAAAGATCTCAGGATATTCTATCAAAACACGAAATAACTTCTATACAGATAAATTACAATATATTCCACAGAAAGAGTCAGAATGAACTGATTAAATACTGTGAACAAAACCATATAGCCGTAATGGCATATTTTCCTCTAGGTCACGGCAGGGTTACACAGAAACAGTACAATGAATACTTTGATTATGTAAGAAAAACAATAGGGAATGTACCCAATGCAAATATTGCATTAGCGTATTTGATAAGTAAAAATCAGAATGTATTTCCGATACCCCGGGCTTCTAATCGATTTCATGTAACTCAGAATGCCAAATATTCAGATATTATATTAAATGAAGAGGATATAAAATATCTGGAGGAAAAGCTATAACATAAAAATTGCCATGTATATCTATATTGCTTGCAAAAATGCTTATCGTATCCGAACAATAAGAAAATAAATATAAATAAGAGAGTTTAATATTATAATGGAGAGAAATGATAATAGCGTTGGTATCATTTATTGGAGGAAGACTATCAGAGGCCAGTAGTGATTCTTCCATGGACATGGATGATATGAAAAAGACACTTGCATATGCATTTCTGTATGATTTTCCAGTAAATGTTTATACGGAAAATGAAGACTACAGAATTTTTTCTTTACTATCGATTAAATACAATGACCGTGGAAATCTGTTCTTTTCCGGAACATATTATTCAAATAGTGTGAGAATTAAGAAAAACTTTTCATGGAGAGAGATAAAAAGAATTGAAATCAATATAGAAAAGGAACCTGAAAAATCCATTTATTAAAAATTATTTCAAAAAACCAAATTAGTATTCCCTTTTATGGAAATTTCTGCCGTTTCTCGGAGTTCTACTTCTATTTCTATCTCCTGATGAAGGTCTTCTGTTCCTGTTGTAGGATGGTCTGGAATTCCTCTGGAAACCAGAATCCCTGGTATTGTCTTCATTATCCCTGAACTGTGAGATCAGACTTCCGTAATTTATATCCTTATATTCGGACTCAAGATTTACATCTATTTTTTCCATTTTTATTTTATTTCT
>JAKAAK010000131.1 GCA_021797025.1 Thermoplasmata archaeon
ATTCCAAGTATATAGTGGTCGTTATCCTCTGGGTCTATTACAGCCAAAGCGATGTTATTCATGGAATATCCTACATTTTTAACTGTGGTAAAGCCTTCGGCCACGAGTTTTGCAGCAATATCATCAATAATGGCATCATCGTTTTTGAATTTCTGTATGATCGTTCCGGTCCCGCGGTTTTTGGCATAGATTAAATACTGTTTCAAAAGCTCAGGTCCTTTCCCTGCTGATTCTGGCACCCTTATATCCTCCGGATCCATGGATGAAACAACTATGAATTTCTTCCTTGCCCTGGTGATGGCCACATTCAGCCTTTTCTCACCACCGGTGGTGTTTATGGGGCCAAAATTCATGGTAATTTTCCCATTCTCATCCTTACCGTAGCCTGTACTCAGAATAATCACATCTTTCTCATCCCCCTGGACATTTTCCAGATTTTTTACGAATATACCATCATTATTGATCAGGTCTGCAAGGACTGTGTCGTGCCTGGAATATGAATTCAGTGTTTCCTCTATGGCTGACCTCTGTGCCTCGCTGAGTGTCACCACTCCGATGGAATCCGTGGTCAGCAACTGCTCCTTAATTATCCGTACAACCTCATTTGCCTCTGCCCTGTTTGTTCTGCTTTTACCCCTTCCATAGGTTCCATCGATCCTGATGAATTCAAGTCCTGTATCGGGGGAATTGATATATGCCGATGGAAATGTTTCCAGGGAATTGTCATAAAAGTACATGTTGGAAAATGCTATGAGCCTGTCATCCACACTCCTGTAATGCCATTTCAGCGGTATTTTTGAAAGCCCTATAGCATCAAACTGATCCAGGATATTATCGAGCACAACATAATCATCCTCGTATTTGGATATATTTACATTTTCGAAGAAACTCGTAGGTGGCAGTTGCTGGGTATCACCGGATATGATAGCCTGCTTTGCCCTTATAAGGGAACCGACCGCGTCGGGGGGTGTTAACTGGGATGCCTCATCGAATATGATAAGGTCAAAGGAAAATTCACTGTCGAGGAATGCACTAACGTTATTGGGGCTCATCATTATGCACGGCTTTATTGCAGGAAGTACATCCCTGAGTTCATTGAACAGTGTTTTCAAAGGCTTCTGAAATCTCTTCTTGGCGTTTTCGGTTTTAATAATCATGGACGCGCCTGGATATTTTGATAGGGTTTCCCCCCGGCGATCCGTCAGTTCGCTCACAAGATTATTCCTGTTTATTTCAATCCTTTTTTTATCAAATTCTATAAACATGCCGATGAGTCTTTCATGGGATGATGACCTGAAATTCTTCAATCTGTCATCATTTCTCACATAAAATGATATAAATTCATGATTGAAACTGTTCCTGAAGGAGTGCAGGATGGAGTCATTGTGAAGCCCCACATTAAAGGCAGGAGATATGTCAATTCCGGCGGATTTCAGGCCATCATAAAGCTCCATGAATTTAGCATAACGTTCAATATCCAGTGCCGACATACTTTCAAGCATATCACGGATTTCTACCAGAGATTTAGTCTTGAGTTCTTCTGCTGATGGAAGCACATCATAAAGGGAGCTTATGCCCTCCATCAACGATTCATAGCCGGAGTGGAAATCAAGTATGGAATCCATTTTTTCCTTTCCGCTGATCAGTTCCGATATGGCAGCTATTGCCTGTTCACCGGACATTATTGAAATAATTTTCTTGGCATACCTGATTTTTTCGTAAACATCCTCAGAATCAAGATTTCTGGTTTTCATGGATTCTTCAACTTCTGCAAGTTCCTTTTCCTTATCAATGATTTTAATGGCATAATCCAGATCCTCTACCAGTTCGTTATAATGCTTTCTGGACTTATCCTTCGTAACCTCCATTATGTCCTTTACAATTTTTTTATAATCTGAAGATAATCTTTTCAGCCCGGAATTATAATTTTCAACAAGGTCTTTTTTTATGCTTTTCAGATCAAGATCAAAAAATTGCTTTTCACGCTTCCTGCTGAAAAGATCGGACATATATTTATATTCCTGCATGAGGCGTTCACGTGATTCCAGCAGGGAATAAGCTTCTTCTATGAATTCAGAGTCCATGAACTCTTTTTCCAGGATAATATCAGGGTTCAATGCGGAAATGAGGTTATGCACCTTTTCTGCATCCTGCATGGATGCAATCAGGATGCCTGTATAATCTTCTATTGCCGGGATTAGCTCTTCTATTTCACTGATTCCGTTTTCTATCAGATCCATTCCATGGTAATATTTTTCAGGATCTTCTCTGTACTTTTCCAGCAGGAGCCCTTTCGGCATTCTGTTAAAATTTTCTATGATGTCCACGTAATCATTCAACTCTGACATCTGAAATTCAAGGTTATCCAGGTCTTCAGGTGTCAGGTCAAGAAGTTCATGACCGATGCCTATGGCAAATTCCGGACTGTTTTTAAGTTCAATCAGGCACGCATCGTATATGCTTCTCCCCAGCTTCCCCCTTTTTTCATGCACAGCCTGAACATATGAATTCAGGGTTTCAGAATACCTGTCAGTGGGCGCCAGGGTTTTGGGTATATGCCTGTTGTTCTCCACCGATTTATAAAGTGATTTTATGATTTCAGTTTTTGATGTATTGCCGTGGAAGCTCAGTATAAAATCGCCTAATCCTGCCTCCTCAAGACGTTTTTTGACAACTTCAATGGCAGCATTTTTTTCACTGACAAACAGTATGCTCCTGTTGTTTTTCATGAAATCAGCTATAATATTTGAAATAGTCTGGCTCTTACCTGTACCCGGTGGCCCATTCAGTATGAAACTTGCTCCGGTACGTGCTGCGTAAACAGCATTGATCTGGCTTGAATCCGCATCCATTGCAGTGTTTATGGAATAATCAACATGATCAGGCATTTTTTGGTTTAATTTTTTTATGATCTCAAAATCCCCGGCCAGTGCACGTGTCAGGTCATTTTTCTTGATAGCATCGTGATTTTTCTTGATATCATTGTATATATTATTATTTGTGAAGGACACCAGGCCCAGATATGAATTCCTGCCCACGGACCATTTGGTATCCTTTACCGTGAGCTTGAAGTTTCGTATAGCTTCGGATAAATTCAGATTGTCATCGAAGTTAAAATCAAATTTGATTCCGAACTGTTCCAGTTTTTCCTTCAGGACCGGATTGAAGAAGATATCCCCCTCCATGGACTCCAGTGTGAAATCATCGTACATTTTCCTGGTCAAGGTCACCGGCACAAAGAATAGCTGTGTTTCCACGGTTTTTCCGGTCTCATCGACCCATTTTAAAAGCCCGAAGGAAATAAACAGGGCATTGGAGCCGTGTTCCTTCAGTGCACTGTTTGCCTGGTAAAATATGGAACTCAGTGTTTTTGATAAACCCTCCTTCCTGGAAAATATTATTTCATCCTTTTTCCTGTTTTCATCATCCCCTGTAAGGTGTACTGCCATTTTTTTATCCTTGTTCACAAGGTCATCAAAAAGAAATAGCATGGATGGTGTGCTGATTTTTAGAAAGGATTCAGCATTAAAGTAAAGAAGCCTGTTGTTTTTTGATGTATCTATAACATCTTTTTCCCATTTTGTGATACTTTCATCAATATTTATATCCATTGAGTGTCCCAACTTAATCAGGTAAAGAATATATTAATTTTATTATATATTATCCGGAAGGTTTTCTCAATTTTTTGAATAATCTATGTTGACATTCCTGGTTTCAATTCCATAATGGTGCCATATGATTGCCCCTGCAAAACCCAGAAGCCAAAGAGCCATATTCAGGATAATGAAATTACGCAGTGACATGGTACTGGTAACTATCACGAGCAATGGATAAACGATCATGGGTGCAAGCCTGACCGTGCCTATAAAGGTACCCCTGATTCTGGTCGGGGCAAGTTCTGGCTCCAGTGTGGTTCTTGAAGCCCATGCAAATTCACTCATCATCATGTTGAGGAATAACAGGGGATAAAATATTATGACATTATGAAGGAAAGGTATCAAAATGAATATCAGTACTGTGGTGGCAAAACCGGATCCGAATGAAAATAATGTATACCCTTTCCTGCCCCTGGAAATCAGGGGGGCGGCTATGAAGCCAGCAATGGAGGCCCCGACGAGGGCAATGAATATTATCATGTCATCAGTATTAGTTCCCGGAAATTCATAGGGGCCGATTATATAAGCCATGAGCCCGAATGTTGTATACTGTGATATTGCCATTGCCATGAGTACAAACAGGGAAAGCCTGTAGGATGGTTTTTTGATATCAGTTCCGTTGCTGTCTATATAAAGTTCCTTCCGGGTTTTTTCGGATTTTTCCCTCTGGCCGTGCAATTCCTGCCATTTGAATGATTCCGGCAGGGAGATCCTCGAAAATATCATGATTACTATGAGAACTGATGCAGCAGAAATCAAAACAAGCCTGTCAAGAAATGAATTGACTATTACCACGAATAGCCCGGCTATCAGGGCACTTCCGATATTGTCAAAATCTGAAATTATTGTAAGCCACATGGCCCTCTGGGAAATAGGGGAATCCTCCGAAACCAGTGATAATGACGGTATTTCTTCACCACCCACACCGAATTCTGCCAGCATCAGCCCTATAAGAAGCGGCAGGAATGTATAACTCAGGGATATAACAATTATTCCGGACCCATAGATTACCATGGTCATCAGGAAAATTTTCTTTCTTCCTATTTTATCGGTGAGCAGCCCCATGAAAAAATTGCCGAATGGCACAAAAAGAGGCCCTATCAACAGCACCAGTACCTTCAGATAATGTGGCAACACACCTATTATTGATCCCGCTGCCGCCAGCGGGCCAAGAGTTCCAACCATTCCCCAGAAAGTTAAGCCGGACGCGCTTGAAACAAGCATGAAGCGCTGTTTTGAGCTTAACGTAATATACACCGTATTTCTATAAATCTATTTTTCGTATCCATCTCCCTCCGCCGGTATTATCCGGATCAGGTTACACGGGTCGATCCTTATCCTCTCAGCTTTTCGCTCCCCGGTGATTATACATATGAAAAATATATATATAATTATCGTTCTATACACATAATCTTTCCTGCAAATTATAATATAAGAGATATAATTCATGAAAATGGATACCGGAAAAATAGCGATCATTGCAATTACATCAGGGGGCATTGAAATCGCAAAAAGGCTTTCCGGAGAATTTCCTGCCGATATTTATGTGAATACTAGGTACAGTGATCATGGGCAATTCAAAGTATTCAACCATTTAAAGGAGGTCATACCATCCATATTCAGGGAATATAGGGGTGCCGTGTTCATCATGTCACTGGGTGCAGTTGTCAGGATTATAGCACCATATCTGGATGATAAATTCCATGATATTCCGGTCATAGTGATAGATGATCTGGGAAAATTCGTAATACCGGTAATTTCAGGGCACCATGGAGCAAACGCATTATCATTAAAAATTTCACGGATTTTGGGAGGGGAAGCAGTCCTGACAACGGCTTCTGATATAAATGGAATCAATTCCGTGGATTCAGTAGCTACCAGATACGGTCTAACAATTCTCAACAGGGAAAATCTTGCTGTTGTTTCCGGGGATATGCTTGCAGGCCTCCCTGTACAGGTTATCAATAAAACACCTATTATTATCCCTGAACTTGAAGGTTCTGATAGAGGGAGAAAGATTATAATCACATATATGGAGGAAACAGACAGTTCTGCACTGGTGCTTGTTCCGAGGCTCCTTGATATAGGAATAGGATTTTCAACTGATGCCACACTGTCTGATATGTCCAGTGCAATAGATATTCTATTCAGGAAGTACCACCTGTATAAAGAAGCCATAAGATCGATTTCAACAATTGATCTAAAAAGCAGCAATAGGGATATCCATAAACTGGCGGAGGACCTGAACTGCCCTCTTTACTTCTATAGGGCCGGGGAACTCAATCTGCATGCATCAGAAAAATCAGATATAGTTTTCCGTGCCACAGGGGCTTATTCCGTTTCCAATGCCGCTGCGAGGATTAGCTCGAAAAATGGGATGCCGGTCATAACGAAGGAAATTATTAATAACGTTACTGTATCGGTGTTTTTGAATGGGCATTAATGGAGTCATGATAGCGGCCACATCCAGCGGTTCCGGAAAAACTACAGTCTCAACAGGGATTATGCGGGCCCTTTCCGATAGGGGTTTGAAGGTTCAGCCATTCAAGGTGGGCCCTGACTACATAGACCCGGGTTTTCATAGAATAGCCTCGGGGAACAGATCATACAATCTGGATTCAGTCATGGGAGACAAACAAACAGTCAAAGAGCTCTATTACCATAATTCAGAGGGAAAAGACATATCGGTGGTTGAGGGAGTCATGGGTCTTTACGATGGAATAGGCGGGCATAATTTCAGGGGGAGTTCATTTGAAATTTCCATGATCCTGGGACTTCCTGTGATACTTGTAATAGATATCTCATCATCAGGAGAGAGTGCGGCAGCCCTTGTTAAAGGCTTCATGGAACTGGATAAAAGGGCCAGAATAGCAGGCGTGATAATGAACCGTGCCGGTTCTGATTACCACTGTAAACTGGTCAGGGAAGCAATTGAATACCATACCGGCGTTAAGGTTATAGGGTGCATAAAACGGGATGATAGTATAAGAATCAATTCCCGGTACCTCGGGCTGGTAACAGCTGCGGAAAATTCAATGGATGATGATTACTTTAAAAGGCTCTCGGACAGCATAAGCAAAAGTGTTGATCTGGATTTTATTATAGGGCTCTCGAAACAGTACAGTTCTGGATGGTCAGGATCAGAAAAAATATATAATTTCAAAAGAAAGGAGAAAGCCAGAATCGGTGTTGCATATAACAGGGCTTTTTCTTTTTATTATCCAGTAAATATTGAAATTCTGGAAAAATATGGGGGAATACCTGTATATTTTGATCCTGTAAAGGATAAAACACTTCCGGATGTGGATGGAATTTACATCGGCGGTGGTTATCCGGAGCTCTATGCAAAGGATCTTTCCATGAACAAAAGCCTTCTCTGGGAAATAAAGGATAAAATAAACGGGGGCATGCCGGTATTCGCGGAATGCGGTGGCTATATGTACCTCTCGGAATCAATAAAATACGGGAATGAGGTTTATCCCATGGTAGGTTCAATACCCGCAACCGTGCATATGGAAGGTCTTTCCCTGGGGTACAGGAAAGCTGTTTCCCCATCATCATGTGTCATTCTGGGAAAGGGAGAAAAAATCAGGGGACATGAATTCCACTATTCACGCATCGATTTCCATGGAAGAGAAGACCCTGCATATGAATTCGAAAATGGCACACGGGAGGGTTATAATTACAGGCAACTCACAGCCGGATACCTGCATGTATATTTCCCCTCAAATCAAAATGCCGCCAGAAGGTTTGTTTCACGGTGCAGTCAATACAGAAAAGGAAAATCCTGAACTATAATATAGCAATAAGCAATATGCAATTATGCAGGAAAATTTTGTAATTCCGGATAATAAATCACTTGTGAATCTTTCAAGCGACATATTCTCACACTTCGGCTTACGAACAGAAACAGATGGCATAGGACTGGAATATAAGCATAAAAAATTATGTTTTATCCTTCTCGATGGTCTCGGATGGAATATATATGAAAAGACCGGCATTAAGTTCAGGACCGAAATGAAATGCACATCGGTATTCCCTTCCACAACATCAAATGCACTGTCATCCTTTTTCCTGAACCGCAATCCGGGGCAGCACGGTATAATCGGTTACCAGCTTTATATACGGCAGCTGGGATCCATAGTAAATATACTGGGATATACTTCATCGGCAGCCTATATAAGGGATTCCATGGAACGGGCATATCCAATGGCTTCAATTTTTAATTATGAATCGAAGATAACATCCCTGAACCGCGCCGGCTATTCTACGGTAAATATCATACCGGCTTTTATCAATAAAACCGCATTTTCCACCCTGCTGTACGGCAACAACAATACCGATACTTTCTCCAATGTTTTCCACAGCTTTTCTGTACTGGAAGACAATCTCAAAAAGGGAACTGATTTTATCAGCTTCTATCTTCCCGAGGTTGATCAGACGGCACATAAACTGGGGCCATACGATCAGTACACGGTAGAAGCTGCGAGATATATCCTCCAGAGGATAATTTCAATAATGGAAAAATATGCTGATTATGATTTTGTGATAACCGCTGATCACGGCCATGTAGAGGTGGGCAATACCATCAACCTGGGGAACGATTCCGGGCTCATGGACATATCAATTCTTCCACCATATGGCGATTCACGTGCACTGTTTTTAGAAAACAAAGATGAAATAAAAGAGTATATGGAAAAGCATTACCGGAATCTGGAAATGGTATCAAAGGACGATAGCATGTATTCCACCCTGATGGGTAAGATCGATACCAGCGTCATGCCCAAACTACCCGGACTGATAGGAATATCAAAGAATAATGATATCTACCATTTCCCGCTCAATCAGAGAAAGTATACAATGAAGGGAGCACACAGCGGATTGCTGAAAGAGGAAATGGAAATTCCGGTTTTAGTCTTTTAATATCAATAAATAAAAAATTCTGTTCCGATTAGTAATATATGATTTATGTTTTTGTCTTTATTCTGGTTAAGAAATATTTATTTATAAATATTTAATTAGCTAACAATGTCCGAATTACCCATGTCAAAGAAGTCAATTAATATAACAGTAGCACTAATGGCCTTTTCAGGATTGCTCATTATTTATGTTGAAACCATGATAGTTCCTGCAATACCGATTTTCATTACATTCTTTCATTCA
>JAKAAK010000132.1 GCA_021797025.1 Thermoplasmata archaeon
TGCATACATATCCGGGAAAGATAGTGATATCCAGAAAATATATGTAAAATGTTAAGGTGATAAATATGGCAAACGAAAAGAAAAAAAATATTTATGAAATAGATAAATGCCCGGAATGTGGTTCCTCTCAGCTCGTAAGAGATTATGAGCGTGGAGAACTTGTATGCTCAAACTGCGGTTTAGTTATTGATGACAGTTATATTGATGAGGGACCTGAATGGAGAGCTTTTGATTCTGAACAGAGTGAAAGCAGAGCAAGAACAGGTTCTCCCATGACATATACAATACATGACAAGGGTTTGTCTACAGATATATCATGGAAAAACAAAGACTCGTACGGTAAATCCATTCCTACCAGAAACAGGGCACAGCTTTACAGGCTCAGAAAATGGCAAAAGAGAATTAAGGTTTCCAATGCAGCTGAGCGTAATCTTTCACAGGCACTGCAAGAACTTGAAAGAATGGCATCCAATCTGAGTATACCTAATGATGTAAGAGAAACATCTGCAGTCATATACAGAAAGGCAGTAAAACAAAATATGATAAGAGGAAGATCCATTGAAGGTGTTGTTGCCGGGTCAATATATGCAGCATGCAGGATCACAAATGTCCCAAGAACACTGGATGAAATTGCATCTGTAACAAGGGTAAAAAAGAAAGAGATTGGCAGAACATACAGAATAATGGCAAGATACCTGAAATTAAATATACTTCCATCTAAACCTGATGACTATGTCAACAGATTCTGTTCAAAGTTGAGACTTTCAATGGAGGCCAGAAAGAGGGCCGAGGAAATATTAAAAATGGCAATTGATAACGACCTTACATCCGGAAAAGGCCCAACTGGGGTGGCTGCGGCTGCAATCTACATAGCTTCATTGATAACTGGTGAGAGAAGAACTCAGAGAGCAATTGCAGAGGTAGCAGGAGTAACTGAAGTAACTATAAGGAACAGATACAAGGAATTAACTGAGAAACTCAATCTTACCATCGAGGAATAAAATTATAGTTCCTCTATTTTTTTAAATGTTTCATAATCTCTTATAATATCATCAATGAGGTTATATATAGATGTAATTTTAGCATTTTTTATCATAATAAATATTTTATTGTCATTGCATTCCATGATAATATCCTGGTTATTATCCTGTATTAGTGAATTGTAAAGTTCCTTACAATGGTCTTCGTCTATTGTTATGCATATTTCCATAACTGGATATAATATTGGATATAATGAGATTTATGATTCCTGTTTATGCAGATAGAGGTTTTCTGCTGTAATAAAAATTATAATGCTAAAATTTTTATGCAGTCCTGCAATACTGAATTTATAAGTTCTATAAATAATAAAAGAGCTTTGTATAACGTGTAAATGTTATACATTTAAAAGCGGAGGTTACCGAGTCAGGCTAAAGGTGACAGACTCAAAATCTGTTCCCAAAGGGGTTCGCCGGTTCAAATCCGACCCTCCGCATTACTATAAAGGTTCAATGTGTTAATCAGTAAGGGATAAGAATTTTTTTTATTTGCTAATACACACAATACTATTTTTATAATATAAAAATAACATTATATAATTTTTAACGTATAATTGAATGAAAATATTATAACTCTATGTTTTGGATCACAGATTAATTCTGTAACTGGAAATTATATTAGGTTTCTGGGTATGTGCCATTTCCAATCTACCCCGGATCTTATACTCTGCCCGGAATAAATTAAGGAATAAACTATGGAAGTGAACTGACCATCAGTTAGAACGCCCAAATTTATGCTTATATTGTCTTCCTCATGCACCGGACCGGATGTAAAATTCAATAGGATATCTATTTTTTCATTTACCATGGAACACTGTAAAACCGATTACAATATTGAGTTTTCCTTATCCGGCATTAAAATTTATTATACATGAAACAGGCCATACTCCCCTTACCCCTCAATAGATCGGAATCAAATATTTTCCAGTTTATGGAACCAAAGCACCGAGAAGGTAATATTACATCCATGTTAGACTAATAGAAGCAGAGTAGAATCAATGATATTTTACTGAAAATGTAAAGTGGCTGCTGCTTTCTATTATTATATAAATATGAATTCAGTGTTATGGCCCATATTTAATTATATAAATTTATATCTTATATATTATTATATAATATTATGAACAGAAATTCTATTATCCATTACCCAAGGCTGGATACCGTAATTATGGTGGAAAATAAAATAAAAAGCCAGGAAGAATGGACATCAAAAAGGCAACTATGGCTATCCCTTGACAAGAAAATAATGTACCAGACATTCAATATTATTATTTCCTACCTTGAGGAATCCGGGAAAATAACAGTAAAGGATGGAAAAATAATATGGATCTGGAATCCCGATCTCGTTAAAAAATATAGTAACAGCAATTTGGTGTTGAAATAATGGATAAAAAAAATTTCTCTGGCTTTTGCCGATGAAAGCATCCAGGAACCATATTTCTAAATAAAAATTACGATATTTTTCTTTGAACCAGAGAGTCTATATAACACTTTAAAATAGGTCTGTTAATTTACTTGCAAAGTTTTAAGAATTCATCCAGCGATAGATCCGCCTGTTTCAATATAGCCTTTAATAGTCCTTTACCAACTTCATCATGCAACGGTACGGTTATTCTCTTATGGTTTTAATTGATCAGCATTACATGGCTTCCGGTTTGATGGTCAAATGTACAACCTATTTTAGCCAGTGCCTTTATAACATCATGACCTGATAATACAGGAAGCTTAGACATTTACTGTTATTTCCTCTGCGTTATCCCTGGGTATTTTTTCATTGTGCTTTTTCAATGATTCAATATATGCTGAAATAGCCTCTTTGATATTTTCCAGTGCCTCTTTTTTGGTTTTTCCCTGGGTAAAGCACCCGGGAAGTGCAGGGACATTTACAACATAATACCCATCTTCATCTTTTGTTATTATAACAGTATATTTCATATATTTACTATATAACCGATAAGACTATTTAATTTTTGACCTTCCTCTAAGCCTGTAAAAATTCATATAATATTTTCAGATGTATTTTTATGGTTACAACAGGGAGTAAAGAATCCCTATCAGTTATTATAAAGGAATCCATATTTTTTCATATTCAGAGGCAGAATACATTATTAAAAAGCATCATCTAACAAGGGCAGATAAAGATAAAATCGATGCCAGTATCACGGACCCCAAAGTTAAAAAGGCAGTATATGAAATCTTGAAAATAGAATGATTTATTATTCAGCCCTGGCCGAGTCATCAACCTTAATATTAACTATATACTTCATTACATTAGGCATATTCTTGAGTGATGATAAGCGTAAAAGAAGGGTAATAGCATATCATAATTATTTTATCCTGAACTTATTTCTTTCTAAATAGTGTCAATTATATCGCCCTTATCCAGCTCCAGAAACTTCAGATTTAAATTATTGTATATTACCAGACTCTCCGCATGTCCGACTAAGAGCAATAACTATAATTGCCAAATCATGTAGCAATCAGGAATAACAGCAATATGATGTCAGCCAAAGTTAAAATTGGGGGAATTGATTCTGAATTACGATTAACAAAACCCTTCCCCAATTTAATAATGTTAAGGCAGTTAAAAAGTTTTTCTCCTCCTCTCTTAACGGCATATTCTCTCATAGGATTGAGCCACAATCAATATATTCATCAGGGGATATAATAAATGTAATAAGAAATGCAATATCTGTAAAGGAATACACTGAAACCTATGTGAGAAACCATCCTTACAATCATATTCCATCTGCAGATACAGTATTCAGGAGGATCAAGGGTGTTGCATCAGAATCAGGATCGCATAAACGTAATGGCTCAGAAAACTTGAGGAGGCATACTGTGCATGATGGGATTGAACAGATAAGCATGTTAATAGATGAAACTGTACATCTTGCAATTGAACATGGTGCATTCTCACACCCTGTGAATGCTGCAATAGATGAGCATGATGAGCCATACTATGGTATTGATAATAGGTACCTGATAAATGCACCATTCCATAAGTTCAGGGGAACAGATAAAGTATACAGGTTTGCAACAATGGAATCTGTAAAGAATGGTGAGAGATTCACATTGTCCATAATGAAGAAGGAACAGCTTGATGGAATTGACAATGCAAATGAGGTTGATTATCTTCTGAAGCATGCCATTTCACTGGGAATCAACATAAATATTTTACTGATGGATCGTGGGTACTTAGATGCAGGTGTGATAAGAAGGGTGGAATCACTTAAACTGAAATACATAATACCTGCAAGGGATAATCCAAAGGTTCTTAAATATAAGAAGATGGAGATGAAGTACTATAATGGCATTCAATTCCTTGTAATAAATGATAAAATATCATCAGGGAAAGAATCAGTAGAAACCAACTTTGTGCATATAGTATATTACCCTGACAGGAAGAGGCATGATTTCTCCTTTTACACAAATATAAATGTAGATGAGGATAATGCAAGGGAGTTAGCAGAGATATACAGGGAGAGATGGAGTATAGAGAATGGTTACCTGGAAAAGAAGGATGTGAAGGGTAAAACACATTCACCTGATATAGGTGTAAGGTATTTCCTCTTCTTCCTTTCAGTGCTGCTGTACAATATGTGGATCCTTTTTAATCTTATTAGAAGAATGGCAAACTATGGATGGGTTACACTCATGGACTTTATTATATCCATGGGCAGAGGTAAATGGAATATAGTTATGAATGACAATGGATGAGAAATAAGTAAAGAGAAGCAATAAATTAGCAGTAAATTACGGACACTCAATACATATGATTAGCTTCAGCCATGCAGTTGAAGTATGTTTCTCCTGATAATCCTGCAAAATATAACGGTATATGTCATTTATAGCACTACAGTAATGGCAATTCATGAGAGAAATGAATAGAAGAAAAGGATGTTTTCATGTTAAAGGGCTATATTTCACCATCTGCTATTGACACATGCGGAGAGTCTGATTACCCGCAGCCTATATAAGTAGAAATATTCCCGATGACCAGTAATTCCTGTTATTTTAATTTCCTTTACCAATTCTATTATTCTATTCCTTTCCTTTTCAGGTATTTTATTTATTCTTCTATACTTTGCATTAAGTTCCTTATCAATGGAATATGTGTCCATAATTATTTATTATTTAAAACGGATTTAAACCTTTAGACTAAGTTTAACTCTACACATTACCTTGATATGTTTAATTTTTTGATTGTGTTCTCTCCACCGTTCTTCGAATGAGGATCTCTATTTTAAAGTTATACTATTCCTAAAAATATGCACAATAAGACACAAAATTACAGGGCCCCATGCAATTTACTTATTATTTCTGTGTAATCCTGGTAAAATGTTTTCCCCTTTTCTGTAATTTCCAGTATTCTTCTTGGACCACCTATTGTAAAAACATTTTTATCTTTTATATATCCATATTTTAACAGAATATCCAGATGATTGCTTAGGCTTCCCTTTCCGGTATTGGTTAATGTTAACAGATCAGTGAAATACATTTTATCGTTTAATGCTAGTGATATTAGTATCAGGATTCTTATCATTGACTTCAAGGCATCGTCCCGTAATAATGATTTAAGATCGTCAATATCACTCATTATTCACTACCTCATCAGGAGCGTGATAGATAGCATAAAAAGCACAGAAAAACCATCCAAATAATGCAATTGTCCATGGAATAAACGAATATAAAACAAGGTTTTTAAAAAGTTCCGATGATATTATAAAGAATAAAATGCTCCCCGCGGCACTTATATCATAGGTATAAAAAGCTATATATCCTTCTGGTGGTACCTTTTCAAAACTAATTTTTATATATTTCAATAACCTAAATCCGAACAAAAATAATAGGAAATTTATGATATACACGTATAACCCCTGGAAAAAGAAAGGTTTCTGAAGTATGTATGAAGATACTATTATTAACAAAATTAATATCGGATATAAATAATAGATTTTTTTCTTATCTTTATATTTGGTTTGGTATTTAAACGTATATGTCCTATACACCTTTAAAAAAATTGTCCTTGAAAGGCTTATTCCTATAATCACGGTGATAAAATAACCTATTAAGTATATTATAATAAAATCTGTTAAATTGGAGTAAAAATGTTCGAAAATCAGAGGAGTACCTATAAATTCTGAAATTGCGAGTGCCCATACAAGATAATACAATCCGAAGGCCCTTCTTAAAATGAATCTTTCAAAATTCAAGGCACGATGATTTATCTGCATTATTTTCTCTGAGTCTAAATTATCCATACGATATCAATACAATTTGTATATATCTATGTTTATCCTGTTCAAAAATTGAACTTTGTTACCGTTATTTTAACAGGTATTTAATATAAGATTATGGATCTAATAAAAATAGAAAATTTAGAATATTTCTATAATAAAAATGAACATATTGTAAACAACGTTAACTTCAATCTGACCACCAGTGAGAAAAATATAATTATCGGTTCAAATGGTTCCGGTAAAACAACACTTTTAAAATGCATTCTGGGTATGTTAAAAACTGAAGATATGATTAAAATAGATGGAATGGACGTTGAGGAGTTAAGGCAGTATACAGATTTATCAACAAATGTAGAAGATGCTCTGCACATATCAGGAGATTTGAAGACTAATGAATTTATTGGATATCATCTGGAATTAAAAGGTTTAAATCCGGAAAATGGAATACAATTACTGGAACACTTTAATTTAATTAATATTAAAAGCCAGAAAATCTCAAAACTTTCTTCAGGTCAAAAAAGAATGCTGAATAATATTGTGGCACTGGCATCTGACTCTAAAATTACAATAATGGATGAACCTGCAAGCGATGTGGACCCAGGCAGGGTAAAATTACTTGTGGATTTAATAAATTCAAAAAATCACGCATTTATAATAACATCCCATGATCTGAGTCTGATTCAAAGAATAGAAGGATCAACACTAAGCATAATGGTTAACGGAAGATTATATGGAAAAATAGCACCGGGAAACCGTATATTTTCAATGTATGTTAGTTACATAAAACCAGATAATGAATCCATAGAAATAATAAATGAGGGCAAAAAGATTTATTTAACTTCTGAAAGAACTGAAAATTCAAAATCAATTGAAAAACTGGATGATTTATTATCCCTGTATGAGGTGGATTAAATGATATGGACGCTCTATAAAATGGGTATCAAATCATATTTTAGAAATAAAACAGCATTGTTCTGGAGTTTTGGATTTGTTCTGGTATGGATTTTTATATATGCTTTTGCTTTCCCTACTCCAGAGAAAACTGATCTACTAGGTGTTGAAGCGTCATATATGTCTTTTATCTTCCTATTCGGCGTAAGTGTTTCCTCAACATCTATAATATTTTACACAGTATCAATGAACCTTTCTATTTCATACATCACAAGGTTTGATAAGGTGAAATCATACGAGGTCTCCTCAGGAAATCTATTATCTTCAATGTCATTTGGATTCTCTGTTGCAATTTTTGCAATAATAATGTCGCTGTTAATCTTCAAATTAAGATTTGGTTCAATTTATATAAAAAATATTCCCATGTTCGTTATAATAATTGCACTTGTTTCCATATTCTATATAATTTTAGGAATCATAATGGCATATATTTTTATCCTGCTCAGGCAGATAAAAGCAGTAAGATTTGCTGGTGAAATA
Source organism: Thermoplasmata archaeon (assembly GCA_021797025.1). The sequence goes on from JAKAAK010000132.1 coordinate 7,712, forward strand.
CCTATGATTCTGGTATTTGTCTTTGTGCTTGGATTACAAATATTTAGGGAGCCATCCAAAAATCTGGTTTATTATTCTCCGTTTAACGAAGAATTCACTATGTCAATGTATTCTATTCTGGGAAAACCAATGCTAGATTATTATGATTTTACTTTGAATGTGGGGTTATTGCTCCTTGGTTTCTCTTGTTGGATTGTATCCATGGCATTAGTTGCATTACTTCTTGAAAAGATTTACGAACATTCCGGGGGAAGAAATCAATACACACTTGAGGATGTATTTAGATAAACTTTAATTCTTAATGAGATATTAAACAACGATCAGCACAGAACTAAAATTAACTACTATATTTTTAATTCAATGTGAATAAAGTTAATACGTGAATAATCTATTGTAATTGATAAAGCACATTTACATAATTAAACAATTATGAATGAAATATAATAAATCAAAATTATATAAGATGCATGAGAGATATAAATAATATGTATAAAAAAATTTAAAGATAGTTTACTTTCTTCTTCTGAATATAGATAATATCCAGAGAGCTGAGCCCACCCAGGCCAATTCCGGTATATGCGATGTCATCTGTAAGCGTACTGCTAGATTCTAACTTATTTATGTTATGCGACTGATCTGACAATGTATTGTTTACATTAAGCGAAGTGTAGTTAGGTTATGGTTTCTGTTAACCATGTTAACATCCACCTTTGGAAGTTGTCATCTCATTGATGCTTAAACTTCCTGGATACAACCCAATACCCTCTATCCCGTTCACAAACGCTTCAGGGATTGCTTTTTTAATTATATTATAGGAAGCCTGTAGGTCAGCATGTATTAATGTGCCATTTGAAGATTTGAATATTCCCCTCTTTATTCTCTTTCCAAGATATGTTTCATGTTCTTCTATAGTTTCATTATCCAGGAATGAACATTTAGATGTATATGATTCCTCCTGTATTATTACGTTTATATTATGTTCCTGACCCTTATAGTATATTTGATTTATAAGCATGTTAAATGGAATCTGGACAAAGTTCTGGTTGTTCTTTT
>JAKAAK010000133.1 GCA_021797025.1 Thermoplasmata archaeon
AATTCCGTGAAGAACATCCCGAAGAGTTCAAGAAGAAGGTCTATGAAACCATAGTGAAGCAGGTGAAATGCATGCTTTATTTCCAGTCAAAGGGATCTTCTGTATTTGATTATGGAAATGATATAAGAACCAGGGCAAAGGAGGGAGGGCTTGAAAACGCCTTCGACATACTTGGATACGTCCCTGCCTACATCAGGGATTTATTCGCCGTAGGATCTGGACCATTCCGGTGGCTTGCACTTTCAGGAAATCCCGAGGATATAAGAAAAATAGATGATGCAATAATAAAAAATATAGATGATAAGCACCTCACGGACTGGATAAAACTGGCGAAGGAATATGTGCACTTCCAGGGATTGCCGGCAAGAATATGCTATGCCTCATATGGTGAGAGAGAGAAAATAGGGTTGATGATAAATGATATGGTAAGAAGTGGAGAGCTTGAAGCACCTGTAGCAATAGGAAGGGATCACCATGATACAGGTTCTGTTGCGTCACCATACAGGGAAACAGAGGCAATGAAGGATGGCAGCGATGCCATAGCTGACTGGCCCATATTGAATGCACTTCTGAATGCAATATCCGGTGCCTCCTGGGTATCGGTGCATCATGGTGGTGGAACAGGAATAGGAAATGCTATACATTCCGGTTTTGTCATAATAGCTGATGGAACAGATGATGCTGCAGAAAGGATAAAGCGTGTGCTGAACGCTGATCCGGGAATCGGGGTAATAAGGCATGCCGACGCAGGATATGAATCATCCAGAGAAATAATAAGGAAAGGTCCGAAATTCAAGAGCCCTTACTTCAGCAAATAATTTTTTTATTTTAAAACTATTTTTTTGGTTTCTGGGAGCAGAAGAGTGAGTAGTATAGCAACCACCATTATTGCAGCCAGGAAGTAATATGCATCGAAATAATTTTTTCCATGTATAAGCAATGACATGGCTATTACCCCTATTACTGCACCTATTTTGCCCATCATTGACGAAAAACCGTAGGAAGTTCCCCTGAATTCCGTTACCGTAACCTCGGCAGGTATGATTCCAACAGTTGCACCGTCAAATGAATTGAATAATTCCAGGAATGATACTATTACAATGATTCCTGCCAGATAGTAAAAATGCGGCAGAACAAGGAAGAGTGCAGCCATAAAGAGGAACCCTGTGATCTGTATTCCCTTTCTTCCGTATTTATCTACTTTCATCATTACGAATATTCCTGATATTATTCCGATTACCAGGAAGAATGTGGTAACTATGGCATTGTCTACATTGGTCACAAAATGGCCCAGACTCAATATTGTAGGAAGGGTCAGAGAAAGACCGTAAGCGACTATATCGTAAAGAAACCATATGAGTGCAGCTATTAAGATGTTTTTATAATATTTTTTTGAGAACATTTCGAAGAATTTTGTCTTTTCCTTTTTCTGTTCCCACATCTTGGATTCTGGAAGTGAGAACCTCATAAATTCAACTACAATTGCGGGGATAATGGCTAAGCCCAGCATGAGCCTCCAGCCAAGATTGCCAAATGGAAACATGAAGATAGCTACAATAGCGCTGCTGATTGAGCCTATGCTGAAAAATACAGTAGCCATGGCAAGATAGAATCCTCTTTTTTCATCAGGTGTTACCTCTGCTATGTATGAATTGGCAACAGGATATTCGGCCCCTAAAACTATGCCCAGGAGAACCCTCGAGATAAATAACATAATAAAATTCACGGAGAATACCGAAATAAGATCAAATATTATGAAAAATATCAGAGTGGAGAGATATATTCTCCTCCTTCCGAAGAGATCACTTATATAACCCACCATTATGGTTCCTATTATGGCACCAATAATTACTGATGCTATTAACAGCCCATATTCCAGTGAACTCAGTGGTATATAATTCTTGATGAGAAGTACAGCAAAGGCAATAACAGTAAGCTGATAACCATCAAGAAGCATCCCGAATGAAGAAAGGATGGTTATTTTATTAACGGAATTTTTCATTTTCACAGGCTGGTAAATGGAGTTGACATATTAATGTATCTATATACCAATATATATAACTTTAATAAATGTGCTTTCAAAAAATATGGGTGGACAGCACTTGAATTACCACATAAAAATATATATAACAGTAAAATAAACTTACAATGGAAAAAATAGGCATTATAGGAGCAGGCATAACTGGCTTATTCTCTGCTTTAAACCTTGCACTGGATGGCTACAATGTAACCCTGTTTGACAGGGATTATATTATATCCGGAACTTCTGGAAAATTTCATGGCATGCTTCACAGCGGTTCGAGGTATTCAGTAAATGACAGTCAGTCTGCAAGGGAATGCATACAGGAAAATAAATTGCTATCTGGTACCGCATCAAACTTCATAAAAAATACCGGTGGGTATTACCTTGCACTGGATGATGAGGAAGCTGAATACGGGGATAAGCTATTAACAAAAAATAGGGAAAACGGAATACCAACAGATGAATTGACCGTTAAAGAGATGCTGGATGCAGAACCTGGCATAAGCAAAAATCTTGTCAGGGCACTGCATGTTCCTGATAAGGTCATTTATGCGCATCCATTTGCTGCTGCAGTTACCGTTGAGGCAAAGATGCTTGGAGCTAAACTCAAATTCAAGACGGAAATTACAGGTGGTGATAAAAACGGTAATTCCATTGAATCTATTAAATATACCAGCAGGAATAAAACATTTAACGAAAAATTTGATTACATAATAAACACAACAGGGCCGTGGTCAGGCCACCTTTTAGAATCGTTCGGAATCAAGAATTTTGAGGTAATGCCAACGCTGGGCTACATGGCATCCTTTGATCGTTTGTTCTCTAACTCCATACTTAACAGGATGAGAGAACCCTCGGATGGTGATATACTTCTTCCCTATGGTGGAATGTCAGTAGCAGGCACCGTTGCCATAATTTCAGATGATGTTGAAAACAATGATATTGACCCGGAGGATCTGGATACAATGCTTTCTGAAGTTGCCCAGATGGTTCCATCCCTTACTGCGCATAAATATAAAAAACTGTACAGTTCCATGAGACCACTGGTCAGAGAAGAAAGCTCAAGATCCAGCAGGGATTTTAAGATATACAGGAATATGGACAATGTTTTCAGCATAATAGGAGGGAAATTTACAACGTCAAGATTAATGGGTCAGGCCATTTCACAGACACTTTCTGAAATTACAGGTTCAAAATCCACAGACACATCAAAAATTGTGCTGAATGATGCCTTTGATAAATTCATGGAGAAGTATAGAAATCAGGTAAATACGGGCTTCATGAATTATATAAGCTCTTACGGTAACAGTATGGACTACGGATACCTGAGCCAGATTGAAAGTGCCTTTATTTTTAATGAGGCCATCAGGGTCGGTGAATGAAATGGAATACAGTGGAGAAATACCTGTTAATAGCAGGATGGAGAGTGTAAGGAGTTTTCTTTCAAAAATAGAAAATATTACGCCATGCCTCCCTGGCATTTATGATTTTGAAATAGACGGGGATGAAATAAAATGCAAGCTCAAGCTGGACATATCCGCAGCAGGAATTTCTGCAATGAACACTGTGACTGGAAAGATGACGTTTGCATATATTCCGGGAGATGGGGTACTAAATATCCAGGGAACTGGCCGAATAGCGGGATCCAAGGTAAAATTTTCAATTGAAATTGCCTATACTAGAGGTAGCGAAAGTACTCTTCTCCATTGGAAGAGCTCCTTTGACTTCGGTCTTATAGTAAAAATCATGGGAAAAAACAAGGTTGATGAAATATCGAGACAGAACATTGAAAGAACAGTGAAATGCATATCAGATAAACTGAACTAATAATAGTATTTTATAACAGTTAATATTAATTTTACTATTTATCAGATTAATACTACGTGAATTTTGAATAATATTACATTTTATACGATAAATATTTAATAACCCAAAAAAATTAACGGCCTATGCTCAATTTCATTTACGATTCCATAGCCTGGGAGGAAAAACAGATAATCATGGAACTTCAGGGTGAGGGGATAAAACTTAACCTCGTAAACGCAAAGGACCATCCACTGAACCTCACAGGAGATGTTGATATCAACGGTCCTGCAGTAATAAGGTGCATGAGCGCAAAAAGGTCGCTATATTACTCATATATTCTCGAATCACATGGGATAGAAACCGTGAATTCATTTCATACATTCAACATTGCCGGAAACAAGGCATTTACAACATCATTTCTTTACAAAAATGGCATCAAAACTCCTGAAACCGTAATGTCATTTTCCCACGACAGCGCGATAGATGCGGCTGGAAAGATGGGGTATCCTGTTGTGTTCAAACCCGCTACTGGGAGCTGGGGCAGGATGATTTCCCTTATAGGTGATGAAAACATGGCTGAAACAGTATTTTCCATGAATGATATGGTTGCAGAAAATTCATATTATATTCAACGCTATGTTAAAAGGCCTCCCAGGGATATAAGGGTAATAATGGTTGGAGGTAAAATTTCTGCGTCCATATATAGGTATTCAGGAGATGGATGGAAAACTAACCTTTATCTTGGGGGAAAGGTTGAAAGAGCGGTGCTAGGAAAGGATGAAACTGAAATTATCATGAAAGTTTCTGATCTTTTTGGTCCGGGGATAATAGGAATAGATGCCATGGAATCTGATTCAGGGCTAACAGTACATGAAGTAAATTCAAGAGTAGAATTCAAGGGTGCATCCAGGGTCTACGGAAATGCAATAATAAGGGATATTGTAGAATACCTGAAAACTCTGGATTAACTTTAATAATTATATTAAAATCTGAGATCATGAAGGAAATATATCTTGATAAAAATGAGAATCCATTCAACATACCTGATACCATAAAAGAGAAATTCATAGGTTATGTAAAAACTTCAGATTTTAACCGGTATCCTGAAAAGGGGCTGCCATCACTCATTGAAAGCCTCGGAAAATTTACTGGTCTGGGATCAGGGAGTATAATAGCCTCCAATGGCAGTGATGAATTACTTGATATGCTAATAAAGAGGGCTAATGGCAATATTGTAATCAGCTCTCCCACATTTGAAATGTATTCATTCTATGCAAATAATTATGGTAACAGGGTAATTGATGTTCCCTTGAAGGATGATTTTTCACTGAATGCTGGTGAAATTATAAAGCACAGGGATGCAAAACTCATTATCATATGCTCTCCCAATAACCCCACAGGTAATCTTATAGACCGGGAGAGCATTAAAACTGTCCTGGAATCTGGAATTACAGCAGTTCTGGATAATGCCTACTATGAATTTTCTGGAGAGGATTACAAGGACCTGCTCAAGAAGTATAACAACCTTATAATTCTAAGGACATTCTCAAAGGCGTTCAGCCTTGCAGGGATGCGTGTTGGCTACGGGATGTCAAATCCGGACCTTATGTCAGAGTTAAAAAAATTACAGGCACCGTTTTACATGAATATACTGTCCGCAAAGCTTGCTGAAATTATGCTTGAAAACTATGGACCTGTAAAAGACAAAATAAATTATATAGTAAGTGAGAGAAAGAGAGTTTACAGTGAATTAAAGGATATTGCATATAATAGTGATACAAACTTCCTCATGCTGAAAAAGGACCTTTATGATTACCTTGCAACGAAGGGTATACACATAAGAAAACTCCCGCTTGTAAAGGATAGGTCAAGGATTACCATAGGAACTGCTGAAGAAAACAATATATTAATATCGGCAATCAGGGAATATATAAAGGTATAAATAAATTCAAATTTTTTCCCGGTGATAATTCAGCACGTTTTTTTCCTTAAGAGTTGCCATCATATAATAATTGAAAGAGTCCACAAGGGCATCTCTGGGCACCATTCCTATGAATTCAGATTCTGCTATGGATATTCCATATCTTGATGCTTCAGTTTTAACTGCCTCGAAGATGCGGTACAGTGGATTTTTCCTGTAATTCACCAAATTCATTGAAATCTGGACCATTTTCTTCTCCTCAATGAACAGTGCCAGTGATTTTACATATGCAAAGCCCCCATCCCTGCCTCTGATAGCCGATGCAATTCTCCTTCCAGCCTGGATGTTATCAGTGTTAAGATATATATTCCATGCTATAAGAATATCTCTGGCACCAATTATAGTGGCACCGGCACTGCCAACATTAGAAGACCCATAATCTGGAATATATTTCCCGGAACCTATGGCCCCACTTAGCTCTTCAATTTGGAAACTTTTATTTCTTATGTTTTCAAGGCTTCTTCTCTCAGGGGACAGTGCAGAATTTGCATACATGAACACGGGAATTCCCAGTTTTTCTCCTACAAGTTTCCCTACCTCATGCGAAATCTTCACACATTCATCCATTGTTGTATCTTCCAGCGGGATAAAGGGCATGACATCTGTGGCTCCGAATCTCGGATGGACTCCTTTGTGCATACTCATATCTATATTCTCTGCAGCGATTTTTATAAGCCGGTATGCCAGTTCAGTAGCCTTTTCCAGTGTTACAACTATGGTGATAACGCTTCTGTTGTGATCGTAATCCATTTCTGTATCAAGGAGTTCTGCTTCAGGAGTTTCCTTTATTGCATTTTCCAGAAGGATAATGGTATCTCTATTTCTTCCATCACTGAAATTCGGAACCATTTCAACAAGCTTCATGCAGATTGATAATAAAGTGGAATATTAAATTATAGGAAAGCATCAGTGAAATCCTGTTTTTTCCATTATAAAATTCCTGAAGGATTCTGTTTCCATCATGCTGCATATAGCATTTATATCATCACTTGATGACCTGTCTTTATCCAGAGGTTTCACTATTGTCCTTATTCTATTATATATATCCAAGGTAGTCCTAGATGGCTGAAATTTCCTGAATTCCAGTGACTGTGCACCAAGAAGGTATTCTATTGCTATGATTGTTTCCACATTTTTGTTGATATCCACGAGCTTCAATGCCGCATTTGTGCCCATGCTCACGTGGTCCTCCTGGTTTGCCGATGTTGGTATTGTATCTGCTGAATTTGGATGTGCCAGTGTTTTATTGACATTGCACAGTGCTGCCGCCGTATACTGAGGTATCATATATCCAGAGTTCAGGCCGTAATCGCTGACGAGGAACGGTGGAAGCCCGCTGAGATTCGTATCAACAAGACGTGCAAGTCGCCTCTCAATCATATTCCCGAAATCGGTCATGGCAATAGCAAGAAAGTCGGATGCCATTGCAACGGGCTCACCGTGAAAGTTTCCTGTGGATATGTATTCATCCTCCAGCAGCAATGGATTATCGGTTGCGGAATTTATCTCCGTGGATAGAACATTTCTAACGTATTCCACGGTATCCCATACTGCACCATATACCTGTGGAGTGCACCTCAAGGAATAAGCATCCTGCACCTTTGTTTTTCTTGCATTTTCAACTATAGCACTATCTTTAAAGAGTTTTCTTAAGGATCTACCAATAAGCTGCTGACCCTCATGTGGCCTTGATGCAAGAGCCCACTCAGTGAATGCCATGTCTGTGCCGGATAGGCCTTCGAATGCCAGTGAGAATGACCCCAGGGCTTCCGATATTAACCTCTCAGATTTTTTAATCTCCAGTGCAAGTATGCCGCATATAACAGAAGTGCCGTTGATCAGTGCCACACCTTCTTTCTCAGCATAACTGTACGGAACTCTTCCAAGCTGCCTGAACACCTCACCTGAGTTAATTCTCTTTCCTTTGTAAAAGACATCCCCCTCTCCCATTATTGCGAGACCAATGTGTGCAAGCGGAGCAAGATCGCCACTAGACCCAACAGAACCATATCTGGGAACAACCGGAATTATTTCTTCATTTATCATGAAGAGAATAAAATTTACTAAATCCTCTGATACGCCAGAATAACCCTTTACCAGTGTATTTGCCCTTATGAGCATTATTGATTTCACTGTCCTTTCATTCAATGGCTCCCCTGTTCCGGCTGAATGGCTCCTGATGAGGTTTATCTGAAGCTGCACCGTCTTATTTTTATCAACATTTACATTAAGTAGAGAGCCAAAACCTGTGTTGACACCGTATACCGGCTTTCCAGATTCAAGTATTTTCATTAATGATTTCTTTGATTTCCTTATCTGCTCCAGAGCAGAATCTGCTATTCCCGCCTTTTCGCCGTTATCAACAACTGCAATTATATCCTCTATGCTCAGGCTGTTTCCATCAATGTAAATCATGATAATTATAATGCCAGATAATATATTAAACTACGCCATGGATAAAAATTAATATTAGAAACTTATTCATTTTTTGGTTCAAGCTTCTCTCTGAGTATTGAAGTTATATATTTTGCAGCAACGTTGAATTCGAGCTTGGGTGGCATGGGAGTTTCATTTGTTTCTGTTATAACATCAAGCACAGTCGGACCCTTTGAAACAAAAAATTCATCCATTTTCTTTTCCAGATCTTCCGGATTTTCTAGACGAATTCCTTTTGCTCCTGATGCCTCGGCCAGTTTAGCAAAGTCCGGATTGTAGAGATCAACACCATACTCAGGATATCCCATTACTTCTTCCTCAAGTTTTATCATGCCGAGAATACTATTATCAAAAACAACCAGCTTGACAGGAAGTTTGTATTTCATTGCCGTAATAA
>JAKAAK010000134.1 GCA_021797025.1 Thermoplasmata archaeon
ATGAATCAATAGACGATTACAACTTTTCCAGGGATTTAAGAAGTGTTGCCTATGGAGAATACAGAATAAATCCGCCTTTAATAAAACCTTCAAAATTAACTTATGTGGAAAAAGGAGGTGTCGGCAAAGAATTATCAGATGGATGGGCATTGAATTATGCGGTTGGATGCACACATGCATGCAGGTTCTGCTATGTAGACTCAATACACAAGAGATATGATGCTAAAAGAATCGGCAGGGGTGTTAATAGATCATGGGGAGACTACTTTTACACTCCTAATAATATCGACTATGCAATAGAAAAGACAAACTGGTCTAAGTGGTCCGGTATAGAAGTAATGATGTCATCAATGCATGATCCTTATCTTCCGCAGCTGTACAATACCACCAGGGGGATAATTACAAAGGCCCTGGAGAACGGTGTTAAATTATGTGTGCAGACAAGGTCTCCACTGGTTAAAAGGGATTTTGACATATATGAGAAGTATAAGGATCAGGTAAGGATACAGGTATCTGTTGCTACAATGAATGCTGAACTTGCAAGATTCATAGAGCCAAGGGTCTCACCGCCTGAGGAGAGGATAAACATAATAAGGAATGCCAAGAGCAGGGGATTGAAGGCAGGAATCATAATAGCCCCTGTTATGCCGCCTCTTAATATCAGGCCGGATGTAATACAGGACATGGAAGAAATAATCAGGGCTATTTCCGATATAAAACCGGATTTCATTTACGGTGAGACAATACATGCGAGGGGTTCAAACATAAAAGAAATTGAATCTTTACTTGGAGAACAGTTGTATCTCAATGGATTTGACAGACCGGTTGAACTACACTTCTACTCGCTGCTTAAAAAATATGGGTTGAACGGGATATGGTGGAGGGAGCATAAATATAACTAATTAGAAGAGTTTTCCGTTTTTGTCATCTGCAAACCTGTCAAGTGTATTATCATTTTCTATATTATTTTCAATAAACTTCATCATTCTATCTCCATCTAAATTACTTATCCTTTTATTAAAGTAGTCTATAATTTTAAAAAACGGTGGTGTCTCGCCATTGCCCCATGTAGATGTAAAAAGTATATAACTTACCAGTTTCCAATACTTAACCTTTGTCATACCATGTCATATTTATAGAATGATTAATTTTCAATTATCATGAAAACAGTTAAGAAAATACTGAAAAAACCAGCCAATGAAATATCAGAATCAATGCATCTTGACATAAACTCAAAGAGGATTAAATTCATTGACCATTTATATGCTTTAATATACAGTGCACTGCATAGATATGATCTTACTGATACATCCATTGATAATGGAATAAGCAGATCATGGCTTTCCAAACTCAATAACAATAAATCATACATTCCATTCATTGAACTATTCTATAAACTGTTAAAACCATACATTAAAGCACATGACTATAGAGTATACAGCAGGTACATGCGTGTGCTTGCTATAGATTCTACTTTCATCAAAACATTGATGAATGGCTCAGGAAGCTATAAAGGGGAATCCAATGGAATGAAAATACATGTCCCTGCAATAGTATTTCCATTTACAGTTCCATTGAATGCATATATATCATCTGCAAATGTAAATGACTCGTCACTGTTTGATAATATCATAAACGATATGGATAATAAAATGCTGTATTCATCCATACTGGTATTTGATTTGGGATACTATAATTTAGAGAGGTTTAAATTACTTGCTGATAAAAATATACTGTTTGTTTCAAGAATAAAGAGGAATGCCATTTATTATGAATCAGGAACAGTCAATGGCCATGAAATGGTTGAAATGAATAATGGGTTGAATTTAAGGCTCGTAAGGGTGAATGTTGAGGGAGTAGAATACAGGTATATTTCAGACATAATGAATCTTCCTGACAGGTATATTTACTATGCATACAATTTAAGATGGAATATAGAGGAATTATTCAAGAGGATGAAGTCACAGATTAAAATAGACCATTTATTATCAAAGTCTGTAAATGGCATGATAATACAGGTATTCTCCTATATGATAGCGTATATTATTATGAATATGATAATGGAATCAATAGGAATTATGGTTTCATTCCCGGAACTCATAAGGGGAATAAGGCATGGAACTATAAGCTATTTCAATAATATTTACAATCTTGATGTGTCTAAAATATAGTTAAAATACATCAGTACGGCATCCCCACAGGGGGAATGCCTTACACATCCTCCAGCGAATATTATAAACTTTTATTTAAGAATTTTCTATATTTTCAATTTTATTTCAATATTTTCCTTTCAATTTTTATCAATTGATTGATAATTGGCATTTAAATGATAAAAATTATCATGGATTAGAGGTTAAACGGTAATTGGTTGGTGGTAGAACTGGAAAGAAAGATATTAATATTGGAAACTGGTAAGTATATAATAATGATGACCATTGAGCGTTTTATAAATTTTAGTACTCCGGGGCTTTTTTTTACCAGCCTCCTCCACTATTTTTTTGGAGTAATAATCATAAATTTCTTGGTCGCCTGACGAATAAGTCAGATTTGTTTTCCATTTTTCATCTCCAAAGAAGCCGTTCAATGCCTTTGTATTCCAATTTTTACTGTAATACTGATCTACAGCACGTTTTATCTCCTCTGTCGCCACATTCATCATTAAATCACAGCCTATACTGGATAATTTTCTTATTGTATCAAATTTTATTTCCATTGCGAATGGATCTATAAATATTAATGAATGCACACCATGCTTAGAGAGCTCCGGCAGAATTCTATCTATTTCAATATTGGAATCCCCATAAAAAACAGAGGAATCCTTATCTTGGATCAGGCCTTTTAACTGATTGGTATTGCCTTCATCATTGTCAAAGAAATAGTATTTGTCAAAATTTTTTTTAATGGCGTAATTTACTATTAATGGTGATCCGAGATAATTCTTTCCAAGCTTCTTCAGCGTTATTACACCTGAACCAGCAAATAGATCAACATAGCATAGTTCTTTAATCCAATCACGTTTTCTTAATATTGTTATATATTCTGGAGCGTAATATGCCAGGAGCAATTCTTTTATCATGGTCCAGGCACCTGGCTTAAAAGCATCTTTATAATAATTTCCTGAATTTATTTTTTTATACATATCATTATTAAGAGTAATCAACTTTATCCTGTATTTAAGCCATTCATATTCATCCATATATAAAGTATATCTGCAAATACTTAAAAATATATCGTTTAATCAAGAAAATAGGTTTATATTCTTTTAAACATTAGGTTTTTATATGGTTGATGAAAGAACCTTAGTCGCGGATATCAAAAGTTATATCGATGAGCTCCCTGGTTTTAGAGCTGAGGTAGAGCAACATACAAATAATTTAAGGATGGATTTATCAGTATATTATAATAATAACATATTATTCAGTGCAGAATTCAAAAGGCCCACAACCATCGAGGGAAAATCTCCAAGAAATATAGATGTTGTCAAAGATGCTTTTTACAAGGCAAATACAAACAATCCACCAAGTAGGTTCTTTGTTACATCCACTTTTAATGAAACAATACTATGGGATAACCTCGACAACAGTAAACCATTAATCTCAAGAGATGTTTATACTATTAATCTGGAAAATAAAATAAAAAATGATAATGATTTTAATAAAAATGATGTAAAAAATGAAATTAAAAGTAAAATGCAGGGCCTTTCTGAATATGTTAAAGACCTTTACAATGGTACCAAAAAGGCTTACTATAAACCTCTTGGTGATAGTTTCATATTAGGTTTAAATGATCATTTAAATACTGCCGTTGATATTGTTAAGAAATATGTTCCGGAGAATATATTAAAAAAATGGTGGGATGAACAGGGATATGAACCAAAAGTAATATTTGATGATGATGACAAGGAAAAAATATCTAGGTATAGTTTATATGTATTTTCAAATAAAATTGTATTTTATTATGTTTTAAAAAGGTCATTTAAAAATATAGGCGATATAAAAGTTGATGATAATGGGAATATAAAAGATTTGGAGAATGAAATAAATAATGATTTTACAAATGCCAAAAAAATATCCGGAGACTATGAAACCGTATTTGAAAACAATGATGCAGATAAAATTTTATTTATGGGCAATGAGGAATTTTATCCAATGTTATTATTAATTAAATTTTTAAAGGAATATGATTTTACTAAACTATCACAGGACCTTTTGGGAAATATATATGATAGGTTGATAAGTCCTGAGGAAAGGCATTCAAACGGTCAATACTATACTCCAATACCCGTTGTGGATTTAATTAATGCTTTAACAATAAAAAATAAGGATGCCAGGGTAATGGATCCTGCATGCGGTTCCGGAACATTCCTGACAAGGGCCTTTGATTTAAAGCTAAAATTATATAAAGAGGACAACAAGGAAATTAGGGAAAACATAATGAAAGATTTGTTTGGATGCGATATATCAGCATATCCGGCACACCTTGCAACAATTGCACTCGCATCGAAATTATTGATGTACAACCCAGATGTTTATCCTAATATAATAAAGGATGATTTTTTAAATCTTAAAACAAGCAATGTAATACCAAAACTAAGAACAGAATTAACTGAAAAAAAGGATATATTAACCACAGATTTAAGCGGTGGTCAGAAAATTGTTTCATTTAAGCCAATAGATGCTTTTGTTGGGAATTTACCTTATATAAGGAGAAAATATATAATAAATCAAGAGGAAGAACAAGCAAAGATACAAGGATTTCTTAAAGAAAATGGCTTTACATATAAAGCAGGGAAAAATGTATATGGATATGCGCCGGAAAATAACGCAGATTTCCATGTATATTTCTGGTATTATTTAATGCCATTTTTAAGGAAAGGTTCTAGAGTTGGGTTTTTAACATCGGATAGCTGGTTAAACGTTGATTATGGCCAGCATTTAAAAGAATTTATAAATAAATATTTTAAAATTGTTGCCATTATTGATTCCTCTGTTGAAAGATGGTTCGAGGATGCACTTGTAAATACAGTCATTACAGTACTCGAAAGAACAGATAATATAGAAGAAATAAAAAATAATAAAATAAAATTTATTAGAATAAATAAAAATATTAACGTATTAATTAATAATATTGGTGATGCAGTTAGAATAGCAAATAACATAGAAAATGGAATAAGTGATGATGATATAAAAATAGTTAGAGAAGTGAAACAGGGCAATATAGAATTTAATGACGTAATGAACTGTAAATTATTTCCATATTTACGAGCACCTGATGAATTTTTCAAAATAATTCATAATAAATATATGATTAAATTAAATAAATTAATGAATATAAATTATGGATTTTTAACTACGGCCAATGATTTTTTTTACGTTAAAGACAAAACTGACACGTATGATGATTTAACTTTAAAAAATTTATATGGCTTAAGAAAAGGCGAGATAAAAAAATTAAGTGTAATAGAGAGTGGCGACAAATCTACACATATAATAGAAAAGAAATATTTAAAACCGTTATTAAAAAGCCCAAAGGAGTTTACAAATAAGGGCAAGTTAATAGTTAATTATCCAGTAAATAAATTTGTTATTATAATAAATGAAGATAATGCAAATAAAATTGAAAGGTATGCAAAAGAATATATAGAATATGGTGAAAGAAATCCTCCAGGGGACCCATATAGCGAAAGGCCTACAAAGAAACCATGGTGGAAGCTTTCTCCTCAAATCATCCCAGATATAGTGCTTACCATGCTATTTTCATCTATTTTTATATACCCAAAAACTCAATATCTACTAGATCACAGATTATTTATTGGGAAAATGAAGGAGGATTATAAAGATTGTTTACTCTACGCTTATTCATTTTTAAATTCATCTATTTCTTTTATGTACCCAGATCTATTGGGCAGAAATTTAGGAGGTGGAGGTGCTCCGGTAGGATTCCAGATATATGAGGCTGAATTACTGCCCGCGCCTGATCCAGAGATTTTAAAACCCTATAAAGAAAAATTAGAAACCTTAATGAAATCCATGGAGGAAAGAAAAATAGGTTCGGTTTTTGAGGAAATATGGGGCTTAAATGGTAATTTCTCATTACACAATGTTAAACCTGACAGGCTTGAATTAGATAGAACAATTTTAATGGCCCTTGGATTTAATGACATAGATAAATTTCTTGAATCTTATTATTTACAGATTGTTAAAATAGTAAAGGAAAGGTTAGATAAGGCCAAAAGCGTAAAGAATAATAAAAAGACAAAGAAAACATCGCTTAGTAAGGTGGCGGATGAAATTATAAAAAATATTAATGTAAAAAATTTCCCTGAAGACTATATACCAAATGTTAAAGAAAATGAGAAAATTAAGAAGGGGAATAAAATAATCAAGGACAATGATTTAAAGGGATATTTTGTATCCATAGATGGAAAGAAATATTATCATGATAATAAAAATGAAAACAGATATGTTTACTACTGTGCCCTTCGCGGTATGGAAGATATTCCAATACCTGATAATATAGATATTGCTGTAGAAGACTTTGAAAATGATTTAAGAGATTGGAAAAATAAATTGAATAAAGAGATAAATAATATAACAAGCAATGAGAAATATAGAGAAAAACTATGGACTTTATGCGCAAAGAAGTTGAATTATGATATATTAATCCAATGATTAATATGGGCCATTTATTTCTTAAGCCACCGTATACATTTCATACTGTTTATATAGACAATTTTAATATTATAGGTGATGGTAGAATGAACGAAATATCTGTTGGCCTTAAAATTATGTTTTACCTTTCTAATATGCTCCCTGCATTTATAGGGGCTGTTATAATTTACAGTCCGTATTATAATAATAATTGCTATTCACTTGATAAATGGATTTTTATTTCAACTGTTTCTATTGCCGTAATTTCATTAATAGGATTGTTTCTCTGGATAAAATATCTTCATAGCCTCGATAAAGAAGAACTAGGGGGAAAAAAGAAAATAGTACAATCAAATGAAATATCGAGTTTGATTTCCAACTACATAATTGCTTATATTGCATCAATAATTTCTATATCGGTTGTTGGAGGAGTAAGAGGATTTGCATTACTTATATTTCTTATCGTCGTGTTTGGTCTTTATGCATTCGGATGGAACGCAATGCTGTTTAATCCATTTTTAATGCTCAAGGATTACAGAATATATTGGATGAAGCTGGATGATGGCAGTATCGGGTATCTTATTCTTAAGCTAACTGGTGGGCCAATTAAAGAGTTGGATGGGCATAGTTACAATACAATAAAAATTGCCGATTATCTCTACTATTTAAATGATAAAAATTAAATTTCTGAGGAGGCTTCTATATTTCGAAGACGCCTATCTGAAACTAATAACCCCATTTTCTTTGATATGTAAGAAAGAACAAGTCCTGCATTATTCTCATTGCATATTATTCTACCATCATCTGACACGTCGAATAAATTTTCGCTTTTTGTATACGGCTTTATAAATTCTATATCTGATTTTATTTTATCTGGACTATCTATCTTTGCACCTGCCCCAACGAAATAGGAAAGGTCTCGTACATAATTGTGATCCCTTTCTGAATATGTAATTAGAGCTTCGGAATTAATTATACTATTCTTCTCCATTTCGTCCTGATTGCTGCGAATCAATTTTTTTAATTCTTCAATTGGCTCAAACATATACTGGAAATAGGTTAAATTGAAGACAAAAAGTTCATCACCGCAGACAGCACAATCAAATTTATCAGGTTCCAGTATTAGTATATCTTGGCTTATTCTTTCAGCTTTGGATAACTTATCCAGATTTAGGATGATTTTCCTTTTATTGTTTGATAATGTATTTTTAAGGTTTACAAGGTTGATAAAGACTAAACTTTCCTGTGTACCATCAATAACTTTTTTAAATTCCAATGCAATTGATGTTCCATCCCTAATTTTCCTTTTTCCTTTATCAATAGATATAAGATTTTTCTTATCCCGACTAGTTGATGAATTAAAAGATTTAAGATACTTTTCCATTAAGGGGTAAGACCATTCTTTTTTGTAACCATAAGTTCTCTGAAAAAGTTTTTTATTGACTTCAAATTCAACTTCACTATATTTATTTCTAAACTGCTTCTCTAACTTTTCTAATATTAATTCAGCAATATTAATAGATAATTCTCCTGAAAAAGTAAATTCAGTAGCATTATAATCAAAATCCTCACTTTCATCTGCAGAATTTACATTGCTTCCTTTCTTATCCTCATCCTCGGCAGATTTTTTAATTTTAAGCTTCCATACAAGGTGACCCAGAACCTTTATATTAGGGCTTTCCTTATTTGTCTTGCCTTCCTTTATAAACTCTTTTAAAAAGTTAGTTAGCACAGCTATTTGTTTTCCTTTGTCATTTTCATTCACTATATGATCTTCAGTCATTTATTTCACTCCTCTATTTTATTTATTCCAGCTTCGCCCCGCACTCCATGCAATACTTTGCGTTTTCAGGATTCTCATAGCCGCAGACAGGGCATATTTTTATTCTCCCCTTGTACTGGGTCATCATCTTCTGCACTTCTGGATAACCCCAGGCCTCACGGACATGCCAGCATTC
>JAKAAK010000135.1 GCA_021797025.1 Thermoplasmata archaeon
CGGAAAACATTTTTTTTTGAAAACGATAGATTTACCTGTGCAAATTTATTATGTATATTTAAGCCCTCTAAAATTTTCTCCCTGTATACTTCCTCAAAAAATCCCCTGTTATCATCGAATTTTTTACTATTTACTATTTTTACATCTTTAATTATCGGATCGGCCGTAATTTCAAATGGCATTAGATGTTATTAATCTGTATTTAATAAATTTATTGAAGTATTGGGTGAGATTTTATGCAATGCGTGTTTCCATTCTAGATAAAGCAGTTCACCGGTATAAGTATGCTAAAGTAAGTTCTTAACCGTAAAAGAATATATTAATTAATAATATTTACTTATAGATTTAAATGCTGTCAAATCTCCATAAAAGAATATCTCAATATATCAGTTACCACAAAAAGGATTTACTTGCCTTTTCAATAGCCGTTGCATTCTTCATAGTATTCTCCATATTTTCTGTCCTGCAATATTATTCACTTGGAACATCTGCCTATGATCTTGGTATTAATGCACAGAGTGTTTATGCATTTCTCCATACAGGAACATTTTACACGCCCTTGTTAAATGAAAACATACTGGCACAGCATTTCACAATGTTTAAGTTTACGCAGGTACCTATTTACTATTTTTTTCCATCTCCAATATCTCTAATGATTTACGAGGACATATTCATTGCAATGGGAGGTTACATAGTATATCTTCTTTCCATGGAATTATTAAAAGACCATATAAAATCGGTTAAATTGCTTTATCTTGTATCAATTGGTTTTTTACTATCCTATGAATTTTCACCTTTTACCGAGAGTCTGGTGTCTTTTTCATTTCATATGATGGCATTTCTCCCATTCTTCTTTTTGCTTGCATTTTATGCTTTTTTAACGGAAAGGAGAATTCTTCAAATAGTCTCCATGGCATTCATAATAAGCCTGCATGCCAATTTCATTTATCTGGTTGCCATATTATTATTGTATGAATTCTTATTTCTCCATACATCAAGGGGAAAGACAATCGGTACATGGCTATCAGCGAAATCCAAACCAACTGGAATAAAGAATTTTGCCTATTTTATTATCTTTATTGCAATCTTATACGGATATCTTATATTTGCTGGCTTTATGAAATCTGATATTGCCGGAATATCATCATTTTCAGCATTTCCAACAACAGGTGAAACTGGCATACCTGTGAGTTCACCGGTTGCATTGTTATTATTGCTATTCCACGATCCGGGAGAGTTTGCATCGATTATTGGAACAAATTTCGCTGGAAAAATATTTTACCTTAATCTCTTATTTGGTTCCAATATTTACCTTCCGCTGTTTTCTCCTTTATCATTAATCCTTCTGCTTCCATATCTTATGTATGCTATGCCATCCTCATACTCGGCGTATTACCAGCTTGGTTACCAATATTCTGCTATGGTAGTAGGGGCAATATACATATCTGCAATAATCGGTACATATAATTTAATATCTCTTGGAAAATATATTTATAGCCATAACAAATCTATAAGATTACGGGCAAAGAAAGTATATGTAAAAATACATAATAACAATAAAGGGATTGGAGTTCTGGGCATAATTATAATTGTGGTACTGGTTATATCTCCTCCAGCTATACATCAAACAGAGCATAGTACCATGAATGACATATTTGACCAAAATCCAGGCGGAGCTGCCTCTTTTCTAATCAACGTTTCACATAATCTTCCTAAAAATTCATATATACTAACGGAAAACTCATTGATGCCTTATTTTAGCAATGACATAAACGCATATTCTACTCCCTGGTCCCCGGGATATTATGATATCCTTTCAGAATTCCGATACATTGTTATACAGAACAATTCTTTCTGGGCTAAGATAGGGGGGAATCAATCCCTGCAAAGTATTGTTAATAATAGTTCTATAATTAGCAATTACACTGTAATAGATAGTTACGCTCCAGCACACATAATGATTTTTGAAAAGAAAAGTGACATTCCGGCATCTGATAATAAGATTACAATTAATTCCTTGAAAAATATAAATCTACAAACATGATGTAATAGTTCAGCCGTTTGAACCGATCAGTATTTAATATACTTTTAAGTTTCCCTTTATTCTTATAAGATTCCATTATACTGTGTACCCTTGTAAAATACTCTGCACCTTTCTGTGACCTTGAACTGCCAGATATCTTGTGGGATGAAATTACTCGCCTTATTTTTCTCCCCGCTTTATTGTTAGTAAGTTCAACGGATCTATTGATTACAAATCTTAATAAATCCCAGGTATTACGCCTTAATTGGTTGTTTACAAAGCTTTAGCATTTTTTTAGATTTATATAATCTATCTATCTGGTGGGAACCTCGATA
Organism: Thermoplasmata archaeon; assembly: GCA_021797025.1. Next base: position 2,359 of record JAKAAK010000135.1, read on the forward strand.
AAGAGATTCTAAATCCGATTCTGTAATGTCGTCAGGCTTCCTTGAAAGAATTTCTTTGAGTATATTGTACATACATTCCAGAGGATTATGATATATTGATCTTCTTCCATATTATAACAGCTCCTGACATTATTTATAATGTGAGTCGGGGGCCATGCCTGTCAATATACCCCGGTGTTTTTCCTGAGGGTACCCTTATGATCCATAACAGCAGTCGGGTTTTCCTTATTATTCTCTGGTTTTATTTCTTTTTATACTTATATGGCTGGCTATACTTTACACCACACATTCTCAGGATGACTTGCCCAATATTCATCAAATCACCTCTTAAGTTTCTTAAGATCAGTTTTTAGTTTACTGTTCTCTTTCTCCAATTTATCTTTAATTTTTCCATATTCATCCATATTTTTAGTAATTTTATTTATTATTTCTCATTCTTCTATTTTCTCAGTAAGTTAGTCTATTATTTTTTGAATATCAGTATATTCCCTCTAATTTATGTGTGCATGTTATGTTACAGTAGCTTTAATATCATCCAGAAGTTGGCAATGTAGAAAATAATTATATCGATATATTGATTTATAAAAATTCTATTACCTTCAATAATGGTTTCAAGTTATAGTCAAAAAATAATGCATTATGCCACAAATAATAAAAAAAATATAATAGCGTTACTGGTAGTACTCGCCTTTGTTATAGCATTTTCAGTATTCTCTATACTTCAATACTATTCACTGGGAACATCAGCCTATGACCTTGGTATAAATGCCCAGGAACTTTATAGTTTTATACATACTGGAAGCTTCTATACGCCGTTGCTGGGTGAAAATGCATTATCCCAGCATTTCACACTGTTCAAATTTCTACAGGTTCCACTTTATTACCTATTCCCTTCTCCTGTTACTCTGATGATTTTTGAGGACATATTTATTGCCCTGGCAGGGTATATTGTATACCTTATCTCCACGAATCTGTTAAAAGACCATATAAAATCTGAAAAAATCCTTTTCCTTGTATCAATAGGGTTTTTGTTTTCCTATGAATTTTCACCATTTTCTGAGAGTTTGGTATCGTTCTCTTTTCACAATCTCGCATTTTTGCCATTCTTCTTTTTACTAGCATTTTATGCCTTCCTGACAGAGAAGAGAATTCTACATATCATCTCCATATTATTTATACTATCACTTCATGCGAATTTTGTTTACATAGTAGCTGTACTTTTATTGTACGAATTCCTATTTCTTCATACATATAGGGGAAAGAAAATTAATACATGGTTTTTACACGATATAAATTCCAGGAAAATTGCTAATTTTTCTCTTTTCATATTATCTATGGTATTGCTATATGGATATCTCATCCTTGCAGGAATTATAAAGCTTCATCTTGCAGGAATTTCTTCAATTTCTATTCTTCCCACTACAGGGGAATCAGGAACTCCTGCAGGTTCACCTATTGGATTGGTATTATTGCTGTTCAAAAAACCAGGTGAATTCATGTCAATTATCACCAGCAATTATGGGGATAAAGTATTCTTTATTAATCTCATATTAAAATCCAATCTTTACCTGCCTTTATTTTCACCAATGTCACTTATTCTATCTATACCATATATGTTATACGCAGTCCCTTCGTCATATAGTGCATACTATCAGCTTGGATACCAGTATTCCGCAATGGTGCTAGGTGCTATTTATATATCAGCTATAATGGGTGCATATAACCTGATAAGACTTGGAAAGTATATTTATAGTCATAATAAATCTATAAGGTTACGGGCAAAGAAAGCATCTGCAAAAATACGTAATGGCAATACATGGATAATTGTTGTAAGCATAATTATAATTGTGGTACTGGTTATATCTATACCATTCGGGTTATTGTCACCTCCAGCTATACAACATACAGACCATAGTACAATGAACGACATATTTAAGGAAACTCCGGATGGGGCTGCTTCTTTTCTCATCAACGTTTCCCACAATCTTCCTTCGCATTCATATATACTAACGGAAAACTCATTGATGCCTTATTTTAGCAATGACATAAACACATATTCCACTCCCTGGTCTCCAGGATATTATAATAAACTACCCGAATTCAGATATATTGTAATACAGAACAATTCTCTATGGGCTAAAATAGGAGGAAACAAATCCCTGCAAAATATCGTTAATAACAGTTCTATAATTAGCAATTACACTGTAATAGATAGTTATGTTCCAGCACATATAATGGTGTTCGAAAAGAAAAGTGATATCTCAGCATCTGATAATAAGAATATAACTAGTTCTATCGAAAATACTAATTTATACATCTGATACATTGTATCTTTGATATAAGGTTCACATGGGTAAAAAGATATTATCAACAAATCTGTATTATTGTAAATGTGGTTCTCTGATCTGTGGTTACTGTTATTCCTGTCAAATATTCATTCAGAGTAAAGTTTACAACACCATTTTCACTATTCGCAGTGAATGTTTTCTGTTCAGAACTTATAGTTATATTGTGATTTATGTTTATCCTGTAATCTCCAGGTGGCATGAAGTTTATACTGGTGATGTTGGATGCAATGACTTTGTAGGGAACAAATTCCTTAATATTGCCTTTATAATTCTTTTCCAGCAAAACCATGCCTGATTCCTCCATTAATATTCCATAATCTCCTGAATTCAGTTTATGATTTACAAGGGGAAGTGTATCTGTAATCGCATTTGAAGAAATTTCAAGATTATAAAACCAGATTGAGTACGGATCAGCGATAATATATTGTGGGGTGCCGTTATATCCGTTAACTGGCAAAGTATAATTATAAAACTGGACAAGTTGCGGCATATTGTTCTGGATTGCGACAGAGGACCTTTCAGGTATTGAGTTTATCATACTCTGAAGTTCTTTGTCATATTCTGTGTAGTGTATATTTGAATAAGTCCCGTAATTCCCCATGGCAAGATAATTTGCCACTCCAATATCGTGGTTATTGTCAGTTGCAAGATTTCCATAGGGTGTGAAAAGAAACCATGTAATAATAGCTACCGCAAATGCCATTGTGATAAATTTTTTCATATTGATATGGTGAAAATTCACATTTTCATGTTTTCCAATGAACACAGCAGCTCCAATGAATATTTCCGGAGCAATGAGTGCAGGGTACTGATAGAGTATTGGCTGGAAGTACGGGTAATAGTTATGTGCAAATACAAGCCCGGCATATGGAAGTATAAGAAGTATTTCAGGCACAAAAAATGAAATAAACAGTACTGGTAGAGTATCCAGAATAAAATACAGAATTTTTCTGAATAAAGAAGCAGTAAGTATTGAAGGGTTTTTTAGTATTGCAGATATATTTAGAAACTGCAGCGTGTATGATGGCTCTGTAAGGTTAACTCCTATAAATGCAATTAAAATTAATATGGTAATTATTGAATAATAATACTTTGGAACCTTTTCATGCTTTATTGCGAGTGTGATCAGGTAAAAAACAACAATTACCGCCGCCAGGTAATCTGTTGTGATAGCCAGTAAAATAAAGAATAATGAAGACTTAAATTTATCGTATAGTATTAAACAATACCCGGTAAGGAATATTGTTGGAAATAGTGCTATAAAATGGAAATCAAACCATTCAACGCCCGCAAGTGGGAAATATAACAGCCATATAAGTGATAATACTAGTGCATAGTTATGGTTATGTATAAGTTTCCTTCCTATGAAGTATACAGGAAAAACACCGGCGCTTACCAGTACATCTTGGAATACCATAAGCCCTATCTGTGAAGGAAATAAACTGTAAAGGGGGTAAATAAGGAAATAAATTAATTTGTTGTATGCAACACGGGAAGTAAGGGCGTTTTTTATTAAATCTGATGAAACGCCTAGATCAAACACGGTGGAATGGAAAGTAATGTATCTCATATATGACAGTAGAGATGATGCAATTGAGAATACAATAAAAACGGGAATTATAATTGCAATGTCTCTTTCTGTATTTTTCTCCATATCAGAAGTTATAAGGGAATTACATATAAATATTAGCTTCCATTTATTCAATAATTTTATAATATGATAATAATTTTTTCTTTATATTCTCTGGAGAATAGCATTTAGCTCTTTCATAGCCTCTTGTGATATAGTAATTTCTTTTTTCCAGTATACTGTATACACCCTCTGTTACTTCACGAAGATCCATTGGATTTACAAGCAATGCAGCACCATCAGACACCTCTTTAATAATATCTATATCGGACGATAGGACAGGCAACCCCGTTTTAAAAGCCTCAACCACAGGGTATCCAAACCCCTCCTCCAGTGTCGGGAATAATAATAAATCACATGCATTATAAATTTTATTAATTTTTTCGTCATCGACATTGCTGAAAGTAATGCTATTTCCAACCTGGCTGCCAACCCTGACCAGCTGGTATGAATCGTCCAGTTTTTCCATTACACTTTTCACCGTTGCAAGGTTTTTTCTCGGCGCGTCAGAAGATACAGATAATATCAATTTTTTATTCTCAGGTAGCCCCAATTCGTTTCTTAAAAATTCTTTATTATGTATCGTGAAAAAATTATCCGGTATATACGGCGATATTGCAGATATCTTATTCTCATTTATATTAAATTGTGTAACTATCTGAGTTTTAACATAGTTAGATACTGTGATAATATTATCATAGGTAAGATATTTTCTAACATAGCCTCTCATATATGCATCTTTAAGCTTTTCAATAATTTGGCTATAAGCGAGGCTTTTGTTAAATGGTATTATATCATGTATGGTAACTACCATTTTCTTACTATTGAATATAGGTTTCATGGTCTGGGATGTTATATGTATAATATCCGAATTATTATTTATGAAATCTATACCTGACTTAAATGCTGACTCCGAAAACATGTAGTTAAGAATTGTGCTATTAAATCCCCTGTAGGGTTGTTTATAGAAGTTATCCAGAAACCTAGCATTGAATATGAATTGTACTATTTTGCTTTCCGGAGCGAGCAACATATATAGATCCTTTGCATATTTCCCAACACCAGTTCTAGTTGAGTCTACAGTAATATATGTTACCACAAATGGTAATCGAACTGTAATATAAAATATTGATGTGTAATAATAGTATCAGAAAGACTAACTGTATCGTTTCAATAGTAGGAGTTCAGCTGTTTAAGTTAACCATATTTAATATACATTTAAGTTTCCCTTTCTTCCTGTAGGATTTAATTTCACTCTATATACTTGTAAATAATCCACACCCTTCTGTGACCTTGAACCACCTCAGTGCCTTCCTGTATGTAACCACTGGCCTTATTGCCATCTCTTACCTATTGTTTATAGATTCTACTGAGCGGTTTATTACAAAGCTTAATCATCATCGTTTTGATGCTTTGGCTGGCTATTTACAAAACGCTAGGCTTTCGTTAATTTTATCTGGTCGGTCCTCCTTTACCTCTACCTTATATTGATATGTTATTCACTTTTTAATACCGGCATTTTCAAGATTCCTTACCTTATATTCATTAAATTCTGTGTCATCTTTTCAAGATATTTCTTAATTTCATTATTGTTATTTTGCAATTTACTGTTCTTATTATCCAGTCCGTCAATAATATTTTTATAATCTTTCAACTCCTTCTTAAGTTTCTCTGCCAAAGTATCCTTATTAGATTCTTTTACAGGGACTTCTATCATATTATTGTAATATTATAATTAAAAATCTAATTTTCCACTGATATCATTGCTTTATAAGAACTTCAAATCACCGAACCCTTACGGATAAACAATCTCCTATAGGGGGAATAACAACAGCTGTGGAAAATAGTTATAAAATTATTTGTAATTCAGGGCTGTTTAATTAATAAGTTTTATATCCTGATTTTTAATTACTACAAAAATGGAAAATCAAAATATCGATTTAACTATTGTTCTTGCAACTTTGAATGAAATAGAAAATTTACCGTTGCTCTGTTCCAGTATTGATTCAATTTTAAGCAAACAAAAAATAAAATACCAGTTATTATTTGTTGATGATAACAGTAAAGATGGTACGAGAGAGTTTATAATAAACTACTGTAATAAAAATCCGCTTTCAAAATATATATTTAATGGGTGCAAAATGTCTCCATTAATAGCTAGATACCAGGGAATAAAAATTGCCGATGGCAAATATATAATTAATATGGATGCAGATTTACAGCATCCTACATCTTATCTAATGAATATATACAATGCTCTGTTAAAGAAT
>JAKAAK010000136.1 GCA_021797025.1 Thermoplasmata archaeon
TCCGGCATTTTCTACAGGCCATTTGAATGAAATCTGGGAGGTTAGCGGTGACTCCTTCGAGGATTTTAAGACTTTTATCCTGGACGTACAGAAACACAAAGCCATAGTTAATCTTATGAAAATCAATATAAAGAGATTCCCAACCTCGCCAAAGTTTATAGCACATTATGAAGCTGCTGTAATGTTTAATGGTAGTGTTTCATCTATTCTGGTTAACCATTCTACATTTTCCCGATCGTTGCACGTTACTGATGGACTTGAGAAATGGAGTTTTTTAATCCATGAATCTGAAATTTTATCTATAAAACAGGAACTTGATCAGTTGTTATCTAATGCTGTAATAAAAATTAGAGTGGAGGATATTCCAGATAAGATATATAGAGTTAGGACGTTAACCGATTATGAACGCGATGTAATATTAACTGCCTACAGGTCCAAATATTTCCAGACACCACGGGGATCGAGCGCAGATTATGTAAGCAATCTACTGGGTGTGGACAAATCAAGCTTTTCCCGCACTGTAAGACATGCGCTGGAAAAAATAGTTGAAAATTATATGGAAAGCAACAGGGAGAGATAATATAAAACAAAAAGAATTTATATATTAATCGCGCTTAAATTACATCCTTTATAAAATCCCCTTCTCTTTTAAAGTCTTTATTTTAGAGCTACTGTACCCAAGAAGGTTTCCATATACTGAATCGTTATCATATCCGACAGGCATACCGGGTCTTGTTACTCCGGTGTCAATTCCATTTATATGGATAGCACTGTTAAGCATCGGTATAATTCCCAGAGATGGGTGATCAATATCCTTTATTATTCTCCTTTCCCTTACAATCTCATCGTTAATAGCATCGGCAGGGGATCTCAGGAAGGCTGCAGGTACATCGTATTTTAGAAGTAAATTTACCGCCCGCTCTGAATCTAAACCGGAAATCCAGTCTTGAATTTCCCTGTTAAGCCTTTCCATGTTTTTTACGCGGAGCTCATTGGATGCCATTTCAGGATCATTTGCAAGGTTCATTTTATCCATAGCCTGGCATAGATTTGAAAATTGCCTGTCGTTGGAGGTTGCTATAAAAACATATCCGTCCATAGCGTTATACAGGGCGTAGGGGGCGCTTATGGGATGATTATTTCCCATTCTATGGTTGAATGGAGAATCCTTTCCACCGGAAAGTACGCCTGCCATCGTTTCTATCATGGAATAGGTAGCAACATCATACATAGCCGTGTCTATTCTTGCACCGGTTCCTGTATCCTTTTTCCTGTAAAGGGCAGCCAGTATGGGTATTGTCGCAAAGACCCCTGTGAGTGCATCTATAATTGCAATTCCTGTCTTCATTGGCTGATCCGGTGTTCCTGTTACCCAGTAGAAACCGGTCATTGCCTGGATGATGTAATCATATGCAGGCCTGTCACTGTAAATTCCTTTCTGCCCGAATCCGGAACTACTTGAGTATATAATATCCTTATTATATGACCTGAGAATGTCATAACCTAACCCGAGCCTTTCCATGGTTCCTGCGGAATAATTTTCCACAACCACATCACTTTTCTTCACAAGTTCAAGGAAAATATTCTTTCCCTCCTCAGATTTCAGGTTAAGCGTCACAAATTTCTTGTTGGCATTTATCTGCGTAAAATTCATGGAAATGCCATCTATAACCGGGAGAAAATTTCTTGCAGACCCCCAGGGTGGTTCTATTTTTATAACCTCTGCCCCTAATTCGCCCAGCAATCTTCCCGTTAACGGTCCGCTAAATGCATATGTTAAATCCAAAACTCTTATTCCCAGTAAAATTCTGTTATCCATATTAATTCAACACTCCTAATATTTTTATTAATGCTTCCGATAGAAAATAATCACCAAATATAATTTCCGAATCGGTTCCGGTGTCATTTCTATATCTCGAATGCATAAGCCCACCACGAAAGCCTTCCATAGAAACTGAAGATTTGATTATTTTCCTGGCCGAATCCAAAAATATTCTATCCCCTGTACTTTTATAGATATCCAGAAAGCCACATGCTGCAATTGCTCCGGCTGATGTATCAATACTTTCCTGACTGGTTGTATCAAAATCGTAAATTGCTATGCCGTTCTCAGGCATATGTTTTATATAATAAACTGCCATCCTTCCTGCTATGTCCCTGAATATGCTAATGCCGGTTTCCTGAAACATTTTGATAAAACCATAAATACCCCAGGCCTGTCCCCTTGCCCATGTGCTGTTATCCGATTTTCCCTGATGCGTGTGCCGGTTAAAGCTGCCGGTTTCCTTAACGAGGTTTGCTGCCTGCCACGAACTATAGTTGTCTTTTATAAGAATGTCCCGTACTTTCATTGAATGGGAATATGCACAAAAGAAAAATCGTTTATCTAATGTTGCCTTCCATGCCCACAGCAGCAGGGGAATAGAGCCTGTCATTGTATCTATTATAAATTCTGTTTCAGGGTCTGTATCCTCAAATTTAAGATTAAAATAGGCTGTAGAATCAGTACCAATCGGAATTGCACATATGTTATAATTAAAGGTACCCATGAGCCTGTATGCCTGGGAAATTGAAAATAATTTTAGCCTTGCGTTCCCGGTTATTTCATAGGCCCTTGCAGCAGAATAATATACCCTGAATCCAATATCATGTGTTAATGGAACCGGCATTTTCATCAGGGTTGATAGGGACCTGTTTGCCATTTTAAGCATTTTATTATCTGTAAAGTAAGAATACAGATTGAGCAAAATTCCCGGGTAAAATCCCTCCATCCAGCTATTTCCATGTGACAGAATCCAGTTTCCATTATCCCCGGTGTAAACCGGAAACGTGCCATCAATCAGATAATGATCTATATTAGTGAAATATTCCTGCATTAGATTAAGGGCATTCTTGTATATTTCCAGTTCATCCATGATAGAATCGCTCTGCCCTAAATGTTACTTCTTTCAGCTGGCTGTATGCTTCCAGTGCATGAATTGAATAATCTTTGCCTATACCGCTTCCCTTATAACCACCGAATGGAAATCCCATCACATGGGCATAATACTCATTAATCCATACCATGCCCGCCTGCATTGATCTTGCAGCATGGAACGCAGTGGATATATTAGATGTCCATATGGCCGATGCGAGCCCATATTCAGTGTTGTTAGCTTTCTTTACGGCGTCTTCCAGTGTCTTGAATTTTTCTACTATTCCAACCGGCCCGAATATCTCCTCCTGGTATGGCCTGGAATCCTCATCTATATTTTCTATCAGTGCCGGCCTATAAAATGTTGCTCCATCGGCTTTGCCCTCCTGAATGATTCCTCCACCGGTCATATTTGCACCGTCTTTCCTGGCAAGTTCCACATAACTGTCTATGCGGTCAAGCTGTTTTTTTGAAATAACCGGACCCACAGTTGTCCCTGAAACCAGGGGATTGCCCACTTTCTGGTTCTCTATTTCTTTTCTCATTATTTTCATAAATCTATCATAAATATCCTCCTGAACAAGAATGCGGGAACCAGCACAGCAATCCTGGCCTGCATTCTTTAGCATTCCAAGTTTTACCCCCTCTACTGCTTTTCTTATATCAGCATCAGAAAATATAACCTGTGGGGACTTCCCGCCCAGTTCAAGTTCTACACGACCTATTCTGTCAGCTGATGCCTCGATAATTTTCCTGCCAACATAAGTTGAACCGGTGAATGCTATGAGATTTACATCCCTATTATGTATCAAGGCATCACCGGCTGTACTTCCAAAGCCCGGAACTGTATTAATTATACCATCAGGCACGCCAGCCATGGCAATAAGCCTTGAAAGGTATAGACTGCTAAGTGGGGCATCTTCCGGTGGCTTGAGTACAACACTGTTGCCCATGGCAAGTGCCGGCGCAACTTTAAGTGTTGCCAGTGGTAGCGGATAATTCCATGGCACTATGGCACCAACAACGCCCACAGGTTCTCTAATGGTCAATGCTATTTTGTTTTCTTCAGGAGTGTAGGTTTCGCCAAGGAATTTATCTATAGACCCTGCATAATACTCAAATAGATCAGCGGAAAGGTTGACCTCCGCCCTGGCATCATCGAGAAATTTACCTACATCTCTCGCCTCAATCATGGCAAGATCTTCCCTGTTATTCCTGATTAATTCGCTTATTTTATACAATGTTCGTATTCTAAAATTATTGTTGGTTTTCCAGGTAGTCCGGTTAAATGAATCCCTTGCAGATTCAACTGCCATATCAATATCAGCCTTTGTGCCCGAGCTTTCCTTTGATAGAAGGTTTCCTGTTGCAGGTTCACGGTCATCAAATGTTTCAGCTGCGTCCAGCCATTGCCCATTTATTAACATTTTACTCAGTATATTAATGTCTTTCTCCAATCATATCATCTCCAAAAATATTATATAAAAAAATTATTAATCTAATTCATTGCCGGCTTCATTACTTTCGGTTCCCTCTGATACTGCAAGGGATTTATTTCCAGTATGTCTCATATCAGATAACTTTGTTTTAGAAAGCAGTACTGCCATTTCCTCCAGTGACCTTCCCTTACTAACCGGCATTATTATAAAGAATATAATAAAGCCTATAAGGGAAAGAATAGCGAATACACCCATTGAAAATCCTATGCCGATGGCCTTATCCATGGTCGGAAAAACTTCAACTATGACAAAGTTTGCGATCCAGTCTATAGCTGCAATTATGGATACAAAAAATCCCTTGTTTTTGATAGGAAAGTACTCTGACTGTATGACCCATACATTGGCTCCAACACCGAAGGCAAAGAATATTATGAAACCCGCGAACCCTATCAGGATTCCTATAAGGATATGCATCAGTGCAAGTGTCATTCCCAGTAAACCGAATACTGTCATGCCTGCAAATCCATACAATGCCAGAGTCCTCCTTCCGGTTGTGTCAAGGAGCTTGAATCCAATGTATGTAGCCGCCACATTAATTGCACCAAGAATTGCTGAGGCACTTATTGAGTACGCCATTGAAAGAGCAGGATTTGTCACCGAAGGAAACAGGTGCAGGCTGCTTATTATTACAGGGCCATAGTAAAATGGTATGTTTATACCTGTTATTTCCGTAAATACGGCAAAGAGTCCCGCTATTAGAAGTGCACGGTTTATCCCATTCTTGGTGAATTCGCCAGACATAGTTTTCTCCAGGTTCAGCAGATAGTCCCTGGCCTTCATAACCTCATCCTTTGTTGCCTGTATATTTAATTTCTTCAGCGATGCTAAAGCCCTATCAAATTTTTCATGGTATATAAGCCATCTGGGTGATTCTGGCATCCTGAACCTGAAGAATAAACCTATCAGTGCAGGAATTGCGGCAACTCCCAGCAGGATTCTCCAGCCAACGCTGAATGCCATTGAAGGTGCTATAAAATATACAGCCATTCCAACCATATATGCCCCGAGAATTCCAACGGTAACCATCCATTGCTGTAAGACGGTCATATGTGCCCTCTTTTTCTTCGGGGCAAATTCAGCAACGTATGTTGTGGCTATAGCTGTATCGGCACCAACGGCAATTCCAATGAATGTTCGGAATATAAGGATTTCAGCGACGTTATAGGATAAAGCAGAACCTATAGCCCCTATTGCATATATTGCTGCATCTGCGATCAACAGTCCCTTCCTGCCTACACGTTCGGTTGTCCCAGCTGCAATAAGAGCGCCAACTGCCGCCCCGAGAGAGGCACCTGCTACCAGATAACCGTAAACAAATGAATTCGATTCAATGGCGCTATAGAAGGGCATGAAAGTCATTGTTGAACCTATATTTGATGTATCATATCCAAAGAGAAATCCGCCCAGCGTGGCAAGTATAACAATAGCCCAGTAAAAACTAGGTATATTTATATTATCCAGTTTCGAAATTACAGCATTTTCATTCATTATCAGTACACCTCCCTTAGAATTTTGGCAATATCCTCTTTGTCAGGGGACACCGGATTGCTTTCCATATCAGAATGTTGCATTGCTTCACTGGCGATTCCTTCTATATCAACCTCTGGCATACCGAATTCCCTCAGTCTTTTCGAAAATCCTGTTGATTCTACGAACGTTGCAACATTTTCATAAATTTCGTTTATAAGGTAATCGCGATTATCCTCTGAAATTATCCCAAGTGCTGCTGCGATGTCCATCAGTTTGCTATCTGGAATGAATCCAAGATTGTATTTTACAACGGGTTTCAGTACTATAGAACAGGCAACACCGTGCGGTATTCTATAATGTCCCCCCAATGTATTTGCCAGCGCGTGTGCAGCGCCTACACCGGAAAATGCCATTGCAGCACCTACCATGGCAGCCGAACCCTGTAACTTTTCCAGGGCACTGAAATTATGATTCATCTTAACAGCTTCCGGAAGCTCTTTTCTTATTATGGCAAGTGCATGTAAATTCAGTGCATCAGTAAACTCACTGGAATTTCTGGACATGACTCCTTCTATAGCCTGGGTAAATGCATCCATGCCAGTGGATACGATTACAGCTTCTGGCAGATTTTTTACCATTGATGGATCAAGAATTACAAACCTTGCGAAGAGCAAGTCAGATACAATTACCCTCTTAACTCCCCTCTTCAGGTCCTTGAAAACAGCACCTCTTGTCATTTCTGACCCACTACCAACAGTTGTTGGGATATTAATTAAGAAAATCCCGGGATTTCCTGCAAGAGTCCAGTTATCGGCCAGCTGAAGTAAATCCACATTATTCATTGCTAAAAGTGATCCAAGTTTTGCAGAATCTATGGAGCTGCCGCCACCAATCGCTATAACACAATCCGGGCGATACTGAATGAGTTTATCCCGTACTTTAAGTATACTATCCACGTCAGGATCAGGTTCTATGGAAGAATATATTTCAGATGCTGGAAGATAATTGAGGATCAATTCAATTAAACCAGTTCTGGCTATGTTGCTGTCTGTAATTATTATCGGTCGTTTAAAGTTGAAATCCACCATAATTTTTTCCAGACTTTTTAGTGCCCCATTTCCTGCAATCACATGCGGCCCGATCTGGAAATCATGGAGTTTATCAATCGGCCGAATTTCCATATTCTCTACCTTTTTGCTATTCATCTTTTAACCTCCTTCTTTTTAAATTTACCTATCTTTTCCTGTATCTCTCTGGACTCAAAGATGCTATTATTTATCTCCTGCTCAAATTTGAGAGCGGCCGAGACAGGCATATCCATACCCGTATTTATAGCCCTTTTAATATTAAAGCTGGCCTGGGCAGGATTTTTAAAAATTTCACCAAGTAAGTCTAGCGTTCGTGGTATCAATTTATTGCGCTGAACTATTTCTGAAACTATTCCAAGATCAAAGGCACGTTCTGCGTCAAAAAATTTTCCTGTCATCATGTAATATTTTGCATTGTACTTACCAGCTATTCGGGGCAACTTTTGAGAACCACCTGTACCAGGAATCATGCCAAGGTGAACTTCAGGAAAGCCAAAAATGGCATCCTCACTTGAGATTACTATATCTGTTGAAAGTGCAAGTTCCAGACCACCACCAAGTACATAGCCATCAACTGCAGCTATTACTATTTTTTCCATGTTCTCAATGAAATCGTACACTGCCTTTGCTTTCAGTTCAAAACGATAAAATTCCTGCCATTTGTTGAACGTTGCAAATTCACTTACATCCGCGCCTGCACAGAATGATCTGCTTCCACCTGTTATAACTATTGCATTTATTTCTGGATTATCATTAGCTTCCACGAGTTTTGTGTATATTGCTTCATATAAACCAGTGTTTAGAGCATTCAGCCTGTTCTCCCGGTTAATCTTTAGAAGTAGTATATTTCTACGTCTTTCCACCAATAATGGCTTATCCAATTCCGAGTCCATACCAAATTAAATGCATATATCTATAAAAATTAATAATACATCATGTTGTAATGTTAACAACTTATTACCGTTCGATTATCTAAATATTGTTATATTTTAAAGAAATGTTAAGTATAGGTTTTGCATAGGAATAAGTTGGATAATTCATTTTATAATAAATTTTGATTCATTGTAAATCCCTATATAGTTAAATCGGGGGAATTGATCGTTTTTTTCTGACACTAAACCAATCAGTTTTAGATCAGATAGAAATATAAGAATATATCAATATTACAATTACAGGAATGGTTACTTAGAAAAATATATACTTGCCATGAATAATTTTCTTGATTACAGTGCATTCAACTGATGGACGTAACCCTAGGAAGACAATAATTACAGTAAAAGCGGAAGGCCTTATAAGATTCCAGGGATAGGAATATTATATTTGGCAAAGCTAAGGAAATTGGGGGAATTTCATTCAGGCAGCTGCAGTCAGAACGTTACTAAAAGATTCAATGAAGGATTATTAGAGTTAATAATAATTACAGCATAAGATGAAATGTTGAATTATACTTCTCTAGAATAAAAGGAAGGTTTTGGGAAAGGTTGTGTACAATATTATGTGTAAATATAAACCTCTTGTTAAAACAGTGATATTATTTCTAGTTATTATAAAATCAATTTCAAAATTTTCACTGAAATAGAATATG
>JAKAAK010000137.1 GCA_021797025.1 Thermoplasmata archaeon
ATTTATTCTAACTCGATTAAGTATTCTTTTATCATGGTAAAATATCAGGTATGAAAAAGTATTAAATTCTTCTATGTATTTTTAGTATACACTCGTGATGCGAAATGATAAATGTTTTAGATAAGGTTATAAAAAGAGACGGCTCCAGCGTTCCGTTCGATAAGAAAAAGATAGCAATGGCAATATTCAAGGCAATGCTTTCTGTGAAAACTGGCTCCATGGGAGAGGCTAACAAGCTGGCCGATTACGTTACAAAAGACCTTGAAAAAACGGGCAAGGAACCCACCGTTGAGGTTATACAGGATACTGTCGAAAATGTGCTCATGACACATAAAATCAACGGAGTTTCATACATATCTGTTGCAAAAGCATACATACTTTACAGGGAAAAGAGAAATACTGTCAGGCAGGAGAAAGAATTTCTCGGTGTAAAGGATGATTTGAAACTGAGTGTAAATGCAGTCAAGGTGCTTGAAGCAAGATACCTCTTCAAGGATTCAGAGGGAAAAATAATAGAAACCCCTAAACAGATGTTCCATAGAGTAGCAGTGCATCTGGGCATTATACAGGGACTTTATGATTATATAACATATAGAAAAACTGGGAAGGTTCCGGAAAAGGGAACAGTTTATACCGGCATAACAAAAACCCAGGATGAGGAGCTCAGAAGGGCGTTCAGCGAACTCAAGCAGGAGAAGAGCCTGGATGGCACATATGAGGAATTCCTGGATTTTATTCAGACCAAAAAAACAATGGTAAACTACTGGATTGATAGATTTGAAACCATGATGACAAATCTTGAATATGTGCCTAATTCGCCTACCCTGATGAATGCTGGCGGTCCACTGGGGCAGCTCAGTGCATGCTTTGTACTTCCCGTGGATGACAGCATAGATTCTATATTTGACACACTCAAGGCAACTGCGGAAATACACAAGTCCGGTGGAGGAACTGGGTTCTCGTTTACCAGGCTCCGTGCAAGCGATGATATAGTAGCATCTACCAAGGGCGTTGCATCAGGACCAGTATCATTCATGAGAATATTCGATGTTACAACCGATGTAATAAAGCAGGGTGGAAAGAGAAGGGGAGCCAATATGGGAATTCTCAACTATAACCATCCTAATATAATGGATTTTATAACTAGCAAGGATTCCGAGAACAAGATACTGAGCAACTTCAACATATCAGTTGGTGTAGATGATGAATTTTTCGAGAAACTGGATAATGATGATAACATTGACCTGATAAATCCGAGGGATGGAAAGGTAATGAACAGAATAAAGGCATCAACCCTGTGGAACTCTATCGTCAATCATGCATGGACAACTGGTGATCCAGGAATGATATTTCTTGACGAAATCAATAAGAAGAATCCAGTAAAGAATATAGGATATATCGCATCAACTAACCCGTGTGGAGAGCAGCCGCTTTTGCCTTACGAATCATGTAATCTTGGTTCAATAAATCTGGCAAAGTTTGTCGAGAATGGGAAATTCAACTATGACAGATACAGGGATACAATAGATGTTGCAACCAGATTCCTGGAAAACGTTGTTGATGCAAATAAATTCCCGGTTGAGTCCATAAAGAACATGACAAGAAGAACAAGAAAAATAGGGCTCGGTATAATGGGATTCGCAGATGCACTCATAATGCTGGGCATACCGTATAACAGTAACGAGGCCCTGGAATTCGGAGAAAAGGTGATGAAAACACTTAATGATGAATCACACCTTGAATCCCAGAAACTTGCAGGGGAAAGAGGAGTGTTCCCGGGCTGGTATGGATCAGAATATGAAGAAAAAGGAATAAAGATGAGGAATTCCACAACAACAACAATAGCCCCGACGGGAACCATATCCATAATTGCTGGATGCTCTTCCTCAATAGAGCCACTGTTTGCACTGGCATTTGTGAGGCATGTGCTGAATGGACAGGAACTCCTTGAGGTAAACCCCCTGCTGGAAGATGCACTGAAATCCAGAAACCTGTTCTCGCAGGTGATCATGGAAAAGATAGCAGAAACCGGAAAGCTGGGAAATCTTGATCTGCCTGACGACATAAAAAAACTCTTCGTAACAGCCCAGGAAATCGATCCGGACTGGCACGTACTCATGCAGGCAACATTCCAGAAATACTGTGATTCAGGCGTTTCAAAAACCATAAACCTGCCATTCGAGGCAACACCAGATGATATAGCAAAATCATACCGCCTTGCAAAGGAGCTTCACTGTAAGGGAATAACAGTATACAGGGACAGAAGCAAGAGCCAGCAGGTACTCTATGCAGGTACAGGTCAGAAGAAGAGTGATGAGGAAAAAAAAATTGACCTTACCATGAAAATGCCCGATAAACTCCTAAAATTAGGTGCCACGTTTGACCCTGCATGTCCGACTGGAAAATGTGACCTTTAATTTTCTATTGAAAACACATAAAATATTTATTCTATATTATATTATAATATATATGACGCTTAAATCCCAGGAAAGGGGAGACCTTGAAAATTTTATTGATGAATTGAAGGATACTAGCAAGGAAGCATACAAACTATGGAATTTCAAAGATGAGAATGAATTTGTTGCCTTTTTAAAGGGTTATATCTTCGGAAGTTTTACCATGGGAGTAATTGACAAAAACAAAACAATAAACAAAAATTTTATGCTGACGGAAGAGGATATAGATGAAATAACTAAAATAATCGAAAGAAGGTCAGGGGAATTCATAGAAACATTAGAAAAATAAGTCCCTTACTAATTACCAGAAAAGAATTTTTCATATTGTAGGAGTGTTATTTCCTTTATTGAAAATATTAAATATGGTTTTAATATAAACTGCTATGGATATAGCAGTCCTAGTTAAACAGACAGTAGATATGGATCAGATAAAGTTAAATGACAACAATGAGCCGATACTGGATGATCTACCGTTAAAAATGGATATTTTGAGTAAAAACGCAGTTGAAGCCGCTGTGCAGTTAAAGGAAAAATACACAGGTAAGGTGACAGCTTTTATATTCGGAACGGAACGGTCAACATCTACCATGAAAGAGGCATATGCCATGGGTGTTGATGATGGTACAGTCATAAAAGGATATCAGAAATCCGATCCCACTGTTACTGCTTCTGTTCTGGCAGAAGAGCTGAAAAAATCTAAATTCGATATTATTATACTGGGTGACCAGTCCTCAGATTCCTACTCAGGACTCCTGGCTGGTATACTGTCATCTGAATTGGGATTGGATGTTGTAACCAATGCCATTAACATCGAAATAAAGGATAAAATAGCAAACGTTACAGTGGAATCAGAAAATGAAGATATCACCGTAGAAACTAAACTACCGGCAATAGTTTCTGTAGCTCAGGAAATAAATGAGGCAAGGCTTCCCAAGGTAATGCAGATAATGGCAGCAGGAAAGAAACCTATTAACATAGTTGAGGGAAAACCCGATTACAGGGATGATTCCAGAATACTATCGGATAAGGCACCGGAAAGTCAGAGAAAGAAGATTATATATGAGGATGGAAAGGGAATAGATGAGGTTGCAAAAATCTTAAAGGTGGTCAAATGAAAGCATTGGTATTTTCAGACGAACCTAAAAACGCCAGAGAAATCATAACATATCTCCGTGGAAAGATGGATATAGATGTTATATCGACTGAAGATAAGGAATTGCCTGAATACGGGGCTCAGAAAGTATATTTCTACAAGGACGGATTTGTTGATAACCTCAGCAAATTCCTTGCAGATCACATAACAAAAAACAAATATGATTTTGTATTCATTTCTTCCACAAATACCGGCAGGGAGCTGGCAGGCATACTATCATACAAACTGAAAATGAAATGCATGCCGGAAATATTCTCATTTGAGCATGGTGGTAAAACAGTAACAAAGAGATTCTTCCACGGTGGTAAAACAGTTGTAGAGGAGGAAAGCGATTTTCAAATGTTTACTGTATCGGCTAGCATATGCGAGGCTGAAAAAACAGACAAGAGATCAGAGATTGAAAATATAAACCTCGATAAAAGCAATTATAAAATAATCAATGTGAAAGGCAAGAACACAGCTGGAACAGATATAAGAAATGCCAAAGTTATTGTTTCCATAGGAAGAGGCCTTGGTAGCGAGGAAAATATCAAAAAGATACAGCCATTGGTTGATGAACTCCACGCTGAAATAGCAGGTTCAAGACCGGTTTGCCTGGACTATAAATGGCTCAGTGAGGATAAACAGGTGGGGCTTTCCGGCAAAAAAGTAAGGCCAGATTTTTACATAGCATTGGGAATATCAGGGCAAATACAGCATATAGCAGGAATACGTGGGTCTAAAACAATAATAGCAATAAACAAGGATAAGAGCGCACCCATATTTGAAGAGTGCGATTATGGTATTGTCGGGGATCTGTTTACTGTAGTGCCCGAGCTTGTTAAAAAACTAAAATAATTTTATGTTATTGTTTTCCATGGAAGTACCATAAATTTTTATTGTAATTAAAAATAATATCCGTCATAAAAGCAATGAAATTTTTGCATCTACATTATCCATTTCATAGTTTAACGAGCTTCAAATATGAAATACTATTATTCAGTGATTTAATCATTAGAAAATGAACCGAACATTTCGATTTAACAACATTTAAATAAAGAATCAGTCTATATATATTATGAAAATAATACTTACAGTAGACTCAGAGGAAAAAATAGCGATGTCAATTACTGCGGCAGAGCATCTTTCAGAAATGGAGGAAACTGAGCTCGTAGAAGTTGTGTATCTTAATGGTGGAATAGCTGCAGTTGTGGAAAGAAACAGAATTAAACCCATGCTTGAAAATAAAAAGGTGCAGGTTGTTGCCTGCGGTACTTCAATGATTGGCAGAAACATAGAAAAAGATGAACTTGCGCCTGGCGTAGTTTATGTACCTGCAAGTTTGAAAGAAATTATAAAAAGAAAACAGGAAGGTTATATGTATCTTGTGCTATAAAAATCAATTTTTAATTTCTTATATACTGTGGAATTTTCAATCATTGTGATTTTCAATTAATTCCAGCGAATAAAAATTTAAATAATATCTTGTTCTCAATTATTATGAAAGACACGCTTCCTGTAGATGAGAAATACAGAATACATATGACAAAATATTTTGAGGAATATGAAAAATCATTCAAAGAGTCTGAAAGTTTCTGGAAAGAAAAAGCAAAATTAATAGACTGGTTTGCACCATTCGGTCAGGTTCTGGACGAATCCGGAAAACCTTTTTACAAATGGTTTGTGAATGGCAAAACAAATATGTCATATAACTGCCTGGATAGGTATATCAACAATGAGAAGAGGAACAAGGTTGCCTTTATCTGGATACCGGAAACCGGAGAAGAGAAAGTGATCACATATTTCGGGCTTTACAGACGGGTAAATGCTCTGGCGAAGGCACTTCTCAATCTTGGTGTAAAGAAGGGTGAGGGAGTAACCATATATCTTCCAATGATTCTGGAAGCACCTATAGCTATGCTCGCATGTACCAGAATCGGGGCGGTATTCAACGTTGTATTCTCCGGATTCGGTGAGGAAGCACTGGCACAGAGGATAGATGATTCAGGATCTAGAACCATCATTACTGCGGACGGCGGCTTCAGGAAAGGAAAAATGGTACACCTGAAGAAAATAGTTGATGCGGCAATAGACCTCAGCAGGGGCGTCGATAATGTTATAGTTGTAAAAAATACAAAGGAGAGTATTAAAATGGAATCCGGGCGTGACTACTATTATGATGATATAATAGAGGATTCATACGTCAAGCCGGCTGAACTTGATTCAAATGACCCGCTCTTCATATTATACACATCCGGAACTACAGGAAGACCCAAGGGAATAGTACATGGCAATGGTGGATACCCTGTATGGATAGCAAATACCATGAAGTGGGCATTCAATCCCGGGGAGGAGGATAGATGGTGGTGTGCAGCAGATATAGGCTGGATAACCGGACATAGCTATATAGTATTTGCACCGCTGCTTTTAGGTGTAACATCCATAATGTATGAGGGGGCAATAGATTTCCCGAAGCCAGATAGGATGTGGGATATTGTTGAACGTTACGGTGTGAATATGCTATATACATCCCCCACGGCAATCAGGCTTTTAATGAAATATGGTGATAAATATCCATTGATGCATGACCTTTCATCACTAAAGGTGCTCGGCACCGTGGGAGAGCCCATAAACCCTGCTGCATGGCACTGGTTCTACGAGGAAATAGGAAAGAGCAGATGCCCGATCATAGACACATACTGGCAAACCGAGACAGGAGGATTCACAATAGCACCATCCATGAAACTGGGAATGCCGGATTTAAAGCCAGGGTCAGCCACATTCCCCATGCCGGGCATTTTCCCGGAGATACTGAGAGAGGATGGGAAACCTGCAAAGAGTGGAGAAAAGGGGTATATTGTAATAGACAGGCCATGGCCCGGGCTAATGCTCACGGTAAACAACGACGACAAAAGATACCAAGAAGTTTATTTCTCCAAATTCCCCGGAAAATACCTAATGGGTGATTATGCTATAAAGGACGAGGACGATTATTACTGGCTCCTGGGCAGAAGCGATGAGGTATTGAAGGTCTCTGGCCACAGAATAGGTACAATAGAAATCGAGGATGGCCTGGTATCTATGAGGGAAATAGCTGAGGCAGCAGTGTTTGGCAAGCCCGATACCATAAAGGGCGATACCATCATAGCTTTTGTAACCCTCAAGGAAGGTTATGAAAAGAGCAGTGAATTAATAGATTCATTGAAAAAACGTATGAGGACTGAACTTGGGCCAATCATGGTTCCTGAGGAAATACACATAGTTGAATCCCTGCCGAAAACAAGGTCGGGAAAAATTATGAGGCGTGTAATCAAGGCAGTGTACTTGAATCAGGTAACCGGGGATATCAGTACTCTGGAAAATGAGGCATCCGTTGAGGAGATCCAGAGGGCCATGGAAATAATCAGAAAAGGAACAGGCGATTAACAACCCCCTTATTTTTTAATAAATTTTAATAAAATTGGAATTTTCATGAGCGTATCCGGGCTATCCACAATCAGATGCTCCAGTAGTTTTTTGTAAGGATCAAATCTATCGATATGTATCTCATATCTGTCCAGAAATTCCACCACATGTATGCCGAAGGTTGCATCCTGAACACTTGCCCGATAGTCACTGATCTGCCCTCTTATCTTACCGACAGATCGGAAGAAAATTCCTGATTCCATGGGATTTCCCACAGATTTTGGCACATCAATTTTCCCATATGCAAGTGCCACAGCGCATAAGGAATTCCAATTATCGAACACAATTAAGGAGATAAAGATATTATTTAATTATTGTTATTTCATGAATCTAATATTTATAATCGGATTCCTGTTAATGAATAATTCCATATATTAATCCGCCAAAAACATTTATATACCTTAGTACAATACTAATTGCCTATGGATAATAATAAATCTAAAGATATTCCTGAAACTTTAAAGAGAGGTCAGGTGGGTACATTCGGAGCAATTGCAGAGGAAATTTCTGCCATGGCACCTGCCTGCGATTCAGTGGCATTTGTTGTTGCATCTGCAGCATTTGCATTCTTTTTAACTCCACTATCATTTATAATAGCAACATTAACAATGTTTCTTGAAGTCAATACTCTTTACCATCTGTCGAAGAGGCATGCTAGTGCTGGAGGTTATTACGGATATGTTGCCACAGCTTTCGGTCCTACTCCGGCGATCTTTTCAGGATTAATGTACCCATTTTATCAGATAGTAAGCACAGCTGCAATCCCCGTCTTCGTTGCGGGTGTTGTTCTTCCCGGGGTTGTGCAGTACTTTATACATGTTGGAATGCCGGCATGGATATGGATTCCATTCATTCTCGTATTTATCGTAGTTCCGATTGCGGTTGCAATAATTGGAATTAGGCCGCAGATGAAATATATTAGAGTAGCAGCATTTTTTGAAATTATATTTTTAATTGTTTTATCCACAATAATTATAATAAAAGCACCGGACAATACTGTAAATGTATTCAATCCTTATAGTTTTCCACAGTATAGATCATGGTTTTCAGCTGAGGGCGGGCCAATTGCTGGTGTCGGCCTGGGAATGGTATTCGGGCTTACAAGTTTTATTGGCTATGGTGGGTCAGCGCCATTAGGTGAAGAGGCAACGCATCCTAAGGCTATTACCAGATCTCTTGTTTTTGGTCTTCTGATTACCGGAATAACCTTGACTGAAGTATCATATGCACAGATAGTAGGATGGGGGATACCACTTATGCAATCCTTTACAAGCAGTGCAATTCCAGGGGTTATCACTGCCACCATATATACCGGTGCAGTTGGGGGTATAATGTTCTCTCTGGTAGCTTTCAACTCTGCATTTTCAGACTCTGTAGCCATGCAATCCAATGGAGGAAGAGTTTATTATGCTATGGGCCGTGATTATATACTACCAAAATTCTTTTCAAAGATCCATAAAAAATATCAGACGCCTTCCAATGCCTTAATATTCGTAGCCAC
>JAKAAK010000138.1 GCA_021797025.1 Thermoplasmata archaeon
TTGTTCTTGCAAGGAATTTTCTAATCATCCTGTATCCTGTTTCTATCCCCCATCTTTTTCTGTACATTTTTAGGATATTCTTCGGTGCTGCATCTGTGTTTGTTGCGAATACATAGAGTATCCTCCCTCTCCTGTTGTGGCCATATATGGAAACCATGCGGAATGTTGCCTGTTCCCCTTTCCTTCTTTTATGGGATGATGTTGTGTATTCCATATCTATTTCCTCTCCATTGCATTCTTTGCCATATTTAGGTGCATGGATTATGAAATTAATGTGGATGGAATTCAAGTAATTTATCAGGTCAGTGGAAAAGAATCCGCCATCCATGAGAAGGACATCTATCCTTATTCCGAATGATTCAATGATTTCAATAAGCCTGTAAACCATATTCAATGCTGTTCTTTCAATTACAGGAATTATGGCTATTGCAAATCTTATGCCATTCAATACAACTGATGCAGTTGCATATTCATATGCATAATTTATCCTGCTTATTCTTTGTTCCCACCACACCATCTGCTTCAATATCTCCATAATACATCTCATCATGCCAGTCAATGGCAATCTTTAATGGTTTTCTGAAAACACCTTTCTTTTTCAGCATGGCAATAATTCCAGAATTGATATTTAGAAGGCCTTCCGGATTCTTATTTCTAAGGTGATTCCTTACTGTCTGCCCTGATATGCCTGTAAGTTTCGATGAGCCTTCCACATAGCTGTTTGTCATGGATGCCAGGAGAATGGTATTAAATGCAAGGTTCCCACTCCTGGAATTTTTATAGTCCATGGATTCCCTTATTTGCTGCACAAAATTTATATAATCTCCAGTGGTAAACGATCTGCCGGGCATGTTTCTCATCAGTGGAAGGGGTGTGTTCATGCCCGACAATCATCTGACAATATATATTTTTGATCTACTGGTTAGCTTTGGGAGGAGGTCACTTGCACAACTAATCGATAATGTAATTGTTTCATTATAAGTTTAAAACGGTTCTTTAGCATTATCAATATACTAATTAACATTATTATCGTAAATTTTACCGGCAATAGTTATATATTATATTGTTATTTTCCGTTTATGGCAACAGAGATGTATATAAAAACTACAGCCAGCTTTTCCGTATTTACTTTTAGTGCTGGGCATATACATCATCATGGGAGGACAGGCATTACAGAAGATATGCTATTAAGTTCCCTATCCACCCGTGGTTATCTTGAAAATTCTGGACAGAAAGCTAAGTGAAGTTGCCCGTAAAGTCAGGGAATCATTTTACAATTCTGGATTCTACGAAATCTTTCCAGATTCATTTATAAAATCTGCAGACATAGATGGATTCAAATTCATTCACCGTAATGATGTCTTTGTACTGGAGCCGGATATAACTATGAGACTTATGAAGCGACATTTTTACGTAAATTCTAGTATCTTCTATATTTCACAGCAGAGTGATAGCAACCTTGTGGAATCTCTGAAAACCGGAGGGGAAATAATAGGCGGTGATTCCATAAAAAGCACCGCACAAATTTTAACAACTGCCATGAAAGTTCTTGATGGCCTGGGATTAAACAGTTACAGCATCGACATGGGAATTTCAGGAATATTTGATAAGTACAAATCCAGCAGGCACTGGACAGAGATTAAAAGGGCGTTAAAAGACAGGGATTTCCAGGCATTGATCAGAATTGATGAAAATGAAAGAAATGAAATTATTAAAATTATAGGTACAAGGACAAGAAACAGCGGAATAGAAACACTGGACAAGATCTTGGAGGCTGTCAACGATCCAAGGCTTATCATAGATCTTGGAACGGTAAGGCAGCCGGATTACTATAATGGTCCAGTATTCGAGATATACGGGAATAACGGATTTCTCGGTGGTGGAGGGAGTTACAGAATTAACGGTATTAATGCATGTGGATTTACCATGGACCTTATGGCTATATACAGAATGTATGCAGAAAATTTAGAGGTGAAAGGATGAAATTCGTAATACCAAGAGGCAGGCTAATGGAGAATTCAATGCTCCTTTTAAAAGCAACAGGAATATACATCGATATATACGACGAGAGAAAGCTGATGTTCGGGGAAAACGGCAACGAAATTATACTGCCCAGGGCGAGGGATGTGCCTGTTTATACTGAGTATGTGGGGGATATAGGCGTATGCGGAACAGACTCTCTGGTAGAAAGTGGTATTGACCTATTTGCCCCACTCTCACTGAACTTCGGCAAGTGCAGGCTGAGCATATTAGCTCCAGAGGGCTATGACATGGATGATCTAGATGGCACTGACATAGCAACAAAGCATCCCGTTATAACTGAAAGATACCTTAACTCCTCGGGCATCCGTGCCAATATCATAAGTCTCAATGGTTCACTTGAACTTGCACCTGAAACAGGAATAGCAGATGCAATCGTGGACATTGTACAGACAGGGGAAACAATGAGAAAAAATCATCTTGTGGAAATCAGGAAAATAATGGATATACAGGCAACTCTTGTTGTAAACAGGGTTTCACAGAAAACGAAATATGACGAAATAAATAAATTTATAGAAATAGCAGGTGAAATGGATGGAAATAGAAAATTATGTGAGAAATATACTGGAAGATATTAAAAACCATGGAATAGAAGCGGTTATGGAATATTCCATGAAATTTGATGGCTATAATGGCGATATCAGGGTATCTGAGGAAGAATTCATAGAGGCAGTGAAAACAATACCTGATGATGAAAAGGATATAATAAAAAGGGTTTATAAGCGCATATTTGACAACCATGAGATGCAGCTCAACAGGGACCGTATGCGTTTCTTCAATGGTTCTATCTATGGCATAAGGTACATTCCTATGGAACGAATAGGTATGTACATACCCGGGAAAAAACCACTACCATCAACTGTTATGATGATCGGTGCACCGGCAAAGATAGCAGGTGTCAGGGATATAGTTATCACAACTGCTCCTGGAGACGATGGGAAAGTCAATCCCTATACTCTGTATATTGCCAGTATGCTTGGGATAAAAGAGGTATACAAGATAGGTGGAATCCAGGCAATAGGTGCCATGGCTTTCGGCACGGGAATGAAGAAAGTGGACAAAATATTTGGTCCAGGAAATCAATATGTGAACGAGGCGAAGAGGCAGGTTTTTGGCATTACCGGTATAGACGGGCTTTACGGCCCATCCGAAATAATGGTAATATCCGATGAAGGATCAAACAATGAATACATCACTGCTGATCTGGATTCACAACTGGAACATGGACTAAGCTCCAGAGCATGGCTTCTGACTACCGGTAAAATACCGGAAAACCTGAGCAATAGCAGGGTTAACATTATGGTTTGTAAAAGCATGGAGGAAATCATATCAAAGGCAAATGAGATTGCCCCGGAGCATCTGGAAATTCTCGCTTCCAGTCCCATGGAAATATTCAATAGGATAAAAAATGCTGGGGCAGTGTATATGGGGGAATATGCACCGGTACCTGCGGGAGATTATTTCCTTGGCGTAAATCATTTACTTCCCACCGGTGGAACTGCAAGGTTCTCATCAGTGCTGACAGTTGATGATTTCATGAAAAAAACCTCATTTGCAAATGTTTCCAGATCTGATTTTACTGGTGATCGTGACCTGGGTATTGCCATGGCAGAAATAGAAAACATGCCGCTGCACAGAAAATCCATGGAGGTAAGGTCATGATAAGGAATACGAAGGAAACAGAAATAGATGTTTCCATGGGCACTGAAACAACATCTGTGGAAACCGGCGACCCAGTTCTTGATCATATGATGAGGACATTATTCTTTTATATGGAAAAAAACGTAAAAATAAAGTGTAAGTATGACCTCAGGCACCATCTCTGGGAGGATCTTGGAATAACAGTTGCACAGGAAATATCTTCGTATATTTCCCAAAGGCACATTAAAAGATTTGGAAATGCGACGATGCCCATGGACGAATCACTTATAATGGTTTCTCTTGATATTTCAAGGGCATACATAAACTTCGATGTAAGTTTCACGGACTCTGAGGGCTTTGAGATAAACCTCTTATATGAATTTTTATGGGCGTTTGCCAGAACAGTACCACTAACGCTTCATGTTATAATGTTCAACGGAAAGAATGCACACCATATTACGGAAAATATTTTCAAGTCCCTGGGTACTGCCATGGGAATTGCAATTCAGGACAACCAGTATTTGAGAAGCACCAAGGGGACACTATGATTGCAATTATAGATATCGGCACGGGAAACTTATCCACTATAGAAAGGGTGACCGGTGGAAAAATTACCATAGACCCTGATGAAATTGAGCGTTCAGACAAGATAATATTTCCGGGAGTCGGATCGTTTCAGTATGTGGCGGAAGTTATCAAACCTATAAGAGAAGTACTTATAAAGGTGATAAAATCAGGGATTCCATACCTGGGAATATGCCTAGGCATGGAGATGTTATTTGATTCAAGCGAGGAAGGTATTGGTGACGGTCTCGGTATTATGCATGGTCGGATAAAAAAATTCAACGGGATTAAAACCCCACACATGGGATGGAATCAGGTCGAAAATCTAATGGATTCACAAATAATGGATGACATACCGGATAATTCATTCTTTTATTTCATGCACTCATACTATGCACCTGATACTGAGTATACAGCTATGAAAACGGATTACGGTAGGTATTTCACATCAGGAATAAGATACAGGAATATATACGGTGTGCAGTTCCATCCTGAAAAATCCGGGGAAAACGGAATACGCATATTGAAAAATTTCGGGGTGATTTCCTGATAGATATTTATCCTGCTATAGATATTTATGATGGACATGCAGTATCACTGAAAAATGGAGATATAGCAACAAGGCATGATTATGGAAATCCTGTTGTCTTTGCTGAAAAATTCTCTAAAATTTCAGGAAAGCTGCATATTGTTGATCTCAATGGGGCCTTCTCAGGGAAACCTGTAAATATTCCCTTATTAAAGGAAATAAGGGGATCTGTCACATCTTATCTACAGATCGGCGGGGGCTTCAGAACTCCGGAATTTATAGAAACCGGATATCTATCAGGCGCGGACAGTGTTATTATCGGTAGTGCGGCACTGAACAGAAAGTTGCTTGAAAATATCTCATACAAGTTTAAAAATATAACCATAAGCATCGATGCGTACCTTGGCATGGTTAAATATAATGGATGGACAAGCAGCACCACAATTAGTTATAAGGATTTCTATTCCGAGGTTAGTGGTTTTGCTAACCGTTTCATATTCACATCAATAGACAGGGATGGAACGGGTAATATAAGCAGTTTACAGAGATTCTGGGATTCCGGCTATTTCATGTATGCTGGTGGTGTGAATTCTATCAATGATCTGAGAAAACTGGAGCTGTCCGGATTTAACGGTGCAATCATCGGTAAGGCGCTCTACAACGGAAATATCTCCGCGGAGGAATTAATATGCTTGCAAAAAGAATAATTGCCGCACTGGACATAGCTGATGGAAGAGTTGTAAAGGGTGTAAATTTCGAAAATATCAAAGATTCAGGGGACCCTGTAGAACTGGCAAAACGCTATGTCTCTGAAGGTATGGACGAGCTTGTGTTCCTGGATATCAGGGCAACCAGGGAAAAAAGGAAGATACTTTCAGACATTGTAAGAAAGGTGGCTTCAGAGATTAGCATACCATTTACTGTTGGTGGTGGACTATCTGATTTGGATGACATGATTTCAATAATCAGGAACGGCGCTGATAAAATTTTTATCAACACATATGCTGTGGAACATCCAGAAATTATAAAGGATATTTCGGATCGCATAGGGTCAGCCAACACTGTGATAGCAATAGATTCTATGTTTATAGATGGAAAATATACGGTCTATATAAAAGGGGGTTCAAACAACACCGGCATTGATACCGTGGAATGGGCAAGGACCGCAGCATCCTTGGGAGCCGGGGAATTGCTCGTCACATCGATCAACACCGATGGAACAATGAAGGGTTTTGATGTGAATTTGATAAATCGCATTGTGGAAAATGTGGATATACCCGTAATAGCATCGGGCGGAGCAGGAAGGCCAGTAGATTTTCTTGAGGCATTCAATGCCGGGGCCGATGGTGCACTAGCAGCTTCCATATTTCATAGTGGTAAATGCAGTCCGGTAGATATAAAGAATTATTTAAGGGAGAACGGTATAAATGTTAGATTATAATTTTGATGGAATAATTCCCGTAGTGGTTCAAGATTATGGCACAAGGGAAGTTTTAACTCTAGGATACATGAATAAGGAGGCTTACGGAAAAAGCATGGAAACCGGGTTAATGCATTATTATTCCAGAAGCAAGCAGAGGATAAGAATGAAGGGGGAAACCAGTGGGAATATCCAAAAAATTCGGGAAGTCATGGTTGACTGTGATGGTGATTCACTTTTATTTCTGGTAGATCAGAAGGGAAACGCATGTCACCTCGGCACAAAAAGCTGTTTCAGAGAAATTGGAACACCGGTACCCGCTGGTACCATTGATTATTCCATGGAGGTTTTGCTGGATCTGGAAGAACTTGTTAACAGAACAAGGGATAAACCAAGAAACGATTCATATACAACAGAACTTTTCAACTCCGGTGAGGAGAATATACGTAAAAAGGTCGGGGAGGAGGCGGTGGAAACGATACTGGCACAGGGTAAGGAAAGGATAATCTATGAAACGGCTGACCTGATGTATCATCTTACTGTATACCTTGCATACGAGGGAATAAAATTTTCTGATATAATGAATGAACTTTCAAAGAGAAATAAAAAATAGTTTCTATGACACAGAATGTCCCTTTCTCGGGGATATTCCTGATTTTTTGGTGGGACTTCCGGATAATCCATCCATGGCATTTTTCAAACTATCCAGAAATAGGTCTGCCATATCCCTGCTGAAGCTCTCCCTGACAACAATTCTCATTAGCACAGTATCGGATGCATCTGCTGGAAGTGAATATGCAGGCACTATCCACCCGTAGCTCCTTATAGCGGATGATAGATCGAACAGATCGTAAACATCCTTACTTTTCTGCTTGAACGTTACAACAGGTATATGCTCCGCATTGCTCACAACCTCCAAATTCTTTATTTTTTGAAGTCTTTCCCCCAGATATCTTGCATTTGCCATCATATTTTCAGCTATGCGCCTGTAACCGGATTTTCCGAGCCTTATGATATTGTAGTACTGGGGTGCAATGTTTGAGGAGCTCTTTGAAAAATTCAATGTATATGTTGGCATATCATTGCCCAGGTAGTTGACGTAGAAAATAAGATCCTCAGGCAGATCTGATTTATCCTTGAACAAGAGCCAGCCGATGCCCGGGTAAACGAGTCCAAATTTATGCCCCGATACGTTGATAGATTTCACATGGCTCAGCCGGAAATCCCACTCAAGATCAGGTTCAATAAAAGGAGTAACAAATCCAGCGGAGGCTGCATCAACATGTATGGGAATATCAAGACCCGTATCAGACTTAAGCTTTTCAAGCAGTGTATTTATTCTCTTCACATCATCAAAGGCGCCTGTAAAGGTTGTGCCCATTACTGCTCCAACTGCAATAGTGTTTTGATCAACCATACTGACAAGCTTCTCTGGATCTGCAACAAGTGTTTTTGAATCAAGCGGCACTACACGGGATTCCACATCAAAGTACTTAGCAAATTTGTCCCAGACCACATGTGTGTCGGCACCGAATACTATGTTGGGGTGTGATACATCCTTATTCTGCTTCTTCATTTTTTCCTTCCAGTTCCACTTATGTGCAAGGAGTGCAAGCATGATTGATTCAGAGGAACCGATGGTAGATGCGCCAGTGAACTCTGTGCTTTCTGGTGCATTATAAAGCCTTGATAGTATGTTTACTATCCTTATCTCTTCCTTCTTGATCTGTGGGTACTCAAAGCTGTCAATAAAATTTTTGTGGGCATTTTCCATGAAGAGTTTTTTTGCCTCTGGCTCCATATATGTTGTAACAAATGTTGCGAGATTCAATTCAGGAATTCCATCCAGATTGAGCTCTTCATGAATCATTTCATATGCTGATCTGGCTTCCATCCCCTCCTCGGGAAATTCAAATTCAGGTATTGGCTTGTTAAAATCCCTGTTGCTATATGTCCCGTAAATCTTCTTATCTTTGTTCATTTTTTCAGATACCATATAAATGGATTGGGCGATACTATAAATAATCTATTCAATATTCAAAATAATGTTATATTGTATGATTTTAATTGCAAAATAATCCTGAATTTTTTTAATCCAACAGTAAAAAACAGTTAAGAATCAAATTGTGAAAGTCAGCCATAGAAAGCCTATGGCATTACTGCTTGCTTGCCCTTCTGGCTCTTTTTAATCTTCTTATTTTCTTTTTTCTCCATTTCCAACGCATATTTCCTCTTTTTTTCCAGTCTCTTGAACTTCGTTTCACTATGTCACCTCAAGTG
>JAKAAK010000139.1 GCA_021797025.1 Thermoplasmata archaeon
TTTGGTCTTTTTATAACCATTGGAATTTAATCACATAATATTAATATAAAAGTATGTCATACTTTTATTGTGAGATAATTGGCTGTAAGGCCATCCAAAGATGGGGATGGGGAGGCAACCCCTCTTACCTATCATGGAAATTTTTTAACTCTTGAATGGTAGCCTTCCCATTAGCCAGGGCATGTATCAATAATCGCCCGTATTTGTTTTTTTGCCGGTGCTCGATTATACCTAAACTCTTTTCGTATGGTTTCATTTATTACTTTACAAAACTATTAGTTTTGTAAAACTGTTTTAAATAGTACATTTTAAAATTATAATAGATCTATTCCAGAAGAGACAATATTATATTTAGTATTATTTTATATATGAGAAGTGTTAAGCAATGAATGGCATAGCAGTTAAACAATTTCATGAGGTAATGAAGGATAAGGACTAATCTAATCTGCCGCCACACATATCATACAATGAGTATCAGTCTCTCTTAAATGAGATTGAAAACAATGAATACAGGCATTACCTTAATAAAAAGGCAATTCCCTATCTGAAGGATCGTGATAAGCTTTTAATGCAGTTTATGTGGGAGCTGGGAGGAATGATCTCTGATATCATAGGCCTGAAAACAGGCGATATAGATTTCAGCAGGAAGATTATTACCCTAGTAGTCAAGAAAAGGCACGGGTTCATTAATAATATTCCGGTATCAGATTCCCTTCTCCTGGATATATCAAATTTTATGAGGAAGTACAATACTACTGGAAGATTCTTTAACTTCACCAGGCAGAGGGCCTGGGAGATAGTCAAAGGCTATGGAAATAAAATAGGATTAAGTTTACATCCTCATATGTTCAGGCATGGACTGGCTATATATCTATCGCAGCACGGGGTGAGTGATAAAATTATAGCCAGGAGGCTTGGCCATGCAAGTGCCACTACCACATTAAAATATTACCTGGTTATTACACCAGAAATAGAGCGCCAAGCACTGAAGGGAATACTGTTATAAATTACTTGCAAATACATGAGGTTTAATTTAATTTACATAATATAAAAAGCAGGGAGAGAAGTTCATAGTATTTGTTATATCTTTATATACTAATAAATCATAAATAATAGGTAGTTGTATTGGATTTTTGGAAAATGATAATGAACAATAGAGGCGAGTCGTTTATCATTCCTTTTGCTTCAGCATTGGATAATAATGATTTTCATATAAGCTTACACGACAAATCTTATGGTATGCACTTTAAAATTAATTGTCCATATCGTATACAATCAAAGCCATTAAAATATGATGAATTAAGTAACATAATAAAAAACGCCAAGAAAAGTATATTAAAACAAACAATAAGACTGCCAAGAAAAACCACTCTTATTGTTGGATTATACCAAAGTTTAAGGAAACTATAATGCATCTTAATGAAAAACAAAATCGAACGACTATCAGTATGACAAGCCCATTTCTGATTGACTTTAAAGTGATTCCAAAGGGTGAAACTCATTTTATTCCGAACAATTTTCTAGATCTAAGGAATAATCAAGAACCAAGCTTGGTTATGGGATATGTTCCGGATACCAATGAAATATTACACTTCATGCCTCTTTCCACCGATCAGATTAATTCACTAGTGAATATAGTTTCAGAGTTTGATTACAATCTTTATTCACGTCTTGGGGGCGTTTTTATGACTATAGATCTAAAGACCGATGGATACTTCTTTATGGAAAATATGCCCAGGCTCTACGAGATTTTATATGATTTTTTCCAAGAAGTTGATGAGAAAGGCCTAAATTTATTTGATGTTAACAAGATGCTTCGTATGTTAAACCTTGATTAGGCTATCTATTAAACCCCACAACCACTCTTCAATAGGATACACTTAAACTTCCTCCAATTTCTTCATACATAATTTTGCAAGAATGATACAAAAGACTATTCAAAAAAATTTTCTGTTGCTATGAAGAACTATAGAGATATTAGCTAACCAAATCCCCTATATTTCTTCAAGGAAAAACCGACATGTTGAAACTGATATACTAGTTATATATCACCCACCTCGGGTTTTGTTGTCTGCAAAAGAATCTTTGTTGGATGTTGGAACAAAGGTATATCACCGGTACACATTGCTATGCCCTATGAAGTAGAGGAGGGGATTTCTGGATAAGGACAGCAATTGTAAACTTCTTTATAACCTCAGAAGAAATTTTCTCTCTTATTTCATCAATAATCTTTTCGGCTTCCCAAATATATTCATTTATGCACCTTACTCTATCATATAGATTTTTAAACTTCGCTTTAAGGCTAGTGTTGAGGATTAAGTTCCTTATAATGTCCAGGACGTCATAATTATCAAGGAGATTGCCAGTACGTGTGAGAATTAGCTCATCCCTAAATTTAAGATTGTGTGTTTCTATAGTCCAATTCCCTATTGTTTCATTCTTCAGGTTGCTTATGCTTGGTCTTTTAGGAAAGCACCTTTCTATAAATTCTTGTTCTGTAATGTTCCCTCTTTTATAGAGTTCAATCCAGATGTTTATCAGCACAATTGTGAGGTTATCAGAATTTATGTAGGTCTTACCACCTATGTTTTTTGTAGTTTTATCTAAAATGAATGAGCTATATTGTTGTAACAACGTTCTCGCCTCTGATAGTATCTCTTCTTCAAAGCGCTTGGCATCCGGATTTATTTTGTCACCATCTTCAAGAAAGCAAGCGAGCTTTTTAATTGAAAAAGCATGCTCGTTATTATGAAACCCTTCTATATGATTGTTTATTGAAGCATCATAGATTAAATCCTTTACTTTGTCTATGTCAAGCTCACCAACTAATAACGGGTTTTTAATAGTTGGTCTACCTTCAAACGGCGGTATTAATTTTTTTAGATTATCTAGTTTTCTTGACAGTTCTTCATAATACTTCTTCCTCGCTTCTAATATTTCCTTCCGTATAGATGTATTTAATAGAAGTTCCTGTTTTCTGGACACTCTGGCCTGCTCACTGTATCTCGATAAGTATACAGCGAGGAAGGATGGGACAGATGGACCGACAATTGCAGCAAACAAATTAACCGATGTGCTGGTTTTGATAAATCTCAAGCAAAGCATAATGCAAATACTTAATACAACAATAAAATAGAAAATTGTCAAAATTGCAAAAACCTTATTTTACTTGGTTCTTTATATTCCTCTTTATCCATGCATATCATAATAATAATTATAATATTAATATAAGCAGGTACGCAATTGTCTATTTTCCAAACAACTTTCAACCTATAATCGATCATGGCTTTATAGTTGGCAAGTTCCTGCTGTCTCTTGCAAATGCAATTTCAGAAAGCATCAGGGATGCACTTGCAGTTAAACGCTTGCCAGATGGCACTAGAGGCATTGAAATCTGGGGATAACGGGCATTGAGAGAGCCTCGAAATTTTGGTTTTGAGGGCGCCCTTAAAGGGATTTTACACCGATGCTCAACGGAAATGTAATTGTTGAAATGATTTTAAATAACGATTTTCAAACCCTGGTTGCAGATCAAAATTTAACCATTTAGCGAATGTTTTATTAATGCAAGCATGATGGTCTAATGATGTAATATGCCTGATCAAAATGATTGGTATTGTGAAAACATAAAAACTGAAAGTTTGGACTCTAGCATTGATGAAAATATTCAGCAAAAGAAAACATACATCTGCGAGCTTGCCAACAGTGCCATGAATGGCAATAAAGAAAGTGCCCGAAAGTTGGAACATTATACCGACAGCATCATAAAAAATGTTGCGAATAACAATGGAATCAAGAAATCTAGTCCACTCTACAAGTTAATTTCCACGCAAGTTAAAACGAAGATTACACAGAAAATCATATCGATGCATAGCATGGCAGATTGGATTGAAAAGCAGGCTAGGGAAATGGCAAAGGCACTGTCAAACGTTGGCGCAAAGGAGATCACGATTACGGGAAACATTGTATTTGCCTCTATCTCAGTGACCTTTGATGTAAAATCCCTCACAGGCAATTCCAAAATTGCGCAAAAATGAAAAACCATTTCTGATGTGCTTAGATAAAGCCTTTATTTTCATATGTTGGATTTGCTTTCATTTAATAATTGGCACATTGCTATACATGAGAAGGCAACTGGTGCTTTAAATTTATGGCTTCAACTTTAAAATAAAATAGCCAAAACCGCTTTGGGCATAGAAATCCCACCAGCTATTTTACCACGTTCTTCTGAAAGCCGATTAAGTTCAGTTTCCAAACAATCCTTTGCTGGTTATAGAAACATCATTTACTGAAACAAAAGATAGAACATATGCAGGACCTCGTTTCACACTCTTTAGTTTGTCAATATCGTTTACAATAGACGATGGATTATAACTCTTGAAATAAAAGTCAAGTTTAAAGGGATTTGATTTCTCTATCTGATTGCCGATTAAAAGATGCTTCAACTCGATCCAACAACAATCCCCATTTATTTTTATTTTAAAGTCCGCTTTTTTTTCTCTTTCCTGGTTCTTGATCAGGTATTTTTACCTCTCTATTCTTATTAGTCAATTCATGAACATTCTCATCAAAATATTTCATTAATTCTCCTCTAAACCATCCTTCTCTCTGGATTCGAAGCATGGAAAACAATTGCAAATAGTTTTTCTTGTATTTAATCAATTCTTCATGAGGTGAAAAAGGATGTGCATTTTAAATAGGCTAAATGCTTTTGATACTCAAGTTTGTGAATATTGCAAGGGAATGGTGTAGTTTCTATTATTGGCATATATTTATAAACAATATTCAATTATGCAGCTATGGAAATTGAATTGAATGGGGACATCAGCATATTAAATTTAAAAGAAGGCATCCCTATAGGATTCATACCCAAATTTGAGGATAGTATCGAAATATTTGAGAAATTATACAATAAGGATAAAAACTGGACAATTGCATATTCAGGAGGAAAGGACAGCACTGCACTTACTGTTTTAGCTTTATTTATGAAATCAATACATCCTGATATTAACTTAAGGATAACTTATTCTGATACAATGATGGAAATACCAGAAATGTCAAGTGTGGCAAACAATTTCCTTGAATATATTAAGAATAATTTCAATTCAAATGTAAATATTGTAAAACCTGCAATCACAGATACGTACTGGGTAAGGATGATTGGAAGGGGGTACCCCCCTCCGAGCCCAAGATTCAGGTGGTGCACGGACAAGATGAAGATAATCCCATCAAGGAGGCTCAGCAATGACAAGGGTCTATTTATTACCGGCATGAGGATGGGCGAGAGCAAGCAGCGTGATATAAAACTTAAAAACTCCTGCCTTTCTCCCGGTGCCAGTGAATGCGGTGGCGATATATGGATTAGCCAGAAGGGGATAGATGTTGCGGCACCCATTATTACATGGACTTCCTTTGATGTATGGTATTTCCTGCAATCGATAGCTGTAAAATATGTGCCTGCCGTGAAATACGTAATAGACCTTTACGGAAATACAACAATGAGGTTCGGATGCTGGATGTGCACCGTTGTAGAAAGAGATAAAACAATGGAGATCATGGCTAAATCCGGTAATGAAAAAATCCAGAAAATGCTCGCATTCAGGCAATGGCTTGTGGAAGAAGCCAGGAAACCAGAGAACCGTTATATGAGAAAGAACGGTATAAAGGGCAGATTAAACAAGGACTTCAGAAGGGAAATACTTAGAAAAGTGCTAGAACTTGAAAAAGAAATAGGAATTTCTATAATATCTAAAGATGAAATAAAGGCCTCTCAGCTGTTACTGGATTCTAATAAATATGAAAATTATTATTAATCTTGATCTCCCTTTTCTGAAATCCTATATATTTTATAAAGTGAATCTATAAGGTTAATTTTTTCTTCATTATTATCCGGTGCATACATTAAAGCTATAAGGAATATACTTTTCCATAGTTTTGCTCTTGTACCTTCAATTGGTGGCAATCTTACTATAGATTCATTTTCGTTTTTCTTTTCAACCTGTCCGTATTGTGATTTATCTTTTGTTGTGATAATTGTTGGAGTTGATTTCTTTTTTTCCTTGAAAATTTCGACAGTTTTTTCGTAAGGATCCGTTGTATTTGTTTTTTCTTTTCTTAAAATGCTTTGTCTATCTTTTACTATTTTTACTATTCCGTCTCCTTCTTTAAATTCTTCTTGTAAAGATTTATAAAAGTCTGAAATATCTGGCAGTCTTTTGGGTTCATTCTGAAGGGGAGTCTCTGGAATTGTCTTAGAGTTTTCACTGGCCTGGTTTTTATTTTGACCACTCTGCATATAATCTGAATCTGTCTTGGGCATCGAAGCACTGGGCTTTGGTGGGACCTTGCCATTGAGGATATTATCTAAGTATGCACGCAAATAAATATATGCCCTTGATCCTTCATAAAGGCTTTCTCTATCGAGATTTACAGACCTACGGAATCCTTTATTTAAGAATATTTCCATAAACATTTGGTGCAGGATAATAGGATTTTCACTATAAAGGCGCAAATCATCAGAAAATTTATCTCCTATTGCAACGTTTAATACTCTATATAACATTCCCCTATAATCATGTGGCATAATTCTCGCATTTTGATGGTAAACGTAGCCATTTATTTTAATATCAATTTTTTCATCTGCCTCATCTTTTAATTTATAAGTTTTAGGCCCTATAATGGCCACGTATGGGTCTAATTTTACTGCACCCCCTCTTGATTTGATATCATCTGCACTAGGGTATAAAATTGGCTTATACAATTTAAAATTATTCTTAATTTTTCCTTGTACTTTGAATTCTATATAAACATTAAACTTAAGATTTTTTAAGATAGATTTTAACTTCAAATATTCTGGGTTATCTGTTCCAGGAATTTCATATGGTTCACCGTTAATATCTTTAACTTTAGATTTAATTGGACCATCATCTAAATATGCAACCGGGGTCATGAGGCCGACTGATGCTATTATTTGGTCCAACTGTTGGAGGTTTCCTATTTTATTCAATTTCTGCATACATGAAATAAATCCCTCATAGTATTCCTGGTATTTACTCTCTTCTTCTTTTTCGTTATCGCATTTCTTTTGGAAAAAATAAGATTTGCCTAGATTATTTAAAACAGATGCTAAAAATGGAGGCTTAAAGTCTTTTATTTCAATCTTTGTAAAATGATTGAAATCCGATTCGGATACGCCACTGGATGTTATTATTACATTACCGATTGAGAATTTATCCATAGTTTCAGTAGCTGCTTGTACTTTATCGAAAAAATCTAGGGACACTTCAGCAGTATATACCCTGTGCTCATCTCTTTTTTTGGTAATTATTTTAAAAGCTCTACATGCTGATGCAATTGACAGTATTCCAATTCCAAGGTTTCCTATTACTTCTCTCCCACTGGATGTTTTACTTTTTTCATCTATGCTCTTTAGGCTTCCTCCTATATGTGTGAAGGCATATTGCAAATTATCTAAGTTCATGCCCTCCCCATCATCTTCTACTAAAATGCTTTCCAAGTAAATTTCGCCTTCTTTGTAATCAAAATTGAAATAAATTTTGGTAGATTTGGCATCAGCATCAAATGAGTTGCTAAGTAACTCTTTTATTGCACTTGCAGGCGACCTGTATAGACCTGAAGATATCAATTGTATTATTCTAGGACTTACCTGCATAGTCAATCTTGTTTCAAATTTTTGCTCATTAGTCATCATACACACCCCATGAATTTGAATTATTAAAAAAATCATTATACATTTTCAGTACATGTTCACAAATGCTCTGCAGATCTACACTGCTGATAGGTTTATAGCCATGGACAGAACTAGATAGTGGATCATAATCATGTTGTAAATTTTGTAAATTTTGTTTCTGAGATATTATTTCATTCCCTATTTGTTTATAATTTATAGTATTTTCAGTAATTTCTCTTAAAATTTTTAATCGCTCACCTTCGTACTCCTTTCCCTTATATTCTATACAGCTTTGCTTATTATTAGATATTTTCTTTCTAAAATTCGAAGAAATCAAAACCAGAATAAAAATCTGAAAGCCTAACTTTTTTATTTTTTCATTTACACACTTATACTCAGAACTCGATCTATGAATACTTGGTAAGTTTGGATAAAAGACCCAGACTCCAAAATTTTCATATACAATCCGTTCGTATAAAGTTCTTAATGAAAAAGATGCACTGTCCAAATATTCTAATGTGAAATAATTCACAAATTGCTCAAAATATGAATATATTCGGCCTATTGTATTACGAAAAAATGACGGATAATTTTTTTTCCAGTCCTCTAAACTAGATTGTAACCCATTCGCCTTTGCTATAATATCGCTTGGATCTGATGATATCTGGGGTGGATTAATTATATATTTAGTTATATGCTTCTTTTCACATACAGCATAGAAA
>JAKAAK010000140.1 GCA_021797025.1 Thermoplasmata archaeon
AACTGTCATTAAAGAAAATAAACAACATGAGAAGAATTGCTAAAGATAGTAATGTGAGTAACGATTCAGCAAATTTAATATACCGGGGAGGCATAAAAGATTGTTAAGTATAGGTTTTTCATAGGAGGAAAAATACCAGTGTTCAGGTAGAATTCTGATATAGCATAACTACCATGTAGTACCAGGAAAATAGAAAATGTTTTAAGTAAATAAGGCATTTATTAGTTATGGAAGCTAATCCAGAACACATAATGAAAACAGCAAACATGCTCAAAATCCTTGGGCTCTCATCATATGAAGCCCAGGCCTTTGCCTCATTAGTATATCACGGTGTGGCAAATGCGGATACTATTGCGGACACGGCAGGCATTCCGAGAACCTCAGCTTATAAGGTTATGGAATCCCTGGTATCGCGTGGATTTGCAAGGGAAACTGAGGGTAGGCCAAGGATGTTCAAGCCAGAGGATATGTCAAAAATTAAGGATGATTTCATTAGCAGTGTAAATAAATTATTTGACGATTTAAAGGAATTGCAGGATGTACTTCCATCAAAGGGCGACCCGCAGCTGGTATTCACCATATATGGAAGGTCAAAGGTAATGAGCAAAATGGCTGAAATGTTTGACCTGACAGAAAGGGAGATACTTATTGCAACACCCCGTATAAGGGAAATAAGAAGTGAACTGAAAAAAAATATAGAAAATGCATTAAAGAGAGGGGTAAAGGTTGTTTTTATAACACCACCCAATAAGAGAGTACCGCATAATACCATAGTTTACAGAAAGGAGGGTCTGATAGCTACAGATGTGGCAAGCGATGATTCAAGGGCAATGCTTGCAGGGGCCGATCTGGATGCCTGCGGTTATACTGATAACCCGGTGCTTTCGCTGCATGTGCTGCAGTTTATCAACATGATGATGAATGATGAAATTAAGATGTGACTTCGAAAGTAAGGGTAAACTGGTAGGAGGACATGTGTCTATAGCAGAAAGCATAGATATGGCACCTGAAAGAGCAGATTCTTTCGGTTTCAATACATTTCAGATTTTTGTTAAGAGCAATCTTCAATGGAAATACAGGGAAATAAAGGATGAAGAATATGGGAGTTTCAGGAACAACGTTAAAGAATTTAAAATGAAAAAGCCAGTTGTGCATGCCACATACCTGCTTAATCTGGGATCAGAGAATAAAGACCTTATAGATAAATCCATAGAAGACCTCAGGTATGAAATAAAGGTATGCAACCGCCTTGGAATTGAATATCTTGTCCTCCATCCCGGTTCAAACAAAGACCGAAAATATGCAATAAAATCTATAATGGGTATACTCAATTCAACTGAAACTGGAAATGTAAGGATTCTCATTGAAAATTCTTCTGGAAAAGGCAATACGGTTCCTGCCACAATTGAAGAAATGCAGTCTATGATGGACAGTTCAAAGAATAGAACTGGAATATGCCTCGATACCTGCCATTTTTTTTCAGAGGGATATGATCTGGTTGATAGATATAGTGAGTCAATTGAAAGCCTGAAAGCGTCGGGTGTAATGAAAAACATTTATGCCATGCATATCAACGATTCCATGTTTGAACTGGGATCAAAAAAGGACAGGCACGAAAATATAGGAAAGGGATTCATCGGAGATAGGGGATTTAAAAATATAATAAATGACGGTTCATTCAATGGCATTCCCATGATCATGGAAACTCCCGGTGGAGATCAAAACTATTTATCCAATATCCAAAAATTAAGAGATTTAATGGTGATGTAATGAACATTAAAGAATTCAAACCATATTTATTTTCCTGTGACATAAAGGATGTTGTTTCTCCACCATTTGACACCATTACACCGGAACAGGAAAAGAAATTGCGTTCTGCAAGGTGCAATATAACCGCTCTGAGCATGCCTGAGACTGTGAATAATGGAATAAGCCCCAAAAAAATACTGGACAAATGGCTGAAAGAGGGTTTTATTTATGAATACAATAGAGATATAATTATAATTCTCAAACAGGTGTTTTACATAAACAGGGAAGCTGTATCGCGGTACGGAATTATTTCACTGCTTGAACTTAACGGTACAATAAGCGCACATGAAAATACATTTGACAGGCAGGTACTGGAGAGGCAGCAAATAATGGAGAATTTGCAGGCAGAGCCCGAACCCATATTTATAGTCATCCCAGACAATAGCTTCGATAAACTGATAAAGAGATATGCATCCGACCTTGAGGAGAAATTTAAATTTGAAGAGCCCAGTGGTGTGGAAAATTACGTTTATTTTCTGGATGACATGCACCGTATAACGAAGGTGAAGGAATCCCTGGAAAATATTCAGGGGATTGTTGCTGATGGACATCACAGAACCCAGGCAATAAAAAACCTGGAAGCAAAGACCGGGGACAGTTT
The DNA here is from genome assembly GCA_021797025.1 of Thermoplasmata archaeon. The sequence continues at coordinate 2,411 of JAKAAK010000140.1, forward strand.
CTGGAATTATGCGCTGGCCTATACAACATCAATCTACGGAAATGGGCTGATGATTGGAGGTGTTGACAGGCTGGTTTACCGGTTGAATTTTGAGGAGAACCTGAACAAAATCAAAAACTTATTCGATGTTTATACAGAAAAAACCATGGAAGATGATAATACCATAAGGATTTACAGCAGAGGTTTATTCTACAGGCTCGTACCCAAAGAGTATATTATAACTGAGACCTTTAGCGGTAGAAAGCCCCTTTCTACAGAGATCATTAACAGGATTCTATTTCAGAATGTATTTGGCCTTACCAGGGATGAAATGGAAAAAAAGATAGGCTATATATATAATACGACTGACGCTATCAATGCAGTGGACCGGCACGAATGTGAATTCGCAGTGCTTATCCCCTCGTGGCAGAAGGATGATTTTTTGAATCTGACATTGAATAACCATATATTTCCCCAGAAATCAACATATTTTTATCCAAAAATTCCATCAGGAATAGCAATATACCGGAGGCCATCGTAGCTCAGCAGGTAGAGTGGTTGATTCGTAATCAACAGGTCGCGAGTTCAAATCTCGCCGATGGCTCTTAATTTATATGAATTCTTTTACAAAAATTATTTTTTCATTATTAAACACTATTGCTATTTCATAACTTCTTTCCATGTCATTAAAGCTTGTATGGGATGTCCAGTTACCGGTATACCTATCGTATTTCAATTCACGTATTCTTATATTCTCAACGCCACGGTAATTCTTTAGTATATATTTCCTGATAAAAGTGAGGGCACTTGCACGGTCGTCCATAAAAACAAATGAAAATACTGTATAAATACTTATGAGATTTGTTATTTCTAAATTTAAAAAGGCTTATAATAACCCATTGCATTTATTATCCATGGAGTTTAAATTAACCATTGGAAAAATGGAAGATTTAAAAAAAATAATTATGGAAGATATGGCAAAAACAGAGAATGTAAATGTGCAGGACATTGAATTTGAGGATGTATTTTATTATTCCGGATTAAAGAAGTGGAATGTGAAAATTAGTTTCAGGAAAGAGGATAAATTACATAGCGCAAGCATGGATATAATGGAGAATGGCATGATTACCAGATATCAGCAGAGGCAGGTAAATGAACTCTAATGAATGTCCTCTAAGCACAGCATTGAAGCCTCTGAGGGGTAAATGGGAGCCCATTATAATCAAGTTCCTTTCAATAAATGGGAAATCTGGATACAATGAGATATATAATGTGATGGACAACATAACACCCAAAGCACTTGCAGGGGCACTGAAGCTCCTTTATTATGAGGGAATAATCGATAGGGTCACAGTATCGGAAAAACCGCATAGAGTTATATATAGTCTCACTGAAAAAGGGAAGGCAATGATTCAGCCATTGAATGCGATTGAATCCATAAACAGAAATATAAAATCCTCTTTAACAAAGACTAAATAAGAATTTTTATTTATAGTATGGATGCCATCTTACAGCAATGAGGATTCCAGAGCGAGAATAAACAGAATATCAAATTTACTTCTTGTTGCGTCAATAGTTTTTTTCATAATAGCCTCGCTGGTAAACACTTTATTTGACTTGACGGGGCATAATGACCTTTTATTCAAGCTCGGTCTTATATTTATCATACTCTTTGATGTATTTTATGCAATGATAGTTTTTAGCATATACCAGTCAGGAAGGCTTGAAATTACGGATAGGCTGATATTCATGTCTCTGGGTTTATTTTCAATAATTTTTATATCTGAACTGATACTGGAAATCAATGCTGGTATCGGGCTCTTCCCGGGGATAGTCGGATTTGTTGGGCTCGTCTTTGGCTTTATGTATTATTATTTTAAGGAAGATGAGTTACTATCCAGGGTTATGATAATAATAGCAGTAATTCTAGTTTACATTGCCATGGCAGGATATCCATTGATGCCTTATATATTCATATTCGGAACATCCTATCTTGATTCTGCACTGTGGGCGCAGGCATTCATAATAATGGAAATTCTGTTTATACTTGCATTCCTTTTCAATTCAACACAGATTATTGCTGATTTCCTTACCGAATCCGGTAAATCCCTGGGACTGTTCATATTCGCCATAGGCATGATAATAACCGGAGCATCCATGGTTTCTATAGATCTGGCAGGCTTTACCGCTGCCCTTGGGGATCCTCTTTCCGGTCTGCTGATTATATCTGGCATATTCGCACTTATTGCAGGCATACTTATGGTAATAATTTCACTCATGAATTTTTATGACTCAGTAATAAAACCGAGAATACATTTTATGAGATAAAAATTATATTTAATTAAGGCATTATTAGCTATGACTTTTGACGATTTGAATGATTTTATAAAATATCAGGAAAGCAATAATGATATTATAAAGATAAATGAGGAAATAGACCCTGATCTCGAACTTACATACATACTCAGTGAGGAGGAGAGGATAGGCAAGAAGAAAACAATACTTTTTAACAATGTTAAAGGTTCAAAGATGCCTGTTTTAGGCAATATATTTTCATCAGAAAAGAAGATCGAGGCAATACTGGGTGACACACCATATAATATAGGCCTGAAATTGAAAAATATAGTCAGGATACCTGATGACACTGAATCTATGATATCAAGAGGGCTTGAGATGCTCAAGGAGATGAGCGGTATAAAGCCCAAGGTGTACAACAGGAAGGGATCGGAATTTGAGGTGGTTGATCCACATCTCACCGAATACCCAATAACAAAGAACTGGCCAAAGGATGGGGGGCGTTACATAACAATGCCTGTTGTGATAACAAAGGATCCGGACACTGGGACAAGAAATGTCGGAACTTACAGAATGCAGGTATATGATGACGAAACTGCAGGCATGCACTGGCATATACATAAGGGCGGGGCAGAGCATATGGATAGATATAAGCAGGAGGGCAAAATCATGGATGTTGCCGTTGCCATAGGTGTTGATCCATTGACGTTTTTTTCGTCCATTGCCCCACTTCCCAATGGCATAGATGAGTTTTCATTCAGGGGAATACTTGCTAAGAAGCACCTTGACCTCATAAAAGGTGAGACAGTAAACATTGAGTATCCAAGGAGTTCCCAGATAGTGCTGGAAGGTTATATAGATCCCAGTGAAACAAGAATGGAAGGACCATTCGGCGACCATACAGGATACTATTCACTGGAGGAGGAGTTTCCAGTGTTCCATATAAAAAAGATAGTCCAGAGACTGAATCCGATTTATTCCACAACAATAGTGGGAAAATTATGGCATGAGGATGTAAAAATCGGAAAAGCTATAGAGAGGATGTTTCTACCGCTGATACAGATACAGATACCGGAAATTGTGGATATGAACATACCTGAAGAAACCGTTGTAAGCAACATGATAGTTGTATCAATAAAGAAAAGATATCCGGGACAGGCAAAAAAGGTAATGTTCGCCATATGGGGAACAGGGCAGATGATGTTCACCAAGATAGTTGTTGTGGTTGATGATGATATTGATGTATATGATATGAAGCAGGTCATGTGGGCAATGACAACTAGGATAGACCCAGTTAACGATGTTTTCATGGTTCCCAATACGCCAACTGATTCTCTTGACCATCCTGCAAGACTATTCAATCTCGGATCAAAAATGGGTATTGATGCAACCAGAAAATCTCCTGCTGAAAATTATAACAGGCCATGGCCGGATACGTTATCCATGTCATCCGATGTTGAAAAAAAGGCGGATGAATTAATCAAAAAACTGGAACAATCACAGAACTAGGAGGGAATTTTAGTGAAACTAAGGGCGATGAATTCCCCTGATGTATTTATTTTCTTTTCATAACCGTCAAAATGGAGAGACTCTGCGTATTTCTTAGATATTGAATGTTTTTTATATAGGGACACAGGTGATTTATAATTATCCTCCATAAATTCTATGATGAGAAAAGTTCCTCTGGCAGAAAGCTTTGACAGTATATATGAAATGCTGCTATCCCTGTTTTCCCAGTGATGGAATGATAGTGTTGTAAATATGAGGTCAAATTCCCTTTCAAACGGGATTTCCCTGCTGCTTCCGGGTTTGCATGTAGCCTTTATCCCAGCCTTTCCAAAATTTTTATTTTCCACCTTCACCATATATTCTGATGGATCAACTGTATAGAATTCTGCATTGGGAAATTGCTTAGCTACCATTACTGATAACCTGCCTGGACCGGCACCTATGTCGAGTACAGATGATGGAGACATGTTTTTTACCTCCTGAATGGTAAAGCTGTAAAGCTTTTTGAGCATGCGCCATGCAAAAACGTCGTAAAATGATGTTGTAAAGTATCCGAATTTTTCCTCACCATCAACATAATAATCTTTCATACTATTCAATATTAAATAATGATTATAAATATCTACGTATTGTACACTACCAATATACAAAAAGTGCATGATAATTGTATACAATATGATGCCGGACAGTGATTGTTAAGCAAAAATCATTCTATTTCATGAGATGTTGAGCATGGACCTCCCATAATAATTATGTTTTCCCCTTCCATGCCTATACTTAAAATTATTTAAAAACATGTTATAAAACTTCCTGATACTATTATTATTCCATTCATCCAGAAACTGCAATGGTAAATCACCAAACAATTTACTAACATTATTACAAAAATATATATATTCATATATTAATATCATCATGAATAAAAAGGTCATTATAGGAGTTGTTATGTCGGCAATATTTATTGTACCAAAATTCGTCATAAGTTTGTTACCGCATCAATCTGTATGGCCTTCTGTGTCTCCATCCTGGTGATAACATGATACAAGAAAGTTTAAAAAGACGCAAACGAATAAATTTATACATGGCAGCATTATCAGCTGTCTTTATTTTTATTATAGGTTTACTTTTATATTGGATATCTGAATATGGACCCTTCATTGAAAAAAGTGGAGCATTTTTTAACTTTATTACGGTAACCATGCCAGTTATTATTATTGAATATGGATTTGTAGATGCATTATTTTATCTATTATCCCTGCGGGAGAAGTATAGTGGAACAAAAATGCAAAATATACTTTATCTATGGATATTATTTATTATTCTAAGCTTTTTAGTCCCTGTTTTTGCAGATCAGTGCATGATGATTTATTACATTATTCCTGCCATAATTTCAATATTCTTCCCACTAAGGATGCTTTATAAAATCAAACCGAGAAATGCGAGAAAAAACTAAATTATATATTAACCATTAAAGTCCATGGATGCAATTATAATGGCTGGTGGAAAGGGATTACGGATGGGAAATAATAAAAAAATGCTTCTAGAAGTTGAGAATAGGCCGGTATTGTATCGCATTATTGCATTACTCAGAGAGATGGAATTTAAAGTTAATATTTGCATAAGCAAAAACACAGAATTTCTATCAAATATAGAAGGTACCAACATCATAACCGGCACTGGAAACTATGCTAATGATCTTAAGTATTCACTGGGCTTATGTTCTGTACCTGCGCTTGTTCTTCCAGCAGATGTTATATTTTCAAGAAATCTCCTGAAAAGTTATATTGAATTATCATATAAGGTCAGAACTGACATAGCAACCTTGAAGGTAAACGGTGAACTCTCTGGAATATCAATTTTCTTTAAAAGGCCAGAGGATAAGGAGTTATCATATACTAACATAGAAATAGAAGATAAGAGTTTCTTCAATCTTAATTATCAAGATGATTATATAAGGGCTCGGCAATATTTCAAACAATAGCAAAATTTTTTTAACATGTCTA
>JAKAAK010000141.1 GCA_021797025.1 Thermoplasmata archaeon
TAAAATCAAATGTAAGTAAATTACCCTTGTTATTTATTTTAATATCATAGTAATCACTTAACATAATTTCATTTGAGATAGATGTAGTTGAATCCAGTAACATATAATTCTCCATAATATCTTAATAATAATACATATTTATAATTTTACATAAAAATGATATATACAATATTTAATCAATATAAATTATAAGTGAACTTACATTTTTCTTCTACAACCCGACGAATGGTAAATATGTAGCTCAATTTAATTGACAACAATCTCTAATATAGTATGCTGTTCACATATGTTAATAGCCTTATATATCCGTACTCACAAATGTTCTAAATTAATTATGTAGATAATTGGATTTTTATCACTGATAGGTATTTAAGATATCTCTATTTACAAATAGTTATCAGTGATACATTAATAAGGTATCACTAAAAACAGATACTATAATGGAACATGATACTAAATTAATCAATCAATTTATACTTGAGAAACTCCGAATCTCAGCTGATGCAAAAATAAAGTTGGCATATCCTATAACTGTCGGAGAAAAGGAAATACTGATAGATCTAGCAATCGAATCTGGAAATACTATCACGCTTGTTGAAATAAGGTCTGGAATAAATGAAGACGCAGTATACAGAATCTATGCGATTTCCCATTTAATAAATAAACAGATAGTTGGTAAGAAAAAAATACGATTAGTTTGCGTTGGAAAATCACTGAAGTATGGCACGCAAGAACTCGCCATCAGGTTTGGGGTAGAAACTTTGCTTATTCCTCCAAAATTGTATGAATACCTGTCACCGGGTAGAATTGGTAACGACGCTAATACCCATTCCATGCACTCACAACCAAACCCGTCAACGCTCACTTCAGAAAAGGCCTGGAAAATTGTCAGTTACTTACTGCTGGAAAAGCCCGATAATATACTTTCTGTTTCTAAGAAAACCGGTGTTTCCTATGGATGGATAAATAGTATAATTCATAAACTTATAGACTCTGGAATCGTGACTGCGGATTACGGATTAAGAGTAAAATACATGGACAGGCTTTTCAATCTGGTTTCGTGGGAAAGAGCACTTGAAGGTATGCTCCTGGAAACAATAACCACTAATTTCAGTACAGCATCGCAGTGTATAAATGAAGTTGCGCTTAATCTAAACAAGCTGGGAATTGATTACGCTTTCACGGCACATTCATCTGCGTTTTCATATGGTTCGTCCATAATGAAGGAGGATACAGCATATATCTATCTTCCAAATCCATTAGGCAGAGAAGTTATTAGAACCTTTTCAGAAAAGAAAGCTTGTGTATGCCGGTTGAATGCGTATGTACCTGATAGAGATGTTATGAAACCTTCGAGTATGCTTAAAGCCATTAGAATTGTTGACGTGTGCCAGAACATACTGGACCTCGCAGGATTGGGTATGGATGGGCGGATTGCCGCAAAAGATCTGGTGAATAAAAATGGTAAATTATAAACTTTTTCAATTATATTCCCCGTAAATCCAGTAACAGGTCTTCCATATCAGAAACAGCATCATTATAATCTAAATTGGATAATATTATATCATCTTTAAACCTGGAAAGTTGTAAAATTAAAAGTTCCTTTTTTAAAAATTCTATATCATTTTCAGCTAAGGCGTTATCAGATGTTAACATATAAAGAAAGTCCTTGCTATGTGTGATAATAAATAGTTGAATTTCACTGTTATTTGCAATAGAAATAATATAATGAATTAGTTCTCTTATATAGCCGGGATGCATGTAGTTTTCAGGTTCTTCAATTAAAATTATATTACTTTCATTTTCATATAACTCCGTAAAAATATAGATAAGAGATTTAAATCCGTCGCCCATAGATTCTATAGGTATTTCCTTATCACCATCTTCAGTATCTAATACGAGCGAGTCAAAATTAAATCCTTTCAGATTTGATATAATATTATCATGTTTAATGATATTCTCAAGTTGTAGTGCAAGTTTTTGATTTTTGTTAATATGTTCCATGGAGTTTAATGCGTTTTTAATAAATGTTACATTATCTTTTTTGTATTTTATAAGTGAATTCTTCCGGGATAATTCATGATGATTACTTAGCATAGTGATCATATATTCATGCTTCATCATATATTCATTTTCTAATATATCTCCATTTGAGGTGTGCATTATTGAGTCTTTTGCATTTTTAGATATATAAATATCATATAATTTAGATAACGAATATGTAAGCAAATCCCTATACGATTCCCCAGCCAAAATTATTTGATGATCTGAATAGTTAACTAAAACTATTATCGAATCAAGAGAGGCCTGATAAATTTTATTTTTATCAAGACCTTTAATAATTTTTTCAATAGCAACATTTTTATCAATACCCACGCATACTTCATCTTTTCTATTGAACAACTCGCTTAAATCGTTTTTAAGCAGGTTAAGAATTTGATCTGGAGTTGATTTGCTAAAACTAAGTTTCATTACCTTATTATTTTCGATATCGATCTTTATAGTAGATTTATCACTTAAATAATTGATAACTGAATTTTGATATTTATTCCGGGATAAATTATATAATAAATAAGGGTTCATGCAGATAGAAATAGCTTCAATAATAGAGGTTTTTCCGGTGTTATTTCCACCGACAATAATATTAAATTTTTTAGGGGCAAATTTCAGGGAATTTATTCCTTTAAAGTTTTTTATAGTAATACGGTTTATCATAATCATAAAATCATACCAGTAAACTATTTAATAGTTTTTAAGTTTAGTCAGAGTTTAGCAGTTTGACTTTATATAAAGCAATTAATAATATATGGAAGATGCCTGAAAATAGTATAACACATGGTTTATCTATTATGATAAACAATAAGTACATAACCAGAATAATGAAACACGAATACGATAAACCTTCTTGAAACGATTAAAAACGACTATAAATGTGTATTCAGAACATACGATTCGGAAACCATAAAAAATAGCAATATAAATTATCACCACCGGTAGCAATCCTCAAATTAATAAGGTTTAAGGGTTGTATTAGAGTAGAGAAATCCAATAGAAAAAAGGCGAGTAAGGGATAAATTATATCTGTTTCTGTCCAAAAAATAATTATATAATTAGAAATATTTAAATATTACTATGAAATATAGTTTTATGAGTGATGGTAATTTTAAGATAGTTGGAACATTCGCCGGGGCACTCATTGGTCATTCTATGGGCAAAGAAGAAGGTGTACTACCTGGCATGATTGCTGGGTTTGTTATCGGCCATTTAATAGACTCCTTTGTTTAAACTCGGACACGGTTCCCCAAATCTACTGCGAGAAAAAAATTATACATAGTATTCGCAAATTAAATATTATGTAATTTTTATTTTATTGAGCAAAACTCCCTATTCGTATATACACGATTTACAATGGAAAAAGTGGACGTGATTTGTCTATTCATTACCTTATGCCAAAATCTTGATTTGAACAAATTTTAATATTCTGCTTCTACTAAATAAGTAATTATTCCAATTATTCTACCATTTTTCCCTGCACTTACAGAATAATTATTACTACGTAAGTTTAAAAATGATACGAGGGAACTTAAAATATTTGCTCTCGTCACGCCCAGTCACAAATTATTTAATATATCCTAATTCTACTGGACACATATAATTTCAGTTAGATATATTTTCTATATAGGATATAATCCACTGGCAGGCTTTTATAAATTTCCCTAATTCTTCAACGTCATGACTTTGCTTTTCTATCATCTGATAATTGGAATGCATTATATCATTCCTGAGCTTGTTATATGAAGTTATTGTAGTATCACTAAGGTCCACACATTTTTTGAACTCATTGGATCGTTCATCATTAAGCATTGAAATAAGTTCCCTAAACATTATAAGTTCATCATCAAGATATAGTTCATCGAGTAAATTTGTCTCAATTTTATTGTCTATTTTTGTTTTAAGCTGTTTCTTAGCCCGGGCAATATTTATTTTAATAGAGTTTTTGGTATTAATATAAGTTAAGAATCTCTCAATATCGTTATCGGTTTTGCCATATGTGTTATTTTCTCTCGCATACTCACGTATTTTTATTTCACAGTAAGCTATTAGAGTGTAAATTCCCGGTAAAACTATTGGGTTATTAAGATCAGAATAATGAACAATGTGTGTTATTTTATTACCAGTTAAGACAAAATAAAACTTATTCGGATAAAGATTGCTCAAAGTTTCTAATATCCCAGTAGACTCTGAGATAAGGTCAGCCGGTGTAATTTGTACTGTTTTATTCTTATTTGAGTCATAATATTCTTTAATATTGCCATCGTTATCTTCTATTGGAACTCTGTCAAAATCCTGCACCTCATGAATTTGCTTTGCTATTTCTTCATTCTTGGCGCTAACTATTTTATTTGAGATATCTACTATCTTAAACATTTCATTAATCCTGGACAACAGATAATCAGATTCAATTTTATTTTCTGCCATTTCATATTCACCTTTGTCTTATTATATACATTAAACGTTTTTACTTTTTTAATCTTTCCCTTGTTGATTCGCTAATATTCTAATTTAATAATCATCACAGCGTTTTGTGTGTTTATACAGAAACTCAATTAGTAATATCATAATATATAGTCACAAATAATTATAATTTACATATACCCTACCGCAACTTCTGCTTTCTGGATTTCATCGAACTGTGTTTGTCAATATATTTTTTCCAATCTACGCGATTTATAATATAGGTTATAAGTACAGCTAAGATTGCAAATATTATGCCTAGTATGATAATTTCCATTGTGCTATATTTATCTTCTCCGAGAATCATGGAGCCAAACACAGAATTAGATAATATGCCTGCACCAAGAACTGTTAAGGCAGTAATTACAGTTTTTCCAGCAAGCAGGGCAGTGAGAAAACGTATTCTGCTGTATCTTGCAATTCCAAGTGGAACGTAAACAATATCGTCTGGAGAGGGAGTACTTGCCACTATAAACACTGCGAGCCACGCGTATCTGGAAACGAGCGTTTGAAAGGCAGTGAGATTTTCCCTGGTTTTAACCTTTGTAATCGCAGCTCCACTATAAAATGACTGGAAAAGAACCATTTTTCCAATTGTTGCACCACCGGTGCTTGATAATATCAATAACCCGGGCTCAAATCTTCCGCTTAGAGCAGCAAATAATATAACAAAAAGATAAGGTACGGGTATAAAAATTATAAGGCTGGCTAACAAACTTAAAGCGAATATACCTACATATCCGAGTGAAGAAAAAAATGCGTAAGTTAAAAGCGTCACTATACTCTATATAGCATGAATTTTAACTTAATAATTATATGTATTTCTGAAAAAGTTTAGTCGTTTGAGTTAACCAGTATTCAATATACCTTTAAGTCTCTCTTTCTGTAAGGTTCCAGTACAATGTATACCCTTGTAAAATGATAGGCATCAGTATGTCAACTTGAATCACATAATATCTTGAGGTATGTTACTATTGGCCTTATTGTTTGTATATTCTTTGGAGCTGCCGATGAAGGATGTATAACATACCCCATTTTCGCATTAAATGATTATTTACAAAACCCGGAGATATTCTAAAAGTCAATCCATTATTTACACAACTATTATAGTCTGTATAACAAAAATTTATAAGATTATGCCATAAAGCAAGTCCGTAAGCTTGGCGTGGCAAACTGCAGATTTAGTTCTACGGGATGTTTCTCCGGTTCGGCACTACTTTAATTTATTTTTATTAACTTTATCAGAATTTTTCTTTTTATGGTTAAAATAATACGCCTTGTTTCTATTATCAATATCTTTTGCTAGTTCAATTTCTTGCTCATCCCATTTTCTCGCCCATACTATCCTGTTTTCACGAATCCAGTAATGTGATTCGCACTGAAGGCTCCAATTACCTATCGATGGGTAGAGCGAGACAGATTCACCATTCCAAATAAGAGTCCAGTCTGTTGGTGTAATAGGAGTTACTACAATTTCACCGCAGCCAGAGGGACACTTATGCGTCGCGGTATTATAGCGAATGGATATGTATAATACACCATCTTTTATATCATCTGGAATAAATTCAACAAATTCAGGCCTGATTATCCTAATTTTTTTCATCATGCTCATCGTTATTTATACTATTCGTAATAATACCATATGTTGTGTTGTACTCATTTTCCCTATCAAAATAGAATCCTGACAATTTCTTCCATTTAATAACTGCAAAGGCTGCGTTCAGAGCATTAATCTCCGCTATTTGTATATTGCTTTCATATTCATTGTTTCCCTCTCCATTGAAGTCGATTCGATTTGTTATGTGCCCATTAAAATCGGGGGTACACGTTGTAACCCGTGCATTGCCCCCTAGAACGCCATCGGTATTATATATATCAATACCCGTGTCTATGAAAGGTATCTTATTTTCAAGAAAAAAGTCAATTATAGCTTTCTTATTTTGCCCATCCATACAAAGAAATGCAAAATTCATATTTTTTAGCTCACTTACATTATTTTCATCGAGGTATTGTGGATGTGGAAATATATTACGACGCATCTTAGAATAGACTTCAGCAAATCGATCAACTTTGTGCTGCCTTTGTTTGAGTTCATCAATAGTAGGCGCACCGGGAGATCGGAAGGCGTTATGTTGAAGGAACTCATCTCCATCGAAGAGGTGAATCTCCTCTACAGGGGTTTTAGCTATAAAATCCAGAACGTAAGAACCGGTACCGCCTAATCCTATGATAGCTATTTTACCAGTTTTCAACTTTTCATTTGCTGCAGAGATGCCAGCACGACTAGTTGCTGTATCCATATAGCAGAAAACGGAGTTATCTTTATCGGATAGAATTACTGGAAAAATCCTGGCTGTCGCTGTAGGATCAATCACGTGAGCATAACCCTCGAGTATTCTAACATATGTTGTAATTTTTTCATAGTAGTCATTATAGCCTTCATTGCTCGGTTTCTGTGAAAATGAAAAAGTTGCATAAAGACCTTCACATATCTTCTGCTTCATGTTAGAATTGTTGACTAGATTTATAAGTTTTATTCCATCTGAATTGCATGGATAAGAGCCTGCCCAAAGAACAACATGATTTTGTGGTTTTACAGTTTTATCGCCAGCTTCATCAAGAACAGAAATCAGTGTTCCATATGCAATGTTCTTCGTACTGTCCACATACGGTACGTGCTTGACTAAAAGATAAGCATTTACAATACTTATTTCATAGCCTTCATCTCTAAGTTGTTTCAGGTCCGGACTATGACTTAAAAGTTCTGGTGACATCAAAAATCATACCACTTTTAATTGTTACTGACTGACCTTCAACCATAGTTCCCTGAGATTGCTCCTTCGTACCATGACTATATTGTACTGTAAATACATCGGTAGGATTAGTTGTCTGTGGAAATGCCAATAACTATCTGTGTGTAGTTAATAGTGACTTCTTGCCAGGGTTTAGGTTTACCGTTAACTATAATTTCAAACTTCTTTTCTTCACTCTCCATATTATTATCCTCCTAATTTTATATTGTAATATGAACTATATATAAAAGTTTTCTTTCTTGGTAGGGTTTGTAAGCTAATTCTAAACTCTGCCTTTATTGAAAAGGAAATGACGAAGTTTGGTATATTGGGCTACAGTTCAATTCAGGCACATTAAATTGTATGTTCTCGTTAATAAAACCATTTATTTCACTACGCCTATAAAGATGAATATTATTATATTATCCCTATCTGATTTTTGCCGGGTTATCTAGAAATAACGTAACGGTAACCTACAGATACTTTTATTGATAAATAACCCTCAATAGAAATATTAGCCGAATATTTAAGTATGGTTATAAATTATCGGGTATAATTTCTCACAGTTAAATGGAACACACCAATAAAAATCTGGAACAACTTGAAATTTATTATGCGTAATAGGCTGAGTTAAAAATGAAAGTATAACAATATATTAAATAGGAAATTTTAATTATCTTCGATAATGTTTTTAAGTCTGGATAAAAGAATACCTCTTTATATTCGTGGCCATAAAAAAGATTTTCTGGCGTTTTCAATAGCCTTTGCATTCTTTATAGTATTTTCCATATTTTCTATCCTCCCTTATAGACTTACTGTGG
>JAKAAK010000142.1:0-3338 GCA_021797025.1 Thermoplasmata archaeon
TAAGAAAACCTTCAAAGAGAAAATTATATCTCTTCTTTTCTTTTGCACCTGAATACATTATTCTGCTGTAACTGCTCTTCAAAAGATCTGCAAATGATATTATATAAGACCTTATTTCATGTTCATTCAGTGTCTCATAGAAGGTTTTTCCATGAAACAGAATTGATGGATCTGGATTTAAATCTGCAAACCTTTCCCGATCCTGTCTGTACACAGGGATAAATGGCAGGCTTTTCACAACCATGTTATAATTTTCCAGATAAAGCCTCCATTCAAATAGCCCGTGTTCAGCAGGGGTTAAACCAGTATTTATTGTGTTGCTTGCGGCTGCAGTGGTGGATGGAAATACGGATGTTATGGGAGATACTATTCCAGAGTCGTTTATTTCCTGAAATGGCCTGTAATTTGCCAGATAGTTCCTCCAGCTATCATAACCGAGCCCATCTATATAAAAGAATACCACTTTTTTTGACCCATAAAGATTGCTGTAAAGTTCTTTTTTTAGAGGAATTCCATTATTATTTATACCGAATAATGATAGGATTGTGCTGTTTATGTTGGAAAAATTATAGCCGTTGTAATCGGGATAAACAAAATTCCCGTCATCTCTGTACATGAACTGCATATCATCGTTAATCATGCATTTACATTACTAAATTATATTAACATATTACTAGTACATTAAATAGAAATTACTGCCATTTGATAATTGATTTTATTTCCCCTTCCGGTTTTTTCAGGAAGATTTCAGTGTTTTCGGGGGAATATGTCCCGGTGATTAGATCGCCTATCAAGGAATTATGGGAATGACTCCATTTCTCAATATACCTCAAGGCATCAAAATAATGCTTTTTCGCCCCATCAACTGAACCTACCATGCTTATGTTCCTCTCTATTATATAGTCTATATCTTCCCCGTTAACCTGCGTTCCTGGAGCATTTCCGTTTGTTCCGAATAGTATTGCAACTCCGTTGTTATTCATCATGCGAACAAATCTGAATATTGTGGCCGGGTCTCCGCTTGTATCTATCAACAGATCTATACCCTTAAGTGGAATGCCCCCTGTATAATCAAAGAATATGCTTCCTGTTTTTTCCAGAATGGATAATTTTGATTCTTCGAGGCTATGCCTGTTTGTCATGTATACATTAAACCTGTATTCATTCGCCATCATTGAATATAGGAATGCCTCACTTCCAGAACCAATAATAAGGCAGGTTTTTCCTGTAAATGTGGAATCTTCATTCTGAAATATGGATCTTTTCGATACAGTATCAAAGACCTCAAATGCTTTCATAACATTCTTAGCCGGTTCTGTTAGGACTGCTTCTCTTACCATGCTTCTATCATTTACTTTTACAAGATTCTTTATGGAATCGAAAAAATAATCCCTCATGAATCCATGAAGACCGGTTATTCCGGCCTCGTTCTTCTTTCCATCAGAGCAGTTGTCTTCTCTTCCTATTCTACAGTTCACACAATTTCCGGGTCTCCTCACAACCGGCACAACATAATCACCAGTTTTTATTCCATATTCATTTTCCTGGATATCGATTACCTGGCATACAGCTTCATGCCCCAGAACAAGGAAATTATAACCCGGCTGGTTGTACGCAAATGATAGGCTTCCATGCACCTCGCCCCGATCTGTACCGCATATTCCTGTATACAGGGGTTTTAGCTTTACTTCAAAGTCTTCCTTGTCTGGAATCTCTACATTATGGAATTCAATACCTCCTGTTGGTGCATTTGTGGTCAAAGCATTTACCATAGCGGCGTAATTTCATTTTTGATATAGATTTTATGGTTAGCACAATTTACATTATATGCAATTTTATTCTGGAGTTTATGGGTTATTTATTATTTTCATTAGTTCGTTGGAATTAACTATTTTGATTCCATAACCTATCTTGTCTATTATACCACTATCGTTGGAAACAAGATGTGTAGATTTCCTCAATATCGCAGTTGCTAAAATTATTGCATCCCGGAGCTTTATTTTATCTTTGACCCTTATTTTAGCGGCCAGATCGGCAATTTCGCTAACAACTGGTACAATAATAAAAGAACTTGATTCAATAAGAGACTCTTTGAAGCTTTTCGAGCTTTTGATGTCATCATTCATATAAAAATCCGTTAGCACTACAGATAATACAACAGTAGAAATCATGCCCTCAAATTCCCCATTGGATATTTTATCAAAGTTGTCTGGATGAATCAAAAAATAATTCCTCCTTATTCATAACATTCAATATTACATTCGTATCTAGAGAAATCCTAATGCCATTCATCTCTTATACTTTTAATTGATTCATTTACAATGGCATCAAAAGGCTTGGCTGATATGAGCACATCGGCTAATTTCTTATTATAAGCCTTCTTTATTATAATTCCATCTTTGGAAGATTCAAATATATGTGGTCACCTGGCCGTACATCCAGATATTCACGAATTTCTTACGGTATTGTTACCTGACCTTTTACATTTACACTACCGGCTTTAATTATCATTGAAAAAATATAATATTATTATATATAGGTATTACTTTTCTACAAATTGCTTTTAAATATAAATATGCGTTTACGATTCATCCATATAACGGAATTTTATTCTTTCTATCATTCTCGGTATATTTATATCCATGGGGCATACCTCCTTGCATCCCCCGGAATGCATGCAAAGCATGGATTTATCGTATTTCTTTGAAGTTATTGCAGACCACATTATTCCTGTTGGCCCGGTGTAAGGGCTATCTCCAAAGTCCTTTCCATAAAGTTTGTAGGATGGGCATGAGAAATAGCACCTTCCACACCTGATGCAGAGCAGTGACTCGCGTATGTCGGAGTTTATAGCCTCCTTCCTGCCATTATCGAGCAGTATCAGATGGAATTCTTTCGGGCCGGTGGCAGGTGATACCCTCTGGAGCTCTATATCCCCGGTAGCACTGGGACCCGATGTGACATTTATATATGTAGGTGGATAATATCCAGCATAGGATGCCTGAACTATAACTTCATTAAATGCGTCTTTCAGTGTCGGAACGATCTTATCTATTCCTGTTATGGCTATATGTGTTTGCGGCAGAACTGTATCTATCCTGATATTTCCCTCATTTTCTATGAGAAGAACAGACCCTGTATCTGCTGCAATGGCATTTGCACCGGTGATTCCCACATCAGCTGCGAGATATTTCTCCATGAGGAATTTTCTCACCCTGCTCACCATTTCTTCTGCGGATGTGTTTTCGTTTATGCTGCTGTCAAGATTTTCATTCAATAATTTACCTATTTTATCCTTTGTCAGATGAATTGCAGGGGCAACAAGATGGGATGGCATA
>JAKAAK010000142.1:3348-8103 GCA_021797025.1 Thermoplasmata archaeon
ATTGAGCTGAACAAGGTATTCTCCTAAATCAGTTTCCCAGATATCCATGCCCTCATTTTCCAGCTCCTCCCTGAGCTTTATTTCATAAAGCACGTTGGATTTGGAAACTACTATTTTTCTCTTTTCGCCTAATATTTCTTTTACAATTTCCATTGCCTCAGTGCTGTCCTTTGCAATATGGACATGCCCGCCCAGTTTTTCTACACTCTTTTGAGTTTTTGATATATATGTATCAATATCATCCAGCACCCTATTTTTGGTATCCCTCAATTCCGATGCCACATCCTTTATGTAAGGATTTTCCTCGAGAATTTTATGGACTTTCGGTGAATTATTCAGTGTAGCCTTATTTATTGCTACCTCCCATTCGTAGTTCATGAAACCACCTCAGCCAGATCCTTTATATTATTTATATACGGAGATAAATTCTGATAGCACAGTGGACACATAACAAGAACATTTTCATTGACTGATAGTAGCTTCTCAGCTCTCTCCCTGGATACATCCTCACTATCCTGGGCAGAAACAAGTGAAAGAGGGCCTCCGCAGCAGCTCCCTATTTCCTTGCTTGTTATCAGGTAGTTTTCATCTATGGAAAGACCGGAATTATTCACCTTATTACGTATGTCACTGTACATTCCCATAGCACGTGCATAAAGGCAGGAATCGTGTATAACATAGTTCCCTGAACCCTTGAATTTGACGATCTCTAAATAGTTCTTTACGTCTATGTCAAAATTTATAAAATCCTTATATCTTTTCAGGGCGTTCGTTGTATGGGGATCAACTGTTATAATATTTTTTATGCCCTTTGATTTAAAGAAACTGTAAAGTTTTTCGCCGTATTCTTTGTATTCCTTTAAGAATCCAGATTCCAGCAGGAGTGCACCAGAATATGGCTCCTTGTCATAAAGGTATCCGAACTTTACCCCCGATCCTGAAAGCATAGATGTTATGCTTTTCAGTATTCTAAACGCCCTCTGTAATTCCTCATCCTTGGGTTTTATAAGAAATTTTGATGCAGTCATGAGTCTTTTCGGTATGTTTAGTCTGTATATTTTCGGGAATAAAGCTTCATAACGCTTTAAAATGCCTGAAATCTGGTACATATAGGATGTATATATTATAGTGTCTCCGTTGTTTGGAATGTTATCTGCCCATGATGAATATAATTTTGTGTCCAGTGGAAATGGCAGGTAGCTATCCATCAAATTCTGGAAAATTAGATCTCTCATTTTCCCTATGCGTTGCTTGTTGATATCCATGGAAATAAAGGCGTTGATTGCTAATAAATTTATTTGCAAACATGTTTCATGAGTTATTATTACACAGGTAGGGTTTACGTTATTGGCTAGGATTTATGCTGACATAAATATCGTATATAACCGGCAGGCTCAGTACCAGCAGGTAATATATATAAACTTAGTAATTGATTACCAAATATGCAAATAAACTTAGTAATAAATACCAAAAAATTAATAATAATTAGTAATATATAACTAAATATGGATTTAACAGCAATTGCCATGCAGAATCCCTGGTGGCGTGAGAGGATAGAAATACTTAAGGATAATAAAGTGAAAAAATCCCTTGAATTACATCCAAGACGCATTTACCACTATAAAGAAGAAAATATAATACTTCTTGGACCAAGGCAGGTTGGGAAAACAACTTATATAAAAATGGTAATAATGGATTTACTTCTGAATAAAAATATTAATCCAAGAAATATTTTATATCTGACATGTGATTTTATAGATGATAAAGAAGACATAAAAACAGCCCTATCTTTCTTCGATGCACAATCAGATCGGAATAGAATGAGGTTTATCTTCTTAGATGAAATTAGCTTTGTTAAAGATTGGAATGCATTAATTCTCGGTCTTTTCAATTCAGGATATCTTAATGACAAACGAATTTATCTTACAGGTTCATCTTCCATTTCGTTATTAAAAGAAACATTTCCGGGTAGAAATATTGCAAAGATTGTATTTTTACCCTTGCAATTTAAAGAATATTTTGATTTATTTTTCAAAAAAATTAACATAAATGCGGAGATGGATATCAATAATGTGGGTGATTTTTATAAGTTATCCCTAGAAGTATCTCCATATATTAAAGAGTTAAACCAGGCTCTGGATCAATACCTGATAACGGGAGGATTTTTGTGGCCGTCTTATGAAGTTCGTGATTCTGAACCTCTGGATAAATTATACGAAATTTATAAAGATGCGATTATAGGAGATATTTCAAAACTTGATAAAAGACAGATATATTTTAAAGAGATTGTTGAACAAATAATCTCAGGCTATACATCAAGATTATCTGCTAATTCTATAGCACAGAATACATCCATAGGTTCGAATAAAACCGTGGAAGCCTATATTGAAATAATGCAGAATTTGTTTATTGCCAGAATATTTTATAAAAAAATGAATGGAAAAGTCATGTACAGAAGCAATAAAAAGATATATTTTACAGACCCCTTTATTTACAGGGTATTAAAAAAATATGCCAGGGGTGAAGCAGAATATAGGGAAGGTGAGCAGGCAAAGGTCATAGAGGGCGTTGTAGGTACACATCTATTCAATAAATTCCAGGAAATATACTATATGGAAACAAAAGCCGGAAAGGAAGTAGATTTTCTTTATAATAATATAGGAATAGAGATAAAGTATGGAAATAAGAAAATTAATAATTTATATTTTCCGAAAGGATACCTATTAACAAGGGATGCTTTACCTTACTTAGACGGTGATAGAGCATCCATACCTCTATCCATATTTCTGTACCTTATAAGCTCAGAAAGCCATTTATAAGTCTTACTTTCCATTATTTGTACATTATCCCAAATTGAATATTTTTATGTTACCCACAATTAAGTTCTTATTTAAATATAACTTAAATATAGATAGAAACTCTAAACCGAAAGTGAAGTTAAACAATTAGAAATCAAAATACATCATAAACCGAGGGATAATGGAAGATCATTTGCTGAACTGACATCCAAATAAGATTTTTCATGATTTCTTTAATAAAAAAGAACAGATAAACCATGGTGAATTATACTTTAAAAAGCTTCAAAAGATTTCAATAAAGAAAATTATTGGAGCGCATAGAATAATTCCAGGAAAATAGCCCTAATGCTTAACTCCATGTCTGTGAGCTGTATCAGAAATATTTGAAATGAATAACCGTTAAGTAATTTATACACCTTTCAATTATATCTATGACTCTTATTGTAGCCTATCTATCTCTTTAAATCTTTTTGCAATCTCAATTTTTAATCTATTCTGTGTATATACCGGAATATTTTTTGATGCAAAAGTTAAGGCTTTCTGTAAGGCAGATTTCATCACATCCCTAGTGACACCATTGTTTAAAGCAAACCGATCTGCCCTTATTTCATTTTTAATCAGGTATATTTTTAACCCAATAAAATCAAGCAACATTATAGAAACTAAGGTTAAAACTATAACAAATGATAGAATGAATGTTCTGGCAAGAACATAATTTACAATTCCCAAAATTATCCCGGATAAAGCCAACAGGAAAATTATACTAATAAAGTATATATTTTTCTCATCGTTCTTAGCATAGTGCCCTATCTCATGGAGTATTAAAGCATCCCTCTGGTTATCCTCAAGAGTCTGCCAGAATTTTTCATTGATGAATATCCTGAAGGCCTTCTTTGCTTTAGAAAATACCGGAGATGGCTTCCTGATTATATGATTGTTAATATCATTAAACTTATATACATATATATAGCATTTAATAATATCATTGTATTTCTCTGAATAATATTTGGATAATTCTGAGTCTATTTCAGATTCATAAATATATCTGAGGTTCTCCTTCTGATACGGGTTTTCCTGAAAGTTATTCCTTTTTGCATGTTTATAGTTTTGAAGCAATGCAACGAAAGCAAAACCGGTACCCAAATCCAGGACAATTATAAGAGTATTTATTTCTCCTGATTGAATATGAAAATATGGATATATATAACTGTACGGAAGACCGTTTAATACAAGCACAACTATTAAAATAATTATATAACCATACTTTTTCATACGTGGTACCTTCAATATCAGATTAGGATACCAGCTATATTTATAAGTATTTCCCATATTACTGGAGCAGAAGCAAGCCTAATTGATTACCAAATATAAGAATAAACTTAGTAGTCAATACCAGGCCGGGAATTGTGCGTAATAAATGCGAAATAGTTAAAAAGAATGTTATACTACTTATTCAATTTATTGAGACGCTTGTTGTTAATTTTAAGCAGTCTTTGATATGTTTGGTCGCTCACAAACTGCCTTTCGTAATCGAGCATTTTATTTAACGCGGATGTTATATAGTCTTTACCCATGATTTTTAAAGAGAACCTATCACATTTCACCTCTGTATTTATCAAGATATATGAAAGTAATTTATATAAAAGTACAATGAGAATTATAATAACAAACACAATTATAAATCCAAGAAAATTGTTTACATGATAAAGACCCATAGTCAGCCCTGTAAATATTAAGGAAAAAAACAGTGTAGTAATAGTATAAACTATTATCCTTTTAGTTTTCTCTACATTATAATGCAGAAAATGATATAATTCGTGAAGTATAACAGCTTCCAGTTCAAGATCATCTAAAATGTGGATCAGGTCCTCTTCGATAGTTATTGTTGGTGTTTTTCTGTTGTCCATTAAATTGACAGGTGAATGGTTAAAAAAATTTTCTGTATGATATTTAGTAT
>JAKAAK010000143.1 GCA_021797025.1 Thermoplasmata archaeon
AAGCAACCCTACGGTACTTTTCTCCTGTTTTCATAACAAGTTCTTTTTTGCCATGGATTATCGCCATAATAGTGTAGCAACTTCTAATATAAAAATAAATGTTATTTATTCACAAGTCCTAAGTATTCAGGAATTCATTGTTCCCGTTTTTCCCTTATTAATTTCGCCAGACCCTTTACTTCTATAAAGACATCCAGTAATACTATTGCGATCAGAATCAGATCTATTACAGATAAGGCAAAACCGGAAAATGTAAACATGACATTACCCAGAAACGAATACTGGGAAGCTTCCTGATTTATCATGGAATTCATTGCGAGAATGTATCCCGGTTTGTTCTGAGTTATATAGGTTGAATTGGTCTGATAAGAGAATGATTTTCCCTGGAAATTATATGAGATATTAGTATAGGGGATAACATAAATTCCCACTCCTGATAGGTTCATTGTATAGCTGAAATTGGCAGAATGCCCGGGTAAAATAGTAATGTTAGATTCCCTGTATTTACCTGATATTAAAGTCGATGCGTTATGGCTATCATAATTTTTCACAAAGGCACCCTGTGATGCGTTGAATTCTGTAACCGTATTATTATCGTTATTTGTAATATTTACGGTTATCTTAACCTGTTTGGATGAAACATGGGTGACAGATGTACTGTAACTTATATCGGCGGGGAAAACGGCATTGAATGATACAGATACCGAAGATGGACTGAATGAAGTGCTGTCCGTAAATCTAGACCCGTTTGTATTCAACGGGGTATTTGCAATCAGGGATGCATTGTTAGTATATATATTGAATTTATAATTGCCAATACTTCCTATGTTTCCTGTGCCATTATTGTAACCTATTCCCAGTATGGACAGTGCTGAAGATTTACTGAATGAAATATCTGAATTATAGTGCATCAGTGCAGAAAGGTTATAAGTATGTGCTGTGCCGGATGAATGAAAATATTGTTCATAAGCGAACATGCCTGCTGTGAAATACATCCCGTTGATATTTGCACTGATTCCCGATACCTTATTTGCAATGCTTTCATTAACGTATCCGGATGCCATTACAAACGGACCGTAATTATTTAATCTTTCATTGTTTGAAAATATTGACGAAATACTTCCACTGTAATCGCCTGCGAATGCTTTCATAAATCCTGCCTTAAGAACAGAGTTGCCTGCGGATGATGAATAAATGTATACATTCATAGAATATCCTGATAATGTAATATTTTTAAGTGTTATAATATGGCTAAAGGATGTTCCCATACTTGTTCCTATGGATGTGGATAGACCCGCAGCATTTCCATCAGAAATTGAACTGTTATATGCCAGTATAATAAAATTATCCGGTGCGAAAGCGCCAAATTTACTGATGTTTATATTATATTCCCTTGCCACCAGTGAGGTCATATTTGCACTGATAACAACACTTCCGAACATCAAACCGGCACTATTCCAGTTACCGCTATTTTTTGAATTCTCCATGGCATAGAAATTGTAAAGATTTCCATCCGGTGTTATCAAACTGAGACCCGCCTCATTGCTACCGTTGGAGATATTTGCGGATAAAGCATTAGAAGTCTGATTCACCCTGGCAGCCCCGTTACTGATGGTTACAGGGAATAGTCCCCCCATTGAGAATGCGGGAATGTATTTAAGTGGTGAATTATACGATGATTCTGCGTTTACCGGGGATTGTGATGTTGCACCTGTGGAAAACGCCATGGCCACAAATAAAAATGCAATAAAAATGGCAATGACTGCTGCCATAGCCTTCTTTGACTTTTTCTTATTCCCGTGCAATACCCTGTATGATATTGTTCCGACCAGGATAGATGTTATTACAAATATAAGATAATTTTCAAAGGCATTATATGCAATTGCCTCAATAAGGGGTTCCACTGCTGAAGTTGCTGTTCCGGTGCTTACGGTTCCTGAACCCAGGGCCGAGGATATGAAAGGAATTAACTGCCTGAGTACAGGCTCCATGGCTATTGTAGCAAGATTGGTTCCATAGGGAACAAAGATAAGTGCTGCGTATATGCTTGAAGTAACATTTGATATACTGCCGGAAAGCCCGCTTAGACCATTGTGTCCTAATAATGATATTCCCAGCATTCCCAGTAGCAATACGGAGAAAGTTGCTGTAATCAGTGTAAAAATAAGCGAGGCAGAACCCCATGCACGCAGTCCTTTTCTGGCTGAAATACCGACGATGACACCCAGAACTATCCATGTTTCAAGGATAATAGTGTTCCTGATGGGAGACCCGGCAATCAGGTATATTATACCCAGAATGAATGGAAAACGGTATCCAAAATAAGGACCGAGCCAGTTCACAAGTGGTGAATAAGCCACGGAGAGTACAACGTATGAAGCAAATGTAACCGATATATAACCCACTATAAGGGCAGTAAGTTTTCCCATGTAAAATCTATATTAATACTTATATATAAATTTATTTAATATCTTTAAAATACTTTCCTATTCTGGAAATTCCTTTCTTAATGGTATCATCAGATGCTGCATATGAGATCCTGAAATGCTTTTCTGCACCGAAAGGGCTTCCCGGAGTGACTATAACATTCTGTTTGTCGAGAAGATCCAGTGCAAGGTCCGCGTCATTTTTATCTGCTTCATATCCGGGGAATACATAGAATGCACCTTCAGGTTCATACAGGTTGAGGCCGTCTATCTCTCTCAGCATTGATACCGTTAAATCCCTTCTGGCCATGAATTTTTCTTTCATTTTCTTTACGCTCTCTTCATCGTCCAGGGCCCTCAATGCCGCATACTGTGAAATAGAAGGTGCACAGGTCATTGTCTGCTGCTGAACCTTATTTGCAGCTTTTATAATACTGTTTTCTGCCACCATGTATCCTATTCTCCAGCCTGTCATGGCATAGCTCTTTGAAAATCCACTCACCGTGATAGTTTTCTCCCTCATCTCTGCTATAGACCCGGGAGAGAACATTTTTCCCCTGTAAATTAAATCTTCGTATATCTCATCTGAAATTAAATAAAGATTGTTTTCCAGTATAAAGTCAGAAAGTTCTCTCAAAGATTTTTCGCTGTAAACCTTTCCTGTTGGATTCACAGGATTATTGAACATGAATACCTTTGTTTTAGGTGAAACATATTTTCTCATGGAGTCAAAATCCATCTCATATTCTTCATCTGTAGGTACCGTTATTGTTTTCCCGCCATTCAGTTTTATTATATCGGGATATGAAACGTAGTATGGTGATGGCAGTAGAACCTCATCGCCTGCATCCATTATTGAATACAGTGCGAGATTCAGTGAGAATTTTGTGGGTGTAACAAGAACATTTGATGCTTCTGCGTCTATATTGTTTTTCCTTTTCATTTTTTCAGCTATCTTCTGCCTCAATTCCATTATTCCTGCAGATGGAGTGTAATGAGTTTTACCTTCCTTAGCATTCTGGAAGGCGTAATCTATTATTTCCTGAGGAGTGGTGAAATCAGGTTCACCGATTCCGAAATTGTATATTGTTTTGCCTGCCGCCTTCAATTCAGCAGCCTTGTTAGACATGCTAACTGTTGCCGATTCATTGATTTCATTAACCCGGGATGATACCATGGTGGATTATATCCATATGCTTTATATATTTGTCGCGAAGGGTTTTAACTTTTTAAGATAGAGTGTGTCACATTTCATTATTTGTCCCGCGATTATCGAAAATTATTTACAAGAATGTACTTTCGGGATATGGCTAACAGGCATCAATGAATGGATTATAACGGGGGAATATGTATCATTCTCCTGTATCCCATGAATTGATAGATTCTGCAAGTAACTATTCATATGTGCGTGCTGATTCAGCATACCAATCCATCTGGAATATATGATTATGCATTTAAGAATACCTATTCTCTGATGATTATAGATACCAATAAGAGAAGGGAAATTATAAATTAGAGGCTTACAGTAAGCCGAAGAATAGGAATTAGAAGGGAATATTCATCAACCCACTCTATGAGATAGGAGATTGAAAAAAACATTCTCCATACTGGAGACGTATAATGGGTTTTGAGAATACAATCTGTTCCAAGATAATTGCATATAATATAATGTTAATATCAACTATTGCACTAGAATACAGCAGAGGAGAAATAATAAAAACTGTCAGTTGCTAAAATCTGAGGCATTCTAATAAAAATTTTATAATAATATAAAATTATTCCTTAGAGGTTTGATCTATAAATTTAGACATTTTTTCATATAATAAATTTACATACTCATCATTATCCAGTGTTAATTGTATTCCAGCTATTTTATATAGAGAGTATGATAATTTATCCAGTAAGCCTAACTTTTCTGTATCTTCAATTGCGTAAAAAAATTTCTCGAGTTTTGGATTTTCTGATAACTTTTTATTTCTATATTCTATATATGCTGCCGATATGACGTTGTCGAAATCAAAAAGTATCCCACTTTTATTTTTTAACATGCCACCTTTTTGTAATTCAGCCTTAGTTATAACGTACCATGTTAATGGGTACCATTTATTTGGAGTAATTTTATCATACTTATCGTTTTTTAATTGCTTGTGCTTTCCAAAAATACTCTTATTATTAAATACGTCGAGAGCCTGATCTATTTCCGGTATTATGTGCATTTTTATATCGTTGTTTAGTTTTTTGTTAAATTGGTCATCATAAACAAAAAAACTTGCATGAGCGGTTGAGTTATTTTTCTTAGCCACAGTATATAACGATACAGGTAAATAGTTATTGCCCATAATGCCTTCCTTTTTTAAGCCAAAGAATCTTTTATCAGTAGCAATGAAAATGGAACTTTTAACTCTAGAATCGGTAATGTTGTGGCGATTTAAAGATTTGATTCCTACTTCACGCTTATTCTCTAATAGAGCTTTAGTTGATTCAAAAAGTATATTTTCACCATCTACTATCCAATCTTCTTTTGGAGATTTTTTTAACTCATAAGCATATGAGCCTATTGCCATAGAAAGATAATATGCAGGCATATAAAAACCTTACTATATAAATGACTTTTTGGACAATATTATTTCATGCACAGTTTCCAGTAATCTTTGATTAATTTCCAGCCTGTATGCATCATGTATCTGTATTACTGATGTTGTATTTCTTCATCAATGGAAATATTGTAATATGGTAAGGTGGGCCAGATTTGCTTTTATGCTTTATAGTCTTTCTAACTGCTCCGTTATTAACCACCATTTTACAGGATGCGATACTTATATTGTTACGTTCACATATATAACCGTAAATTCCATGGTGTAAAATATGAAAAAGAACATTCTAACCGACTATAATATATTACTTGAACAGAGTATAATAATAGTAAAGTAAAAACAGAGAATGGTGCTTCAAAGATTATAATTAGCTTTGATGTATATGAATAGACAACGATTGTAGGAAATAATACCATGTAGAGACTGAATAACAAATCTTAATATTCAATATTCAATAATTACACCAGTGAAAGACATACAGATATTGAAAGATGTATTTATTTCGGATTTATACTGCGTATATCTTCAGGATATTTCATCAGTAGTTATTTCTGACCTGCATCT
The DNA here is from genome assembly GCA_021797025.1 of Thermoplasmata archaeon. The sequence goes on from JAKAAK010000143.1 coordinate 5,585, forward strand.
GGGCTTTGAAGAAGAAATGAACCTGCACGGCCTTTTTCTACCCAGGCTGCAGAGAGACCATGTGGAAAAAATGGTTGATAGCATTATAGACCGGTACTCACCTGCGAAGCTTATAATCAACGGTGATTTCAAGCAGGAGTTCTCCAGAAATTTGCCCCAGGAATGGGATGATGTGAACCATTTCATCGATAGATATAAAAAAGAAACTGATTTAATATTTATCAGGGGAAACCATGACAATTATCTGATGACGATACTGAAATCGAACGGAATTGAATTGTACGATTATTATGAAACAGATAGATATTACATATATCACGGTGATCGTGACATGTCGTTCAGGAAGCTTACCATACTGGGGCACGAGCATCCTTCAGTAGTTCTCAGGGACGAGATAGGAAGTGTATTCAAGATACCTGCATTTGTATACAACAACGATGATAAAATACTTATTACACCAGCAATGAGCTTCTTTTCATCGGGTACAGATGTTTCAGAATCACTATTGAATAATGAACATTTTACACCTGTTCTGAAAAATGCATCAAAGAAATTCCGTGCATATGGAATTACCGAGGATTTCGGCCTTCTGGATTTCGGCTATGTTACAGATTTATCCCAGAAGGTTTAATTATTATCCAGTTTTCTTTCTCCCTGGCCCCTGTAAATTGCCCTAGGGCGTATGAGCCTTTCCTGTGTCTCCACATATTCTGTGATATGTGCAAGTATCCCGGATACCCTGGAAAGCCCGAAGAGTGTGGTAAACATATCTACAGGGAAACCTATGGCCTTAAAAACAATTCCGGAGTAAAAATCTGTATTGGTGTATATGCCCCTGGCACCGAATGCATTGACCCCTGTATCTTCCAGTTTCTTTGCAGTTGCAAGAATGTTTTTCACTTCATCTGTTGTAGCAAGCATATCCGCATATTTTTTGAAGGTTTTCAATCTGGGATCGTATGTCCTGTAAACCCGGTGCCCGAAGCCGACCAGCCTCCTCTTTCCGTTTATTATATTGTCATTGAACCATTTATCAACGTTTTCAGGGCTCCCTATTTCCAGGAATTGCCTGTATGCCCCCTCTGCGGCACCGCCGTGAAGTGGACCTCTCAATGCTGTAACAGCCGATGCCAGTGCAGAATACATATCAGATAATGTTGAAGCGGTAACCAGTGCTGCAGTAGTTGATGCGGGTATTTCATGATCCATATACAGTATCAGTGCAGAATCCATCGCCTTTATCTGGTTTTTGTTAGCGCTGCCGAAGCACGCCCTGAGAAATGTTTCCGCATAGGTTTCGTATGGATCAGGGTCTATAATATTATCTCCTTCCTTTATTCTGTATATATTTGCAACCATGGAGAGTACCTGGCCCAGTATTTCGGGAATTTTTTCCCTGTCATTTTCCTTAGTGTATTTATAATTCAGCTCCTCAGATGCCTTTGCAGAAAGCAGTGTCTGGAGCATCCCCAGAGCATCGGATCTCTCCGGCATTGCCAGAAGTATATTTTTTAAATAATCAGCAAGAACAAGGTTTGAATTAATTTTATCCCTGAATTCCGTTAGTTCCTTTGTATCGGGGAATTTACCGAATAGCATTAAATATGACACGGCTTCGAAGGACGATTTCTCTGCCAGATCATTTATATCGTATCCACGGTAACGCATGATTCCCTTGTTGCCGTCTATATATGTCAGTTCAGTATATTTTATGTAAACATTTTCTAATCCAGGGCTTATTTCTTCCATGTATTGTAATGCATTAAATATATAAAAGCTTAAACACTCTTCCGGAAATCCATTATATTTCCGTGGCCGGGAAGAATAAGGAAATGCATTGATTCTATATATTTTACGGACTTGCCTGCGGCATTAGCATCCACAGAAAATGCTTTATTGTATCCGGGCTTGCCATGCAGATTGACAGCAGCATCTCCAGAAAATATTATTTTCTCATCCTGAACTGTGTATGATGTCGAATCCCTGGTGTGCCCGGGAGTTTTCATATAATTTATTCCCGTAAAGGACATTTCAGATACCGGCCTGATTTCTTTCACTGATTTAGCATGCATTATCATTGAGGCTATCTTCGGAGGCAATGGCTTTGACGGTATTTTCTCCATGCCGGATATTATGCTTTCTTCATTGACAGGAACATATATCTCCATTTTATACCGGGAATAAATCGAAAGCAAACCGCCAACATGGTCCGGATGATAATGAGTAATCAGTACAGCGTCCGGCCTGATTTTATTGTTTTCAAGGTAAGAAACAATTTTTTTACCGGATCCAGGAGTTCCGGCATCGACTATAATCTTTTCATCCTTATAATCAATAAGATAAGAATTTGCCATGGCACCGTCTATTCTTTCAACGTTATCGGAAATTTTCATAAATAAACAGGAATAATATATTAATAAATTTATCCATTGATTCTAATTTTTATCTGCAATGGTTTTATCAAAATCCTGGTAAAAATC
>JAKAAK010000144.1 GCA_021797025.1 Thermoplasmata archaeon
GAAGGGTTGTTACAGATAAAGAACTGGAAAACATCAATATGATCAGGGATGAATTCCACGGGGACTGGAATTATACCATAGGTTCCAGAAACAAATAAAAGGATAATGTTATTTATTCACAAATACTTAACAATTTATTCTTATTTATTTTACAATTCATTATCCAACCGTAATTTTACATTGATATGGGCTCATTAAAAATTTATATAATAAAATTTTCACGGTAAGTCACCTACCATTCCCGATCGCATATACGATCGCAAATCATCTCTCAGAGCATTTTGCTATTTTATTCAATAATAATATTTATTTAGTGGTAAAACATTATTATAAGTGAAATTTATCATCATATATCTTGCCCTTCTTGCTGTAACCATAATATCATTCACATATTACATTTTAAATACATATTATTCAACATTTTATATTAAGGGTGAAAGGGTAGAAGGTGTAGATACCTCCCGTGCAACTATTATAATTCCTGTTTACAGGGAAGACATTGAAGTGTTCAGACAGGTTATAGTATCAATCAAATTGCAGGGGGCACCATTTATTGTTGTTGGTGATTCCAGCCTTGAGCCATATAAAACAATAACTGAGAAGAATGGCGGTAGGTTTATATATCTCAGGGAACGGGGAGGGAAAAAGAATGCTCTGGTTCAGGGATTAAAGGAAGTAAACACTAAATACATAATGTTCGTTGACAGCGATACCATAATTCCAGCAGACACCGTGAAAAGCATGCTATCATATTTCGCAGAGGGCATCGCAGGCGTTGGTGTAAATATCCATATTAAAAATAATGGTACCCCTGTGTCATACGCCTCGGAATTCATAGAAAGATTGACAGAAATGGTCTCTAAATCCATGTCAAGGCATGGCAATGTCTATGTACTGGATGGAAGATGTGCAGCATATAAAACTGAAATAATAAAGCCGTTTATGATCTCAGATGATTTCCTGAACAAAAAATTACTGGGTAAGAAAGTCATGCTTGGAGATGACATGCTTCTTACCAGTTATCTCATTAAAAATAAATATAGAATGGTAAAGGACTATGATATTACGGTGGAAACCGAGCCACAGCAGGATGTTAAAAAATTTCTCAATCAGCAGATAAGATGGTCCAGGCGTGGGTGGTATTTCTTCTTCAAGAATATGGGTGATGGAACAGCCAAAAACGGTGGAAAATTATACACATTTGAGATGATGTATATATATCTCATACCCATAATAGGATTCATACTGTTTTTGTTCAGGGCAATGTTTTTCCTACATATTCTCGGCCATCTTGATTATCTGAGCATTACCAGTGTCTCCCATTTTATAATGTACAGGTTTTTCGATTATCATCCCAGATATTTCATCGGATTTTTGATTAACGGAATCATGTATGGTCTAGGTGCGATCGGCGATGTAATATTTGTCGGGGCAATCGCACTTAACATACCTAAGGAAAGGCTCAGGACACTTGTCTACGGTGCACTGGGATTAGGCATTCTCTTCTTTGTTAATTTATACGGACTCGCAACATTCTGGAAGCAATCAGGCTGGCTGACCAGGTAAATTTTAAATTTTTATTATCACTTTTTAAAAATTATACGCCTGCTAAGTGATGTTATGGATTCATACCCGGCAAGTGCCATCTGCAGATCAAACTCAGCCTTTAATTCACCTATATATCTTTCCACGCCCCTCTGTCCTGCAACGGCCATAGCATAACAGTAAGGTCTTCCAATAAGCACACCATCTGCGCCCAGTGCAAGAGCCTTCATGGCATCAGATCCGTGTCTTATTCCACTGTCAAAAAGAACAGTGCAGCTTATATTTCTATTATCAGTAATTTCATCAAGTGCCTCAATTGTGGAAATGGCACCGTCCACCTGCCTACCACCGTGGTTGGATATTACCACTCCGTCAGCCCCGTATTTTATAGCTGCGTTGACATCATCATATGATGATATGCCCTTAATTATCACCGGAAGCTCTGTCCAGCCCCTGATTTTCCTGAAATCGCTCCATGAAAATGCTGGATTAACATAAACCATTAAAAATTCTTCTATTGCTGAATTCATATCCTCCTCAGGAGGTTTATCCAGGCGTTTTCTGAACTCAGGATCAGAAATGTAATTGGCTATCCCCTCACCCTGTAAAAATGGAAGATATGCATTTTTAAGGTCCTGTTCCCTCCATCCCAGCATGGTGGTATCCACTGTCACAACTATGGCATGGTAACCGGATCTTTCGGCTCTTTTTACCATGCTCTTCATTACATTCTCGTCTTTGCCGGGATAAAGCTGGAACCATTTTTCACTTTCCGGGTATTTCTTTGCTATATCCTCCATGTTAACAGAGGATACCGTGCTTAGAATATACGGAACGTTCATGGCAGAAGCTGCCCCTGCACTGGCATATTCTGCATCCTTATGTATTATGGACTGTACTCCGATGGGAGCAAGGATAAACGGAGAATCATATTTCCTGCCGAAAAGAGAAATTTCCTGGTTCCGGTCATCCACATTGCGTAAATATCTGGGTCTTATCCTGTAACTGGAGAATGCTCTGATGTTCTCCATCATTGTATCCTCACTTCCTGCTGCACCTTCCACGTATCCCCACGGGCCATCTTTTAGTACCTTTCTTGCCGCATTTCTCCATTCCTCAATGGATACTGGAAGGTCAGAATTTTCGTCCATTCCAGTGTAAACCTTCAATTGAAAATCGAGTCCGAACTGTGTCATCAATATCCCACAATTATAATACAGTAACGGTATATAAGTATTGGTCAGATACAATTTATCTAAAATAGGGTTCCATATTTTCTGGAAATTTCATATTTCCATTCATCCCTTTCCAGTGTACATGAAACTCCATGATTCCTGCATATCTTTATGATACCGGAATTGAGCCGTTCCCACCAGTCAGGGTCTGTTCTTCTGTATCCGGTGCCCTGCATATACTGAAATGTTCCCCTGAAATCCTGGAACGAATCATATATAAGTCTTATACCATTGGATCCACAGAATTCAATTAACCTTTCTATATCATCGAGATCATCATTGACATTCTGTATCAATGGACCCAGATAGAGCCATGTGTTTATGCCATTGAATGCAAGTCTTTTCAGTGCGTTAAGGCGTTTTTCAGGTACAGGGGCATGTGGTTCAATCATTTTTGATATGGAAGATTTTATGGAGGTTACTGTAATCCCAACATCTAAATTTTTTCTATATTTTTGCAGTACCATTATGTCCTTTAAAACCAGGGGTGATTTGGTCTGTACAGTAACATAAAAACCATTTGTGCAGAGAATATCAATTGCATCCGGCATTATTCTGTATTTCATTTCAATATACTGGTAAGGGTCTGTAATGGTTGAAACGCCGACAATGCCCTTTTTATATGTCCTGGCTTCCCTTTCAAGCAGATTAATGATATTGGTCCTTACCATAATGGTGCTTCCCCAGTTTTGCGAAGCTTCAGCAGGTGACATATCAATGGCATAGCAGTATTTACATCCGTGGAAACATCCGAGATATGGATTGAATGCATAATCTAGCTCCTTCATTCCTGATTTTCCCAGTGCGTGTTTTGCTTCAATCTCCATAACTTTTATGCCTTTATTCATATTCATCAGTAATAATCCAGATTCGATACAAGATATTTCATATTGTTTGACTTTGCTTTCCATGCCTTTATATCGACTGCTGTAAATTTTGAAACATATTTTATTGCATCATTTATTGTGTCAAATTTTTCAGGGATTACCTTGAACAATTCCCTGACATTTTCCCTCACATACCAGACACCCACAGGGAGGTTGAATCCGGGATATATTTCTCTCCAGAGCATTGCTGAACCTGTTTTCTTCATCTGTTTGAACTTTTCGGCAACTGCAAGCCTGGAAGAATAATAACATCCGCCTATTTCCGGATATGTCTTCCTGCCATGATAACCCTCATAATCAAGCTCGATTTCAACCGAATCGCCGAAGCTATTCCAGGCACTTCCGGGGAACCATGATTCTCCCCATTCGAACATCCACTGCCCCGGTGCCAGTATTGCAATAAAGAGGTTTCCCTCCGTTTTTCTTACATACACCTCGTAACTGTTAATTTCCCTATAATCCTTGATTTCCTCTACCAGGCTATCTGATATTGACTTATCAGTTGCTGTTATTGACCATCTGGTGGGAACAATCCTTCTCTTTTTGCCGGTACCCAGCGATCCTGCACTTAGCGCTTTGGATATTCCATTTATTCCCATTCCCTTACGGTATAGATCTATCACACCATCCGAGGCCTTCAAATCTCTGTCATAATATATTTTCTCAATTCTATTGTCTATATGGTAATTTCCGTATTTTATGCTTTTCAGTGGAGACGATGGGCCCATTGGTGTTATGTTCTCATCAAGGACAACATTGTCCCTGAAAGATTTTTCCACGGTCATTTCAACATCTACGGGTGTCGAGGATAATGAGCTTACCTGTATTTCCTGCAAACGGTAATCGGGGTTTGCAGCATCGTCTACTGAAATTTTGATGCCTCCTCGGAGTAATGAGAGCCTGCTGGATATGAAATCATTGAGGTCCAGTGAAAGCCATTTTGATTCATCTTCCAGATATCCTGTATTACCTGAAAATGGTGGTGTGGACGGATATATATTGATTTTCGGATAACCATACCTCCCCACAAAGAGTGATGGGGGCGATGATCCTGCTATGGAATTTCCGGTGAAATTGTAAACCTTCTTGACCTTATCTACTATGGAAACCGGACAGTAAGAAAGCCCGCATAACATCTTGGCACCGCGGCATTTTATGCATAAAGAAGGCGGAACTCTAACCATTTTCCCGGGCATATATATCCAGTCAATACTACTATATTAATTATTTCAAAATCGATTACAGTACCTTTCTCATTTCACTTCATTTTATATTTATATTCCTTTATTATATTTGTATAATATGCAGGAAATATTTATTACGCCATATAAGGATACATAATAACGGAAGTTCTTTATAGTAAAATAATATTTTAATTAATTAAAAATGATAAAATCCAGGAAATTCAAACTTTTCACCGTGATTATTATAATCCTGATACTGATATTCTCAATTATATTTGTTGATGAAATTCAAAACCATAACTCCAATATGAAAAAGTATAGTGAATGTACACTGGACCTACTTAATAACTCTCTCATACATGGAAATTATGAAAATACGGGAAACGGTATTGCACCCATTGCAATTACATATAATTCTTATAATAACCTTATTTATGTTGCAAACCATTTTACAAATAATATATTTGTAATTAATCCTGAGAGTGGTGAAATATTTGCCAAAATTAACGCAGGAGTGAAACCGCAATCACTGTTATATGATAATTGCAATCATAATATATATGCAATAAATCAGGGTTCAAACAACATAAGTGTTATAAACTCCAGTTCCTCCAAAACTGTAACTAATATAAACGTTGGTTTGTCCCCATCTGCATCCCTGTTTAACAATTATACAAATAGTATTTATGTAGCGAATTCTGGAGAAAACAGCATTTCAATTATTAATCCTGTCACAGAGAAGGTCACTAAAAATATCAATATATATTCACCATCTGCAATGGCTGTCTCAGCTGATAACCATGATTTATACATTTCAAATTATGGGGGTAACAGTATTACAGTATTAAACACAATAACGTATAGAATTATAAAAACCGTCACTGTTGGTCGTGGGCCCAGTGACCTGGTATTTGACAAATTAAACAATCTTCTTTATTCTATTAATGAGAAATCTGAAAATGTTTCAGTAATTAATACGGTAAGTAATATGGTTATATCTAATATAAAAGTTGGTGGCAATCCTTTTAATGGAATCTGTAATCCATTAAATTCATATATATATGTTACAAATTATGATACAAATAATGTATCTGTTATTAATTCCTCATCAAACAACGTGGTTAAAAATATTAATGTTGGTCTCAATCCATTCTCGGAATGTTTCGTTCCCAGTGATAAGGCTATTTTCGTTGTAAATGAATATTCCGGAAATATTTCAGTAATAAATTCTACCAATAACCACGTAACCGGCAATATAAAAATAGGGACAGGACCGCAGGGTATATTATATAATCAATTTAATAAATATATTTATGTTACGGATGCTATGTCAAATTTTGTTTATGTCATAAATTCACGCACAAACAGAGTTATCAATATAATAAATGTAGGAACAGGTCCTTCTGCAATTTCATATGATAAAACAAATAAACTACTGTACGTTGCTAATTATGATTCAAATAATGTATCAGTTATTAATTCCAGCACAGATAGGGTGATAAAAGCGATAGATACAGGGGCAGGTCCGGCAGGCGTCACATACAACCCATTTAATAATTATGTGTATGTGATAAATGAAAAATCCGATAATATTACAGTAATTAATGCAGGAACTAATTCTGCCATAGGAAATATAAATATAGGGAAGAGCCCATTTCAGGCAGCATATGATCCGGATAACCATAATTTATACGTCGTTAATTTTGCCTCCAATAATATTTCCGTTATAAGCTCAGCTGAAAATGTTGTTCTGTATTCCATAAAATCCGAATCCGGGCCACAGGGTATATCATACGATAAATTCAATGGAGATTTATACGTAATTAATTATAATTCAAACGATTTAACCATTATAAATCCTCAAAATAAAAACATAATAGGTATTGTTAATGTTGGGCTATCTCCAGAGGGAATAACCTTTGATGCTTCAAACCATTATATTTATGTAGCAAATGAAAAGTCCAACAATGTATATGTTATAGACACGGAAACTAATAGATTGGTTGCCAGAATTGATACGGGTTACGGGCCATTCAGAATTTTATACAATCCATTTAATAAATATATATATGTTACAGATCAAATTTCTGGAAGTCTCTCAATAATAAGATAAAACAATACTTATAATGCATATTTTAATTAAAGATAAATACAGATATAAAATTATAACATTATATTACACATAAAGGATTTTTTTCAGTAAAATTCCAGGTCAATATGCCCGAAAGAAAGCTACTGATACTGTAGTAGGGTGTTTAATGGAGTTGACCCTGTGGAAGTGAATATCAATATCTCAGAACGTTAAATAAGAGTACATATGCCAAGGAAGGCACAGTCAATGAGTCAGAATCCTCATTGCCCAGTCATGAGGTATATCATCGTGACTACATATGGAATAAATATAAGATAAATGTATGCCGCGGAAATATTTATATTTAAATATAAAATTATATATTCTTGAAATCAAGGCATCCTATTCAGAAATGGATATTTCCACAACGCATTTATTATCTCCGTCCGGGAAATTCTCCATGAGTTTGAAATCATCGCTCACCTTGTCGGATAACATGGATTTTTCTAGAGAACCGCATACCATATCCTTATTGTTTTTGGCCAGTTCATAGAATACACAGTTATGTCTTATGATTTTCACAGTGTCTCCTGTTACTTCCATTTTTGCATAGTAACCAAGACGATTGAGTATATTCACATATTCCCCGATCTTTTCCAGTTTTTCATCCCTGGTAAGTGACGCAAGGGAAATGCTTTCCGATGAAACTTCCTTTACCATATCTTCAGCTATCTTCATGAGTATTCCATTCAATCTTACTGTTCCTATCTCATTTTCGACCTCCTTCAGAAGCATGGATGAGAAATTTATATACTGTTTTGGAAATATCTGCATACCCTTTTCTGTTAATTTATAGTATTTTTTTGGTCTTCCTGCCTTTGCCCTTACAAAATAAGATGAGACCAGACTGTGATTTTCAAGATAGTTTAAATGCTCCTTTACAGCATTTTTGTTTACTTTCATAATATCTGAAAGCTGCTCAAGGGTTTTATCCTCATACAGCAGTGAACTGAGTATAGTAGTTTTACTATTACCTAAATAATCATTAATTACTTCTTCCATGGTACCACAATTATATATTATATTGTTATATTTATACTTATACGTACTTTAGTTACTATATACATAATAAAATGTTT
>JAKAAK010000145.1 GCA_021797025.1 Thermoplasmata archaeon
TTATAATACTATTTTTTTCCATACTATATAATTATTTCTTCTATACTGGAATTCTCGTGCGCAGAAATTTTAGACCCCTCAGAAATCTTCATGACATTGTCAGGTTCATATTTTCCCGGTGATTTTCCATCTATGAAGCCGGTTCCGTAAAGCACTTTAATTATACTATTTGCCTTAATTACCAGACTTTCCCCCGCTCTGACATAATGTTCCTTTATGATTTTCCCATCTTCCTGATAAATAATCCTGGAATAACCATAATCGGTATCATCCCTGCCCCTGTATAGCTCCTTGATAGTATTCAGGTCCTTTTCACTGTCAACTCCCATCCAGAAGGCATCCTCAAAATAAACACCCATCTGGTTGTTACTCACCATGTAAGGGAATGCGGTTTTCTCCACATCCTTTTCCATATACTTCATGAAAAATACCGGAAAGGCAGACTTTTTAATATAATACATCCCGGCATTTATATAATGGTCCAGCTTTGGTTTTTCTCTGAAACTGTCGACCTTGTCCCCGGAAAATTCAACTATCCCATAGGGGCTCTGCATCTTTGTTACATACATGATCATGCCATAATCACGTGATCTGGAAAAATTAACAAAATTTTTGAAGCTAATATCCGTTACAGTATCGCCGTTCCTGACTATCACATCCTCATCTATATGCTTCATCAGGTTTGATAATGAGTACAGTGTCCCCATTGGCTTTTCTTCCCTGAGATAATGAATACTTATTTCTTCATAATTTTTGTAGCGATCTTCTATAATCTCGCTCAGATAGCCTGAGAGGATATAAACATCCGTAATTCCGATATTTTTAAAATCAAAAAGCTGTCTATCCATTATAGTATAATTGTCCTTTATTTCCACAAGGGCCTTGGGTATATGGTCTGTTATCGGTTTCAAGCGTTTGCCGTAACCACCGGCAAGAATAGCACCTATCATGAGGATGTGATTAAATCCTTTTATAATTAATTTTGTAATATACTCCATGAGTTTATTCCAGATTAAATAAATTAAACAATATATGCATTTCAACTGGTATTTATGATATTTCCAGAAATACCGCAATACCACAAAAATAAAATAACATTACCATATAATTATATATGGAAATTACAACACTGAATCCTTATACAGGCAATGAGCTGGGTAAATACGAAATTACAGATATAGATGGCGTAAAACGTATAATATCCGAATTAAAGCATAATCAATTAAGCTGGCGTGAAAATATGGATAAGAGAATTGACATGCTCCGGGAATCCCGCAATAATTTTGAAAGAAATGCAGATAATCTAGCAAAATTAATGTCATCCGAAATGGGAAAACCTCTGTCCCAGAGCCTTGCCGAGGTCAAAAAAACACTCTGGCTCTTCGACTACTATCTGGAAAATGGAAAAAATTTTCTTGCCGATGAATACGTTCAGACTGAAGCAAAGAAATCTTATGTGAAATTCGATCCACTGGGTGTCATAATTATTATCATGCCATGGAATTTTCCTCTCTGGCAGGTGGTCAGAGCAGCAATACCGGCATTACTGGTAGGAAACTCAGTGATGCTGAAACACGCCTCAATTGTGAGCGGAACCTCCCTGAAAATCCAGGAACTGTTTAATCTGGACACTTTTAAATCGGTAATAACCACCGGTAAAATCGTGGATGAAGCTATAAAATATTCGGATGGCGTTTCCTTTACTGGTTCCACTGCTGCCGGGTCTATAATAGCCTCCGAGGCGGCAAGGAACATTAAAAAATTCGTTATGGAACTGGGCGGTTCAGACCCTTATATAGTTCTTGACTCATCAAATATCGATGAGGCGGTAAAAAACAGTGTATATGCAAGGCTTCAAAATAACGGGCAGAGCTGCATTGCTTCCAAGAGATTCCTGGTCCAGGAGGATCTTTACGATGAATTTACAAAAAGAATGCTTGAAGAGTACAGCAAGGTCAAGGTAGGTGACCAGCTGGATAAAGACACATACATAGGGCCGCTTTCATCCGCATCACAGAAAGACATAATAGATAAACAGATAGCGGAACTCAGAACTATGGGAACAGTTCTATCAACAGGGGAAAATTATGGAAACGTTGTCAGGCCTACAATAATAAGGATGAACAGGGACTACGGAGAGGAGGTATTTGGCCCTATTGCCATGGTCAAATCCTTCAAAACTATAGAAGAAGCCATAAAACTTGCCAACGATACTCCGTACGGCCTCGGATGCTCAATATGGGGGAATTCAGAGAAAGCTGAATCCATGGTTCCATACATAGACAGTGGCACCGTATCTATCAATAAAATCGTTGCATCTGATCCCCGGCTTCCATTCGGGGGAACGAAGAAAAGCGGAATAGGGCGTGAACTGTCAAGATACGGAATTCTTGAATTTACCAATATAAAGACTGTATGGGTAAATTGAATTTCGCGGTTCAATGAAGATCCAGAGTTATTTTATTTCTTTTTCGAAGTCATCAAGGTCCTTTATATTCGCCATGCTGGCAATTATAACGCCATTCTACCTTGCCAGGTTTGTAAATGTATTCGATGTTGGTATGATAGTGCTTTTCAGCATAGCCTTCTCCACGTTTATCATATACCTGTTCCCGGCTATGCAAATCAAAAATAGCTATAAGATGTATATAATTTCAGGCGCACTTGCCATAGCACTGTTGCTGAATTTTATTTTTTATGATTTCTATGTTTTCATTATATCGATCATGTTGGGATCAATCTCTCTCTCGGGAAGGGATATAAGCCCCAACCAGCCGATTGAACAGTATGCGATGAGCTATTATGAAACAGATGCAAAAGGCAAAGGCAGGGCATTCTCCCTGTACAATTTCTTCTCATACGGCGCAGCAATAATAGCATCAATATTCCTGTTCCTTTATACCGATATAAATTACCGCATTGTTTTTTTTATACTTACGGTTATTGCCCTTTGCCAGTTCATACTTTACCTGTTTATCCGATTCCCGCAGAATAAACGGATGGTGGCAAAAGACCTCAACCCTGAAACAAGGAAGCATGTATTTTCATTATCATACCTGTTTTCCATGGATGCACTTGCAGGAGGATTTGTAACTATATCCATGATATCCCTTTATTTCAAATACGTTTACCATATTTCACTGAGCACTGCAGGACTTATATTCATAGGCGTGAATGTAATAACAACCATATCTATCCTGATATCACCGTTAATATCAGAAAAAATCGGGCTGATAAGGACAATGGTGTATACACATTCTGTCAGCAATATATTCCTGATGCTTGTTCCGGTTATTCATGTGCTGGCCATCAGTGAGATATTCCTGTTCTTGCGGCAGACAACGAGCCAGATGGATGTCCCTGCAAGAGATACACTAATAAATACAATAATTGAACCTGATTACAGAATAAAAAGCAATTCTATATTCTCCGCAGTGAGGAATGGCTCAATGATACCCGGTCCGGGAATCGTGGGGGCTCTCATGTCGATATTCCCACCATTCATGTTCCTTGCAGGAGGGGGTTTAAAACTTTCATATGATATAATTTTCTTCATAAAATATAGAAAAATCAGGATAGAATAATAGAATAATATAATTATACAATTATTCGGATAAGAGTAAAACTATACAAATTATAAAATTATTATAATATTTTATTGATAAATGTAATTAGCTTGCTGGTTCAATTCCTATATATGGGACCAGAATAAATGAAATTTATTAAAATATTATCTCGGGCTTTCAATGTCTCGAAAATATGGTCAAAATCTAGTTGACCTATTCCCGAATTCATAATACTATACATAATTGCATTATATGGGGTCTATATAACACCCCTAATGTCCTCATAATAAGATTTTTATAAGTATGCGAATTCATTTTATATGAAAGTAATTGCTATTTTACCAGCATTTCTCGATATCGGAATGATAAAAAAATCGATAGACCAGATTATGCCGGGCATAGAAATTTTAACGGATATGGATTTTGAAAAAAATGATGCGGACGTAGTTGTAATCACAACTTTTACTCCCTTCGGGAAAAAAGAGCTGGATAAATTCCCTGAACTAAAATTCCTGCAGGTAGCCAGTACTGGTTATAATAATGTGGACATAAAGGAGATCAGAAGGAGAAACATATTATTATGCAACGTTCCCGTTGCAAATAAGGAAGCTGTCGCGGAACATGTGATAGGCATGGTTCTCTCTCTTCTCAAAAATTTTCTTCTGTTCGATAGCCAGATAAAATCGGGCAACTGGCCACTTCTTACAAATTCCAGGGAATTGCAGGGTAAAACATTCGGAATAATAGGTATGGGAGCCATAGGAATAAAATTAATCCAGAGACTAATCCCCTTCAATGTTGGTATTGTTTATTATGATCCGAGAAGATTATCCCCTGAGGATGAGGAATTCTATGGAGTTACCTACCTTGAACTTGACGATCTTGTAGCATCATCTGACATAATATCTATACATACACCTCTGACAAAAAGTACAAAACTCATGTTCAATACAGAAAGATTCAATCTAATGAAGGATGGCGCAATATTCATTAATACATCCAGGGGAGAGATTGTAGATGAAACCGCCCTTGTTAAAGCGATAAAGGAAAAGAACATATATGCCGGCATAGATGTGTTCAGTCAGGAACCGCCTGATTTCTCCTCGGAGCTCCTCCATCTGGATAACGTACTTTTCAGTCCACATATTGCAGGGGTAACCATGGAAAGCCAGGAAAGATTCATCACGGAAACTATAGGGAATATAATAAGATATTCACAGGGAATAGACCCTCTTTACAGGGTGGAGGATGAACTATGAAAGGATATGAAATACTTGAAAAAACCCTTAATACACTGAAGCTTGGCCCTGTATTCGGAAATCCCGGCACAACGGAGATACCCATGCTCCGGGGAATAAAGGATTATTATCTCACATTGCATGATTCAATAGCTCTGGGCATGGCTGACGGTTATGCCCAGTACAATGATTGTGCCTCCACAGTCAACCTCCACTCGCTTCCCGGTCTTGGAAATGCAATGTCATTTGTGAATACTGCAAAATGGAACCGTTCTCCAGTTGTTATTACGGCCGGGCAGCAGGATACCAGGCATCTGGTGTATGATCCTTTACTGTCGGGCGACCTGATACATACTGTATCCGGGCTTGTGAAGTATAGTTATGAGATCAAGAATCCATCGGACATACCTGTTGCATTCAGAAGAGCAAAAGCAATAGCCCTTACACCGCCGAGAGGACCTGTATTCATTTCAATTCCCATGGATATTATGGATTATGATGCGGAAATCCCCGATCCCAGAGATGTCCATATAAACTTCTCCTACTCGGATTCCGAGGCTATCAAGGAAATAGTTGACAGAATTAATAGTTCAAAACGCCCTGCACTGGTATTTGGATATGAGATTGATTTATATGACGCATATAAGGAAGCGGTGGAATTCGCCGGAAAACTGGGAGTGGAGGTCTACAGCGAACCACTGGCATCCAGGGGGACCTTCAATACAGATGATGAACATTATAACGGTGATCTCCTTCCCGCATCAACATTGATGAACCTTAAATTTTTGAACAATGACCTTATAGTATTTATCGGCGGGGACATCACATTTTATCCATATCTTCCATCCTCTCCATTTCCTGGGAAGGACGTAATATTCATCGGTACAGATATATCCGATAAGACGGGGGATTCATACATAATTAATCCCAAGGTCTTTCTAAGGGAGGCTGTAAAATCGATCCGGAGGAAGGGAGAATTCCATAAACCCCGTGATTTTCTATACGCTAATAAGATAGCCAGAGAAAGATTGACTATGGGCGTTGACTACGTTCTGTACAATGCCAGAAAAATCTTTTCTGATTATACGGTTGTCGACGAGGCCATATCTGCATCGGAGACCGTCCGGGCAACATTCGGCTACAGCCATAACAAATATTTCACTGCAAAATCCGGTCAACTGGGATGGGCTACAGCAGCATCCCTCGGCATTGGCATCAAAAATCCCAGGACACTGGTAATTATAGGTGATGGAGCCTTCATGTATACAATACAGGGATTGTGGACTGCAAAGAGATACCATATACCGGTAAAGTTCATTGTGCTCAACAACGGGGGATACAACATATTGAAGAGTTATTCCAAAAGTTATTATCCTGATATGGAGCATAAGGATTATTTTGATCTTAAATTGGATGTGGCATCAGCTGCAGCCGGATTCGGGGTTGAAACTATGACGGCATCAGGAAACCTTGAAGAACTGAAATGGCTGCATGAGGGGAATGAACCAAAAGTTCTGATTGTAAATAGTGAAAAAACTGTGGAAAAAATGTTTTTATGAATCCACCTCTATTTTTATCAATGAATTCCAATAACAGGTATAATATCTTCCTCATAAACTTAATATATATTCTACTTGTATAGTTAGTTATGGCAATATTTCCGAGTGAAGAATGGGCAAAGGAATATGTTGAAAAGCTAAACTCAAACAGTGCTTACCAGGAGGCTGGCAAAACATGGGACGATTCAATAACGTTTGTTGTGGAACCTGATGATTCCTATAATAACTCATGGAATATGTTTCTGGATTTGAAGGCAGGGAAGTGCGTGAAATATCAGGTCGGGAAGGAGGAGAGCGATGTTCCTGCATCAACATTCAAATATAAGGGAAAATATTCAAACTGGGTAAAACTCATCAAAGGGGAAATTGATCCCATACAGGGATTGATGACCGGCAAATTCAAACTGGAAGGGTCAATGATGAAAATTATGAGGTATACCAATGCAGCCAAAGAAATGGTGAATACAGCAGCAAAGGTAGATACACAGTTTAAATGATAACATATAAATTATAATATAATTTACAATAATTTTGGCACATTTAAAGTTTCATGGGAATTGATTATAAATCGTGGTGATAAAATGGAGAAAGTTTTTGGGAATATAATTAATGGTAAAGAGGAAACAGATGGAGAAAAAATACCGGTCAAAAGTCCTGTGGACGGGCATCTGATCGGCTATATAGTTGATTCAGGAATGGATGAGGTCAACAGGGCAGTTGATTCTTCGATGGAAACATTCAACGGCCAATGGAAACATACAGAAATTGCCGACAGGCAAAAAATGATAGGAAAGCTTGCCGATATCATCCAGGAAAAGGCAGAAGAATATGCAAACCTTGAATCAATAAATACTGGCAAAACTATCAGGCAGAGCACTTTCATGGATATACCACTGGCAATTTCACACATCCGGTATTTTGCAGAAACGGATGAATTCAAGTATGAACGGAAGATAGAGCACCCGGAATACCCGGGCACATACGGAATAATACAGAACGCGCCCATGGGTGTTGTGGCATCAATAGCGCCATGGAATGTGCCTTTCCTCATGGCAGTATGGAAAACAATTCCACCCATGCTTGCAGGAAACACCGTGGTCTTAAAGCCCTCGCACTATACACCACTTACGGCTATTGAACTTGTAAAGGATATGAAAAAAGCAGGATTCCCAGATGGTGCAGCCAATCTTATAAACGGTACCGGAAGAAAAGCTGGAAATTATCTTATTGAAAATAAAAAAATTGGCATGATAAGTTTTACAGGTTCCACTAACACAGGAATAAAGATTATGGAGCAGGGTGCGAAAGGGCTCAAAAAAGTAACACTGGAACTTGGGGGCAAATCACCGAATATAGTATTTTCTGATGCTGACATGGAACATGCTGCAAAGGGAGTTATATTTGGAATATTCCTGAACGCTGGTCAACTATGCGAATCCGCAAGCAGGCTCATAATAGAGGAAAGCGCGCTGGATAGTTTCATGGAAAAAATGAAAAAATACCTGCAGAATATGAAAGCCGGAAATCCAATGGATTACGAAACCGATATAAGTGCCATTACAACCATGGAGCAAAAGGAGAAAATAGAGAAGCTTGTCAGTGAAACCATAAATGCAGGCGGGAATGTATTATATTCCCGGGATCTTGCGGGTTCAGTGCCGGAAAGTGGTACATACTTCCCGCCAACAATGTTGTC
>JAKAAK010000146.1 GCA_021797025.1 Thermoplasmata archaeon
TTTCTTCTTTTATTATTTGCTGTACACATACTGTGTTTTATACAGCTTTAAGAATTTTGAATCTTTGCTGGTACAGAGCTCTCTTTTAAATTATCATTAATCAACGTGTTTTTTCCCAGGGATTGAAATCCATTTATTTCACCGTACTGTCCCATTAAATCTCCTATATATCTTGTCTACTTTATCTCCGTATTTTGTCTTAAATATACATTGACCCCGATTTCCCTTAACCTTTATATTTTTCCATTATTGTGCCTCTTATTATTTTAGCTATATCTGTATTTTCAATATTTTATCACTTCTCTGTTTTCAAAAGAGATATGTTTCCCTGTTATTTAATGTTTAAATTCATTGATAACTGGGGTTTGTGTTTACACAAATTACATACATAACCCATGTTGCATCAATAATGTTTGACATAAATGAGGAATGGGTCAAGGGGAAGATATATTAACATAGAAGTCGATTAGATAAGACAGACTTTTTCTAAAATTACGGCAACTAATGAACACTATTTAACACAACATGTTTTGAAACTATAATGATAATCTTAACCTGATATATGATTATAAAATAAGAGATTATTTCACTGAACCTGCTTTATCAAAAGTGTGTAATGTTATTTTCGGTACAGGAATAATTATATATTCTACTCAGGAGAAGCACCCCTATAATCATAACATGTATGCATAACATAAACCTGCTAACCTTAAATACAATGCAAAGAAATTTATTAATAGTTATCATACCTGAATAATGAAAGCACTGGTTATTGGAGGTTCAGGATTTATTGGCAGAAATATTATAGAATTACTTAATAAGAAGAGATATTACACTGTATCATATGATATAGCAGATAAGAATAGCAATGCTATAGAAAATATCACTGGAAATATTATGGATTATGAAAAGCTGGAAAAATCAATGAAGGATATTGACTACGTCTTTAATCTTGCAGCAACAACATCTCCGCCAGAATTTGAAGATATAGATGGAAAGGGCTATGAAATCAATATTATGGGAACCTATAATATACTTAAGGCAGCATATAAAAATAATGTTAAAAAAGTAATTTTAGCATCATCGTCAGCGATTTACGGGGATACCGAGAAACAGGTTACTGAAAGCATGATTACAGATAGCTATCCTAATCTCTATGCAGTAACAAAATATACAAACGAATTAACAGCAAGGTCATTTTCACTTTTAAGAAAACTTGATTCTGTCTATTTAAGATATTTCAACACATATGGGCCGGGAGAAAACAGTAAAGGAGCTTACTCAAGCATATTCCATAAATTCATCAACGATTTGAAGGCCAATAAAGCACCCGTAATATATGGCGATGGCACCCAGAAAAGAGATTTTATTTACATAGAGGACAATGCAAGGGCATCTGTGCTTGCAATGGAGAAAGGCAAAACAGGGGAAGCTTATAATATTGGTACAGAAATATCAACAGATTTTAATACAATTTTTAAAATTATAAAGGAATATATGCATTCCGATATTGAAGCTAAATATGTAAAGAATCCATTTACAAGCTACCAGATGTTTACTATGGCAAATATAGAAAAAGCAAGAAAAGAATTGCAATTTGAACCCGAATATGATATCAGGGCAGGCGTTAAAAGAATGCTTCAATAAACCTTAAATTTTGAAATTACCCTGAATAAAAATTCCGGTACATAGTCTTTAATTCTTGAATTCATTAATTTTATTGCAATTACCGTGATAAACATTGGAAATATTGCATCTTTAATAGGCATTCTGGATCCTTTGCTATGATTCCACGTTACCGGTATCTCTTTTATATTATACCCCTGGCGCTTGATATGATATAATATATCTACATCAAATGTTCTATTAGATACCTGGATATGCGGTATTATTTTTTTAATAATATCAAATTTAAAAAATTTCGCACCGCATTGCGTATCTTTGACTTTTAAATGTAGAACAAGGTCAACGATTGTATTAAACCCCCTGCTTGCAAATCTGTTAAACAATGGCTCCTTATTGACCCATTTGCTTTCTTTAAGGTATCTTGATGATATTACACAGGAATTATTTTGTATCTGTACTAACATTTTTTTAAAGTCCTCTGGGGCAAGGCTTCCGTCAGCATCAATAAACCCTGCATACTGGTATTGTGCCATCAATAAACCTTTCTTTACTGCACCACCTTTTCCTAATCTCTCATTTGATTTAAAATATTTCAGGTTTTTATAGTGCTTTATGACATCTTCAGTGCCATCATCTCCATCTATAACCACTATGAATTCATATGGCAGATTAAATGACTCTATAACAGGTATGTAGCTATCGAGAGATTTTTTTATTCTATCTCTCTCATTATATGCAGGAATAACTATTGAAATTCCATTCTCTGGCTCTTGAAAATCCTGTGAAAGATTATTATTACTCGAACGGGCAAAAACCTTAGGATTACTAAAATTCTTCATTTCTAGACTTTCTTCCTGCAACGGTATTTTTCATCACCAACCTATATAAATACGTATGAACAAATAATATAAA
Organism: Thermoplasmata archaeon; assembly: GCA_021797025.1. Next base: position 2,539 of record JAKAAK010000146.1, read on the forward strand.
TATTTATGTCAGACATATTATACATAATATCATTTTAAAGGTTAATTTCTACATATTTCCTCAGAAATCCCACATTATCTTCAAACTTTTATTGCATTTATAATTTTTACATCCTTTTTTATAAGAATATTCATCAATATCAAAGGGCATTGCCCAGTATTTATTAAGATATAACAAACTTATTGAAATATTCTAAAGTTAAATATACCGCTATTCCTACCTGCAATTTGCCCGTAACTTACAATTTCTACTTTTTTAGCTCTTAATAACTCAATCATATAAGTCTTTACAAAATCCTGGCTGGATGTGACTTTTGATTTCCCCCTTTCCCTCTCAACAAATTTATAAGGTATTTCCTTTATTTTTAAATTATTATTGCTGGCCCTCAGGAAAATACCGACTTCATATCCTTTCCATCCATCCCTTATGTCCAGTTTTAAGCCATTTTTAAACCCGAAATAACCGGATAATGGGTCTTTGATATTTCTGCTGCTTCTTAATAATAATTGTGCCAGAAAGGTAGCTGTACGCGATATTATTCCCCTTACTACTTTCCTGTTGCCAGGGCTTCCACTTTTACAGTATCTGCTGGCAATAACTATATCATAATTCTTTAACAGGGCATTATATATATTCACAAGATAAGATGGTGGATGCTGGAAATCTGCATCCATGGTAATTATATACTTGCCATCAGCAATTTTTATTCCCTGGTATCTGGCTATCAATGGAGACTGTTTGCAGTCATTAAATATATATTTTGAAAGGGGATTTTGATTACAGTAGTTTATTATAAATTCTCTTGTACCGTCCTTACTGTTGTCATCAACGAACAATAGCTGGTATTCTATTTTTTGTTTGCTTAAAATTGAATCAATGCTGGAGCATAGCAAAGGTAAATTTTCTATTTCATTTAAAGTCGCAAGAACAATAGTTAAATCGATATTTTGATTACCCATTTGTATAGTAATTAAATGTCGGCATATAAAACTTATTGGTTCTACCCCACAAGATTTCTATTGAACTTTATCATATCATAGATAAGGGGGTTATAAAAAATATCTTCTACACCCGTTTCCTGTACATCAAAAATTTTATAATATTTTTCTATAATAATGAAGCATTTTCTCTTTAAAAACCTCAAAAGAGAATTCGGGCACAATTTTATTGCCTCTATAGATCATTTTATCTCTATTTTGCACAGCAGTATTTATTCCCTCAATAAGAGATTGTACGTTCATAGGGTCTATATATTCTACAGCATCTTTTCCGATTTCATGGAAAACCTCTATATCTGAGGCCACTACAGGGATTCCAGTTGCAAATCCTTCAATGACTGGTAGTCCTAACCCTTCCTCTATAGAAGGCATCAATAATACATCACAGGCATTATATATCTTATTGAGTTTTTCCTTTGAAACATTTTGAAATGTTATGCTCCTGCCGATAGATTCACCAACTCTAACAAGAACAAAATTATCGGGCAACATTTTCATTGCCTTTTCTATTATATCGAGATTTTTTCTCTTAACATTAGTGGAGACTGATAATAGCAATGTTTTTCCATCCGGCAATCCAAGTTCATTTCGAATTTTGTCCCTTCCCTGTAATTTTTTAAAATATGGAGCTACCGGGTGAGATATGGTTTCAATACTTCCGGTGAAACCATATTCGAGTAATGATGTTTTAACATAATTGGAATTTGTGAGAATATTTTCAAAGTCCATATATCTGTCTATATTCCTCTTCAGAAACTTCTTTGTGAGTCTATTACTGAATGTATTGCTAAAATAAAGATTTGAATTTAAAAGAATAGCTGGATTATCATGAACCGTAATGACAGAGGTTTTCCGGATTTTAACCGGTGGTATCATAGGATCTGCATAATGCAAAATATCATACTCTTCATCCTTAAGCTTCTTTTCCAGGAATAATCCCTGAAAGTAACTATCTACTCCCATCTGCAACTCACGCTTTATCCTATTACTTCCTGCAGCTGGCTGGTACATATCCAGTATGGAAATATTGTTATTGTCAACGGAACCTAAAATTCTGGAATACAGATAGATAGCAGTAGGATTTTCCCATATATTTATTACTTTAACTTTCATTGAACTTACACTTGCAGAGAAATGTTTAATACGTTTAAGGAATTTTCTACTGGAAAATCTGCCCTTCATACCTTCTATCAGAGAATATTGTAATTATCCTTATTACGCTATATTCCTGAAACATTCATTCCTGAAGATATTACATAAGGATATTACCACCACATACAACTCTGAATAAAATTATATATAAAGCAGACATATATTTTAAATGAGTGGTAGCAAATTGCCATATATAAGCGTTATAATCACCGCATATAACAGGAAAGAATTTTTGTTAAACGCAATAAAGAGTGCAGTTAACCAGACTCTGGATAAAAAATATTATGAAATTATAGTTATTAAAAACTTCACAGAGGATGCCATTGATGGATTTATCGATAATCATAATGTAAAAAATATACTTATGGACGGTACTGTGGGTGAATTCTTATATGCAGGCGTTTCTGCATCTTCTGGAGAAATAATATCATTTTTGGACGATGATGATTTATTTTCCAATGATAAACTGGAAGTTGTATATAATAAATTTAAAGCCAATAATAATCTATGTTATTATCATAATGCCCATATAACAGTAAATGAAAAATATCAGAAATTAGACAGTAAATTGGGAAAAAGCATAACATTTAACCTATCCTCAATTTCATTACGAAAGTCCATATTAAATTTAGATAATCTTGAGAAAATCAGTTCCAATACAGACCATTTTATGTATTTATCTGCCTTGGAATCGGGTAAGAATATTATATCAGGTAAAGATAATTTAACATATTACATGTTTCATAATAGTGTTAGCCATATTGATACAGCGAACATTAATGAATTCATACTGAATAGAAATCCAGACCTGGAAGAGGATGTAAAGCCATTCATAATGTTTGGTGAGATGTTTGTTTCAATGAAGGCAAAAAATTATATTAATCAGAAGATAACAAATATAGAAATAGACGATTACATTCTTGGTGTGAATAAAAAACCGCGGAATGCTATTACTATACTCAAAAAATCTGATAGGGCCTTTTCTGCCAGGCTGGAAATATACTTTGCATATATTCTGGTTAGATTTCATTATAATTTCAGGTATATTGTTATTAAAAAATTTATGAATAATAACAAAAAATCATGAACATAGTGTTATTGCAATAATCCCATTATAACACATCACTATTTTATATTACACTTCCATTAACCTTTGTGGTTACATATATAACTGTTGACTCAACTACAACTGGTGTTGGGAAATATGCAAAGGACCTGTATATGCTACTTGCTCCAGAAAGCAGAATAGTACAGTTTATATTCAATGACCGGTATTTAGATGATTTTTATAAGCGACCATACAGGGGATTTAAAAGCACCGTGCTTAACTACATGTTTTCAAAGTACGCATTTAGATCAGGCATAGATACGGTAAACAATACTTCTGATATTATACATATAACCTCCCAGACTATGAAACCTATATTCAACAGTAAGAAAATGGTTGTTACCATACACGATATAATACCATTTAACAGAAATTTAGCTTATAATCAGATTATGGAAAAGCTAAAAGATGCATATATGAGAAGCTACGTTAAGACATACCTTGCCTATGATAATATTATCACGGTGTCTAACCATGTTAAAAATCAAATTATTACACAATTTAATATAAATGAGGATAATATATCTGTGGTATCGCCATATATAACAGACAATTTTTTCCCGATGCCTAATAAAGGGCCTTTAAGAAAGGAGCTCGGGCTTCCAGAAAATAAAAAACTGGTATTATCTGTATCATCTGATGCACCCAGAAAAAACCTTGCAATGGTGAAAAAAGTAATGGATAAGTTGGATGATTCATACCAGCTGGTAAGGATTGGCAGTCAGGTGGGTAATAGCATTACCTTTAACAATGTCGATGATGAAAAAATAAATAAAATCTATAATGCATGCGATATGTTATTATTTCCAACACTGGAAGAGGGATTTGGATATCCGGTTGTTGAAGCTTTTAAAGCAGGATTGCCTGTACTTTCATCCGATATAGATATAATTAGGGAAGTATCAGATGGTGCTGCGTTGCTAGCAAACCCTATGGATCTATATGAACTAACAGAGGGAGTATATAGTATACTTGAAAAAAAGGATGACTATAGCACCAGAGGCTATGAAAGGGCTAAATATTATTCTCCAGAAAATGTAAGGAAAAAGCTATTATCTTATTACAAAACCATTAAATAAATGGAAGCTAATATTTATATTTAATTTTTTAATGACCTTTTTATATGGAAAAAAATACCAGAAGAGACCTCACCATTATACTTCCAATTTTTATTGTATTCTCAATTGCATCATCTCTACTATCATATATGAGATATATTACTTTTCATTCAACCGTTTTTGATTTAGGGGTTTCATCAGATTTGATAAAAAACGCACTTACTTCGCCAATTGTATATAATAAATTAATTTATTTCCTGATGTATCCTCTTTACAGTTTATTTCCTTCGGAGATAGGACTCATGGTATTCCAGGATATACTGGTTAGCGCTGGTGTTTTTCCTGTATACTTCATAGGAAGGAAGCTTATAAAGAACCATAATTATTCATTATTATTATCACTTATATGGTTGTTTTATTTTCCACTCGCAGGTGTTGAATGGTTTGATTTCCATTTTATAGCACTATTTCCTACCATATTTCTTACCGGATACTGTTTGATACTATACGATAAATTCAAGTCTTCACTGGTCTTTATATTGCTGGCGATTACAACTGATTATCTGGCACCAGTGATTGTTGTTTTTTACCTGATAATACTGGCAATAAGGCATAAGAAGGTTCCAAAATATTACTATGCAATAATAATCGCATTAATTTCTATTCCATTTATCGGAGTCAATATCGTATACCCTTCATATACATTACAGTTCCTAAATATCTCTGCAATATTAAAAAACCCATCAATAATTACCGCTTCACTGTTCAGAAAAATCCTATATTTTGTTCTGGATACTATGCCATTATTGTTCATTTCATTTTTTGTGCCTGAGGCTCTGCTTATATTGCCTTATGCCGGACTTGTATTTGCACACAACTATTTTCCCTATTACCAGCCAATATTCTACCAGTACCCTGCGCTTATTGCCCCGGGAATATTCATAGCCGCAGCTGTGTTCATTGGAAAACATGAAAAAGCTAATTTTCACCATATCAATATGAAAAAATTTATCACTGTGGCATTTGCGGTGGCTGTCATTACATGGTTTCTTTTCACACCATATGGAAATCTCGCCACCGATAATAACCATGATATGGGTGTAGCAAATTATCTTGCTATGGGTCATTACGAT
>JAKAAK010000147.1:0-1889 GCA_021797025.1 Thermoplasmata archaeon
ATGATATAAATGTATAAAATTTTATGTTTAGGAACGATAATATTCCAGTTATCAGTTAGAATAATATACCGGGAACATTTTGTTCAATTCCAGGATGGAACAAATCACATATATAACCCTGTATTTTACTGTTTTCTAAACACATCATACTACTTGATATTATCAGTGCATTAAATATTTTGCACGGAGTTATTAAGATATCAACAGGTGTAGGAATCAATAGGATTTATAATATCCGGGTTTCTTTCCAGTACATAATGCACTACATCATTCATTATTTCCATATATTCAATGAAGAATGTCTGCACTGTTATTTAAATCACTCAATGTCCTGAGGGTCGAATCCCTGAATTTTTTGAATCTATCATAGCTTATTTTATGGGTAAGAATGCTTGTGTCAGGTTTTATTTTTTGTTCTATTTTCAATAGATGGTACTTTCCGGTTGAATAATTATCTATAATACCGTTGCCTTTCATTGAAATCAAGCATGCGCCCAGTGTAGTGGGCTCTATACCGGTTATTTCATACCTCAGGTTTGTGAGTGTAGCCACAATTGATCCAATGTTTACTTTAGACATGCCACCACCTGCAATAATGCCGTTGAAATGATGTTCCCCCTCGTTGGACATCATAAGATTTTCGATCATGTCAACACTGAGATAGGCCATACTGTGTACGATAGCTGCTATCATATCATCATTTGTTGACCATTTATCAATTCCATAAAAGCCCGCCCTGATCTCGGTATTAAAAATCGGGCACCGTTCCCCTTCCAGATATGGTAAAAATGTAATTGCCCTGGGATTCATATCTATCCGGTTTACATCTATGCTCCTCTTAAAATTGCTTTCAGCCCAATCGAGAATAGTTGAATACTGTGAATTGCATCCGTTAATCAGATATTTCCCTTGGAAATAAAGGTCGTTATACAACGTATTGCTTTTAACCGGCGTTCTGGAAACATACCCGGCACAGAGTGTAGACCCATTGGTAATAAAGAATTTATTGGAATCCGTACCGATGGAACCCAGTGCTGAAACGATGGTATCAACCGTACCTATACTTACAACCATATTTCGATATTTACACGAATATTCAGGTTGTACCAGTTCCGGTAGTCTATTCTCTATTCCCAGTTCCATAACAATAGAGGGTTCCCAGGTCATTGTCTTGTAATTCAAAAGTCCCCATTCCAGTGCAGTATTGATATCCTGTACAGGCCGATTTTTTGTGTTTTCCAGTTTTTCTAATAAAAAACCATTGAGATCCACCAGCCACCTGGTTGCAGTGAATATATTTGTGGCATTCTTTTTAATCCATTTAATTTTCTGGTAAAAAAACTGTACATTTGGCACATTCAGTGTTGTATCCCTGCTTGCATCTGCATCTAAATCAGAAAGAAATTCTGCACCTAGCAGTGAATTATATGGAATGCCTGTCAAAGCGATTTTCTCAGAATTCATGCAGATAAGTATTGGTGCCATTGTGGACATTCCTACATACGATACTTCCATTTTATCCAGAATATTGAGAATATGAAGATATGTATCGGCAACCACATCAACATTTACGTTGTCTTTTTCAAAGGTGCCTTTAGGATATCTAACATTACCGGCCCGTAATAGTTCCATATCCTCCAGATCATATACTGCCCATTTGATTGAGGAGGAACCCACATCCACACCAGCTATCAGCTTATTTTTAGACATAGTAAATTAAAAGAATAATATGTTGGTAAATATAATAATTGCCTTTTGGATAATTGTATTGTGCTTCAGTCAAATATTATAGCCCCCTTCAAACCTTTTAAGTCCTTTGAATACTGGAATGCCTCCTTCAATGAACTGAGGGGAAAGGCTCTTGAGACAATACTTTCCAGGTCCAGAAT
>JAKAAK010000147.1:1989-7941 GCA_021797025.1 Thermoplasmata archaeon
GGATTATCAGCGGCAACATTTACCCTTTCTCCGGCAATAAATTTATCATTCAGACTCTTCGCCACAATGCCAGATACTTCATGTCCCAGAACACGGGGAGTTATTATGGAATGTGAACCGGAATAATAGGCTTTAACATCTGTCGGGCATACTCCTACGGCTTTAACTTGCAGCAATATCTCACCATCAGCAATTTCAGGCATTTTAGAATCAATGATCTTCACGTCTTCTTTACCAAAATAAATAGCAGATTTCATTACATTGTATATAAAAGATATTAAAAAATATTTGTTTTTATTTTTCCAGTTTTGTTATATCCACAGATTTTGTGACATACGAATCACCCAGTGTGTCGTTCTTGTACTTTATTGCCACATAAATTATAGCTGCAATAGCCAGGATGAATACAAATATCAATCCGCCGAAATATGGCTCTGTCAGGTTACTGTATCCCTCATAAAACGAATATACGAAGAGGATTATTGCACCTGCCGGGGCGATAATTGAAATGAGCAGATTTCTGGGTTTCAGAAGACTTACCTTTTTCCTGAAGAGATATACACCTAGACTTAAATCCGGAATTATATGATGTATAAACCAGAAAGCAACGGCCATGCTTCCGGCCAGGAACAGAGCATCAAAGACACCCTGGCTGAGGCCGTAGAAATGTATCATTACAATTTCATCTATTACTGTTGCTGCAAGCCCTATTACCAGGTTTACCAGTGCTGCGTTTACAGGAGTTCCTCTCTTTGAAATTTTTGACAGGCTTTTGCCACCCAGGAAGTTATCCCTTGACATGGAATATAAGAGCCTGGCAGTTGTCATTCCCGGAACAAAACCCCCGAATCCCTGACCAAGTAACGCTACAAGAACAAATAGTATTGCAGCGGGAATACCCAGGTAAGGAATAAAGGCAGCAAGGCCAGGACTCAGGTCATTCTGTAGTGCAGAGGCATGGGGAAGCCCGACTGCAACAACTTCTGCATATATGGCCATGACACCGACTACTGTGGGAATTATAACTCCTATTACAATAGCCTTCCACACATCCTTAAATGAAGCTTTCCCCTCTTCAGAGAAAAACAGTGGAACTCCGTATCCGGTATAGAAAAGGAATCCGGCGAGTATTACCCCGAGGAAAAGCCCGCTTAAGCCACTGGGCGCACTTGCGGGATTGAATGCCTGAACCGAATTATAAGGTGATCGTATGATAACTACTGCCGAATATATTACAAGAACTATAACCTGGAGTATTCCGGAAATGATAACTATTTTTGCGGATATTGAGAGGTCAAGGGCAGTGATTAAAAACATTGCAAACATGAATATTACAGATATAACAATGAACAGCCAGGATGGAAGTATATAACCAGAAATATATGTCATGGAAGTGTAAATTACGTATGCAAAGGCTGTAGATGTTAATACATCAAATGAGAAAAAGTAAAAGAGATTTTCCAGAGCCACGAACTTTCCCACAGATTTTCCGAAAGCCAGTTCAGCAAGTCCATAATATCCTCCACTGAAGGAAGCAATTCTGCTGTATTCCAGAATAGGAACTGTTGCCAGCAATATTAATACAGCACCTATAATAGGAATCAAAGGTGCAGCAAATCCTCCGTACGTCACAGCAGCTGCGGCATTTGAAACAGCCATTGCCATAGGATAAATAGCCGCTACAGTCATAAATGCCATAGCCCATAAACCGATCTTGTTTTTGCCAAGCGTATGCTTAACATTGTCATCCATGGCAGTAAAACCATATTTTGTATTTAATCCTTTCTATACTTTTATGGGAATAATAATGATAATATACTATTATCAATGTATGATAATTTGCCAGAATAAAGCCAAATAATTATCTATATACGGCATCCCGGTCTCAGGCAAGTTTAATATAATTAGTGGAATTATAGCCAGATAATTATGGTACAATATGGAAGAGAACACAGGATGTTCAGGCTATTCGGAAGAAAGAGAATATTGATAATGGCAATGGATCATGGCATTCCAATGGGGGAACAAAAAGGCCTCTATGACATAGAGGGCACAATCAAGACAAATTCTCAATATGTTGACGCAGTGATACTCAATAAAGGAACCATTCAGACCATAGATTCCAGAGTATTGAATCGTACCGAAATTATATACAAGTTGAATGGCATTACTTCACTTGCACCGAATCCATATGATCTCATTATGTTCACCTCTGTAGAAGAAGCAATTTCATATGACCCTGTTGCGGTTTCTTATGAATTATATATAGGCGCAGAACAGGAACAGCGGAGGTTAGAAGAACTTTCCAGAGTTATAAGTCAGGCAAATAAATACGACATTCCAATTATAAGCCACATATACCCGAATGCAGAGAACAAAAATCCTGAAATAATCTCTCACTGTATAAGATTGGGATTAGAACTGGGTACGGATGTCATCAAAACATTTTATTTCCATGGAATGAAGGATCAGGTTGAAAGAACTAAAAGGCCGATTGTGATTGCAGGAGGAGAAAGAATGAATAATCCTGATGAAGTCTTCAAATATGTAAAGGATGCCATGGATAGTGGAGTTAAAGGAATAGCTATGGGCAGGAATTTATGGGGATGGAATGAGAAGACTCCAGAAGTTGTGAAAGAAGTTTCTAAAATAGTTCACAATTAATCATATATTTTTAATGATAACTTTAGGATGTACTCTATTCAGCAATTGAGGTTTTTCATTATTTTTCCTCTTATTAAGGTATTGTATAATCTCTTCTACAACCTATCTTTATTTTAGTATTTTCTGTTTATCTCCCTGCAATGCTCAACCTTTTATTGATATCAACCATCCAGCTTGAATATCTATTCTTAATCCATTCCAAGTAAAGCTTTTGCACTAAAATAAAGGTGTTATAAATGGAACTATTTACATTTAATCAATGGTTTTTAAATAAATATCCATGAATATTCACTTAAAATATATACAACCTTTCTCATGGTCTGAATGATAGCAACTATCAGCTTAATTTCATTACTATTTAATGTGTAATGCAATTACTAAAACTATATGGAATTGTTCATTCATGATTACACAGAATTGGTACAGATATTTTGAAAGGCAAAAATTTTGATTATACAGGAGCCGCTTTCTACATATTTTGCAGGTAAATCTAATCATTATTCTGAACTCATCAATCACAATACAAATTTTTTATCTTTTCTAATAATAATGTGTCTCCTGCTAGGATGATACCATTTGTAATTATTTCTTCTATTATTTTTTTCTTTTCAATACTCAATGCATATATTTCATTCAATGTAAATACTCTGGGTTCTACATCAACGTGTAACCATGATTCCATAAAATCAATAACATTTTTTTCATCCCTGGTCACTATTATAACATCTGCATCTGAAAAAGGTGAATAATTTCCCTTGGCAAGAGAGCCAATAAGTATGGTTAACAATGCACCTTTCGCTGTGCAATTATTTCCATACTTTATGAGGTCACGGATGGTTGATTGGTAATCAAGATCGTATATTTTTGGAGCAGAATTCAAATATCTCTTTTGCATAGTTTATGCACCTCTTTGCATCCTCAATGGAATAATATTCATAGGGAGAACCTTCGGTATAATAATCAGGATATCTTGTTCCTACATATACTCTGTCCAGTTCCTTTGATCTCTCAATTATTTCGTTATCTACTTTATATTCACCAAGCTGGGATAACATTCTGGATATGGAATGGCTCCATATTTCTTTGTTCAAGGCATTATAAAGGGCTTTTACAGCCTTTTCTGCACTCTGTTGGGCAGCGAAGCACGCCCATTCATATTTCGCATTTTTCATGGAATCTTCAGCTTCTTCCAAATCTCTTTCAGATTGATTCAGCCAGTCCAGAGGTCTCGATGGCATTTTATATATCCATGATTAATATGTTTATAATAATTTCTATGAATAGCAAAATTAATGAGTAATTTATTCTATTTCTGTTTATATGTCTCCAGCAACTTTTTGCTTCCAGAATATAATAGAAACGGCGCTACTATGTCCAGCAATGGTATAAAATAGAAAATTGCAGCTAGACGTACTGAACTATTATCATAAATAACACCTATTCTATAAATGCCGATATAAAGATATAAAACCAATAAAAGTACCCCTATGGTTATAACAATATAACTAATGGATAATAAAATATCTGGCCTTGAATTGAGTTCTAAATCAATATAAAAGATTTCAAAAATATCTATTATCAGTATAATCAAATACAGGTACTTAGAAAATTTTGCCGGTCCTTCCAGACTTCGATTGAATGGAGAAAGTAATGCAATAGATTTTGAGTATAAATAAAGAGAATATACTGCAATCCCGACAAAACTCACATAAAACGCAGCTAATATAAGGATTAAATAGTTGTTCGACAGGATACTGTGGATAATATAATTATCAATGGTTCCCGGGATAATATTTTTAGATACGGCGACCAATGCTATTGAAACCACAATATACATAACAAAAATAGTGAACGCTATCCCCAGTATCATTTCAATTATAGTCAGGAGAGATGCAAATTTGAGATCTTTAAAAGACTGTTCAACTGTTTCCTGATATCCACTATCCATGTTTATTATATAATATTACCATATAAAAATATAACTTTTCACCTTCGAATAAAGAATTCTCATTCTACATCTTATTGTTGTTTATTACTCGGAAATAAACCGATACGATAAATCCAATATATTATGAAAATTGTAATTACTCTAAAATAATTGTGCTGGATAAATAGATATAGGACAATAGAATGTTATAAATATGGGAAGCGAAGATTATTTAATTACATTGATTAGTGGAAACGACAGTACAAGAGTGGACGAGGCAACAATTGTTGCAACAGGACTGGCAGAAAAAATGGGTGCAAAAAGTGTTACTTTATTATTTATAGGTAGCTCTATAGAAACATTAAACAAATTTGACCCGAGGTCTCTGATTATAAGCAATAAGATTGAAGAGCTGAAAAAAGCCAAAATAAAAATTATGGCATGCCCCGTTGCAATGGAATAGTACCATATAACCGAAAGTGATTTGCTGTATTATGACTGTGATAAAATACCGGGTGGAAAAGTCATAGCAGATGCAAATAAGGCAGGACACACTATACTAACATTTTAAGATACTTTTTAAAAGTTATTAAATAAAATTTTTTAAAAACATTATAGATACAAAAATATTTTGATATTCCGGAGAAACACTCAGTCTAGCCCAGTAAGAGCCTGCCGAACTCATTGAGGGAGTGAACAAAAGGATAGTTTCTTGTACCTATTCCATTCCGTGTGACTATTCCAAGCGCAAGGAGATTTTTCAATCTCCTGGAAACGGCCGAATCTGTAATGTTAAGTGAAACAGACAGTTCTTCTATAGTTTTTGCTTTTGCTGAAATTTCTCTCATAATTTGTATGTATCTTTTATTGTATATATCTATCTTCTTCAATTTTTTAACATTTATTACAGCAGTGGAATCCATATATTTATCATAAACCACCATGAGTATATCCTGGTTATATGCGTGTATAGTCAGAGCAGATACACCGATACCAGAACCGCATGATATATTCACCCATGTGGGATCACTTTTAGTTTTGCAAATTTTCTGTAAAATCAGGAATATCTGGAAGAAATTACTAACATCTTTGATTTCTACAAATTCAGGTTTTATATTTTTGAGCCTGAGAAAATCTGATATTTTCTGTTTTGCGTTCTTATATTCTGTCTTGGCATCACATATTATTATCAATTTAGATATTTTAGGGATGTCTGAAAAAAAAGGTTTTACAATGTAATCGCCTTCCTGATCCAGAATTGCAATGCCGTATTCTTCTGACATTTTTATTTATGTTACACAAATTTATAAATTTTGCGCAATGATACTGTAAATAGTTCTATATTAGTATTATAATAATTA
>JAKAAK010000148.1 GCA_021797025.1 Thermoplasmata archaeon
TAACCGACATCCTCCTGTCATATCCTGTCAAATTAACGGCAGTTGAGCCGGATCACAGGTTCTATGAAGCCCTTAAAATAAGACATTCTGAATTAATCAATAGCGGGAAGTTCATAATAAACAAGGAAAGCTTCCTTGACATTCCACCGGCAAGATATAATCATATAATAGGAAATATTCCGTATAATATTTCATCACAAATCCTTTTTCATTTACTTGATTTTGATTTTGACTCAGCAATAATGATGGTTCAGAAAGAATTTGCCATGAGGCTTATTGCAAAGCCTGGTACTAAAGATTATTCCCGATTAACGGTGAATGCCGGCATAAGATCAGACATAAAGATAATTTCCAGTGTTAACAGGCAGGTATTTTCTCCTGTGCCAGCTGTGGATTCTTCAATAATAGAAATCAGGAAAAAAACATGTGAAGTGGACATAAAAAAATTTGATGCATTTTTAATAAAAATATTTACAATGAGAAGAAAAAAATTATCAACAACACTGAGCTACAATGGGCCTTTATCTGAAAAGAGGCCCGGAGATCTCACCATTGATGAATTGCTTATGGTTTACTCCCAGATATAGTGCTGTTGCCAACATTTCCGGTACTCTTGCTCAGTATATTGTTCAGTGCTGTTGCAGTGAAGAACTGTGAAGTATCTCCTACTGTAGGTACGTTCTGCGGTATCATTATAAGAGATCCCTTCCCTTCCAGTCCAATCTGGTAAACTATATCCATCCATCTCAGCTGGAAAGCTGTGGGATTGTTTGCATACTGTTTGGCTGCATCCACCATTTTACCGGCTGCCTCAACCTCTGCAAGTGCAAGTGTAACCCTGGATCTTCTCTCCCTCTCTGCAGCTGCCTGTCTTGACATTGCATCCTGGAGTGTCTGTGGAACAAGTACATCCCTGATTTCCACGGATGAAACCTTTACTCCCCAGTGCTCTGTTTTCTCATCAATTATCTGTCTTGCTGATTCTCCGATTTTTTCCCTTTCTGAAAGGATTTCATCGAAAGATGATTTTCCAAGCACCTCCCTCAACGTTGTCTGTGCTGCAAGCTGTGTTGCCGCTGCATAATTTTCGACATTAAGCACTGCCTTGTCCGGATCTATTATCTGGAAATACATAACTGCATCAACATTTACTGGAACGTTATCCTGTGTGAATGTCGACTCTGTCTTGAATGCCACTGCCTGTATCCTGGTTGAAAGCACCACTGTAATTTTGCTTATAATGGGTGTCACGTAAACAAGCCCGGGGCCCTTCAATCCAGTATATCTCCCCAGAGTCAAAACCGGGGCTCTCTGCCATTCTTTTAAAATATGTATTCCAGAGAGTATAACTGCAACAATTATTACCAGAACAAGAATTAGTATTACTTCTCCTACATCTATAGCTACCATACTATAACAATGAGAAGTTCTATTTAAATATTATTAATAAACTTTTTAAATCAAAGGACCTTCTTCATATGAAAAATAGTATGAAATCGTTAATCAACGAATTATCTAACGTGAATTTTTATATATTTGCTAATACTATCCACTTATGTCTGGAATAGTTAGTTACGGTTCATATGTTCCTGTATACAGAATTAAACCTGAAGAAATTGCCAGGATATGGGGCGATGATCCGGAAAAAATGAAAAACAATCTTTTTATACTAAGCAAATCGGTGCCTGCACCGGATGAGGATGTCGCCACAATTTCCGTGGAAGCAGCAAGAAACGCCCTGAAACGAAAAAAAATAAATTCGCAGGATATTGGTGCTATTTATGTGGGTTCAGAATCACATCCATATGCGGTAAAGCCCACTGCAACGGTCGTTGCTGCTGCAATAGGAATGCCACTGGAATACTTTGCTGCCGATTATGAGTTTGCGTGCAAGGCCGGTACCGCAGGAATGCAGAATGTCAAGGCAATGGTTGATTCCAATTATATAAAATATGGCTTTGCCATAGGATCAGATACATCACAGGGTGCCCCTGGAGATGCACTGGAATACAGTGCATCAGCAGGTGGCACAGCCATGCTTATCGGCAAGGAAGATGTTATTGCAGAAATCAATGATACATTATCGGTGTCCACAGATACACCCGACTTCTGGAGAAGAGAGGGGGAACCATATCCAAGGCATGGAGAAAGATTTACCGGGGAACCTGGATATTTCAAGCATGTTGTTGCCGCATCAAAGGCCATGATGTCAAGAATGGGAACAAAAAGCAGCGATTATGATTACGTGGTCTTCCATCAACCAAATGGAAAATTCCCCACGAGGGTTGCAAAAATGCTTAGTTTTACAGAGGAACAGTATAAAACAGGTTTACTTACTCCCTATATAGGAAATACATATTCCGGGTCAACAATGACCGGTCTTTCGGCCATACTTGATGAGGCAAAGCCCGGAGATAGAATACTGGCAGTCTCTTTCGGTTCAGGAGCAGGTTCAGACGCCTTCGATATAACCGTAACGGACAATATGAAAACCTATAAGCGCGAAAATGCGCCGGGTGTAAGAAAAATGATAGAGAATGTTACATTTATCGATTATGCAATTTACACAAAGTTCAGAAAAATAATTGTTATGGGTGAAAGTCTTGAGTAATGAAGTATATATTATCGGAGCTGGAGAAACAAAATTCGGGGAGTTATGGGACAAATCCCTGAGAAACCTTGCCGTTGAAGCAGGATTGAAAGCAATAGAAAATGCAGGCATATACTCAAAGGATGTGGATGCCATTTATGGTGCCAATTCGCTGGCAGGAATCATAAACAAACAGGAAAACATAGGCGCATTGATAGCCGATTTTTCCGGTCTTTCAGCAGATGGCATACCATCATTGAGGGTTGAATCCTCAACCGCATCAGGAGCAGCTGCCCTGAGGGATGCATACCTTTCAATAAAATCTGAAGAGTATGATGTGGTGGTAGTCGGTGGAGTCGAAAAAATGACGGATATCCACGGCAGCGATATATTAGAAAAATCATCCTCAATACTGGATCGTGAATGGGAAGCATTTTTCGGTGCCACACCGGCTGCAATGGCAGCGCTGATCGCCAGGAAGTATATGCATGATTTCAATGTAGATAAAGAGGCACTGTCAATGTTTTCAATCAATGATCACCTGAATGGGTCTAAAAATCCCGATGCACAGTTCAGAAACAAAATAACCCTGCAGCAGGCAATGAATGCAACAGCTGTGGCAGATCCTCTGAATATGATGGATTGCTCTCCGCTCAGCGATGGTGCTGCTGCGGTGGTTCTTGCCTCGGAAAGTTATATGAAGAAAAATAAAAAGGAAGGGGTACACATACTGAGTTCAGCAGTTGCAGAGGATTATCTTTCTGTCGGATCAAGGCAATCAATATACACACTGACTTCAACAAAGCTTGCTGCAGAAAAGGCATTCAAGAAGGCAGCAATAAAAAGAGACGACATATCATTCATGGAGGTGCATGATTCTTTTTCAATATACGGATTGCTGGAACTTGAAGATCTTGGATTTGCGGAAAAGGGAAAGGCAAATAAAATGGTATATGACGATATTAAACTGGATGGGCGTTTGCCCGTCAATCCTTCGGGAGGGCTCAAAGCAAAAGGAGACCCATACGGGGCAGTAGGAGTCGGGCAGGCTGTAGATGCTTACCGCCAGTTAACGGGAAAGGCCGGAGACAATCAGATCAAGGATGCCAGATATGCATTGTTACATAATATGGCCGGAACAGGGGCATCATCAATAATTCATATACTGGGTGAATAAAATGACAGAACTATCAAGGATATGGAGAGAAACAGAATACAGATACAATCTTATAGGGTATAGATGCAAAAACTGCGGAAATTCATATTTTCCACCGAGGGACATATGCCCGAAATGCCACAGAGAGTCCATAGGAAAGATGGAAAAGGTAAAATTCAGCGGCAATGGAGAGGTCATGTCATATACCGTTGTACACGATGCACCACCATCTTTTAAGAGACAGGTTCCCTATGTACTGGCACTTATAAAGCTTTCCGAGGGCCCGGTTATAACAGCCCAGATAGTAGACTCTCCGGAAGAAAACGTTGAAATCGGCACAAAGGTACATATGGTTTTCAGGAAGATCAGGCAGGACGGGGATAGTGGAATAATAGAATATGGATATAAGTTCGCAGTGAACCAATAACCATAAATATTTATTAATCTCAGATATTTTTCAAATAAATAAAAAACACTTTTAACTATGTTGTAATTTATATTTTATGAAAATGTTAATAGCACACACACCGGATCCGGATGATGCATTCATGTTTTATGCCATGTTCGAGCACAAAATAGAAACGTCATTTGAATACGAACAGGTAGTAAAGGACATAGAAACACTCAATAAAGAATCAATAGATGGAAAATACGACGTAACTGCAATATCCGCAAACGGATACATGCATGTTTCAAACATATATGATTTGACAACCTCCGGTGCAAGTTTTGGATTGTCTTATGGCCCACAGGTAATAGCAAAAAAGAAAATGGATTTAAGGGGCAAGATAATAGGAACACCTGGTAAGTATACATCCGCTGAACTGCTGTACAGAATGTTTGCGCCGGAAGCCGGGGAATACAGGGAGATCAGATTCGACAAGATTGTTAATGCTATTATGAACGACGAGGTTGATGCAGGCATTCTGATACACGATGAGCAGTTAACATTCCAGGAAAAGGGGCTTGTTCCTGTACTGAAACTTTACGATCAGTGGAAGGAATATGCCGGAGATTTACCCATACCGCTGGGATTCAATGCAATAAGGAAGGATATGCCCCTGGAGAATAAACTGAAATACAAGAAAGATTTTGAAAATTCAATAAAATACGCGCAGGAACATGAGGATGACGCTGTAAAATATGCAATGAAATATTCAAGATACGACGATTTTGATCTGGAAAAGAAGTTTATACTGATGTATGTGAATAGCCTTTCAATTGACTTCGGAGAAAAAGGGCGCCAGGCGTTGTCTCTATATTATAAAAGAGCTGCAGATAAAAATATTATAAAGCCATTTACACCCACCATAGTTTAATTTATTTTTATAATTCCTTTAGCGTGAAAAAAATTTCATATTAATGATACTTTATTATTTTATGTATCTCTCAGCAAGAAATTACTTTTAAATATGATTTTGTAATTTAATAGGGATAAACATGTTCAACATATCATACCCTGTATGGGATAGTGCAATGTTCGCTTACACGATATCTTCGCATATACTGCTGGTATCCCTGAGTATGGGACTGGCAATTATGGTTACGATCGCAGAATTCCTTGCACTGAAAAAGAAGGATAAATATTATGATACGCTGGCATATAAAATGTCAAAAGCCCTTGTTATTTTCTTTGCCGTCGGTACGGCTTCCGGAACTGTTATGGCAATGGAATTATTCCTGTTCTGGCCAACGTTCATGAAGTTAGTGGGAGAGGTTTCCATGGGGCCGTTCTATGTTGAGGTATTTTCATTTCTTTTAGAGGCCATAGCCCTTCCCATGTATGTGTATTTCTGGAAGGATTTCAAGAACAGATGGGAACACTGGGGCTTGAGTCTTGCAGTTACGGTAGGAACATATCTGTCAGCTTTCACGGTTACGGAAATTAATGCATGGATGAACACACCCAATGGATTTAACGTTGCAACATATCTGACTACCGGAAAGGTTACAGATGTAAACGCCTTTGCACCATTCATCACCGCGTCAACTGCAGCCGAAGAATTGCATATGTCAGGTGCCGTATACTATGCGGGCATTGCAATGATACTTGGCTATTTTATATATAAGTACATGAAAACAAAAAATATGTCAGAAAAGATGATTTACAGAAGGGGAATAAACATAGCTGCAGTGTTCATGATACTCGATATAATATATCTAGGAATTACAGGTTCAAACGAATTATCTACTTTAATGGTGGTGGAACCCATAAAATACACTGCCCTGGAATTAGATTTACATGCAACAGTAGGGACTTCTTTTGCTACAATGGCACCGGAGCGTCTTTTCGGAATTCTTATCAACCATAAGTTGTCATATTCTCTTACACTGCCATACGCCCAGTCGTTACTGGCATTCCCAACAACATTCGGTAAGGGTAGCATACCGGGTTTGATACCATTAACCACATACAATGGTGTTACTGATTACGGCGTATGGCCTCCATCTATCGTGCACGACACCCTTGATCTCATGGTGGGATTCGGTGTTTTAATGGGATTCTACTGGTTATATGTGGTAGTCCAGTATTTCAGGAGGAAAGATCCACTGAGCAACAAATACACGCTCATAGGCGGTATTGTCGCTGCAATAATGGGGGTATTTACCATGGAAGATGGCTGGTACACAGCAGAAGTCGGCAGGGTGCCGTATATTATAAGGTCTCCAACCCCGGGCGGTGTAATGGTGAATGGGCACATACTGGTAATTAACGGTATTCCCCAGTACGGTACCATGACAATTGCACAGGCAGCATCAACATCTCCTGTTGTGTTCCCGCTGGGTATAGCTATTATCCTGTTCTATCTGATAATATTCCCTGTGACTTTCTACTTTGCAGGGAAGGTCATGAAATTGTCAAACGTAGAAGAGGATCTGAAACTGGGAGAGGATGACATTAAAATGGAAGAGGAAAGAAAGAACAGAAAGGGTGTTGCCACAAAGGCAGGGATGAGGTGAATTAAATGGCGAACTTACTTTACGGCATAAATTTCGATGTACTGTATTTGATAATAGTAATAGCTTCCATGGTTACCATGTTTTCAACCGAATTAATGGCAGTCGTTCCCATAGCAACAAAATTTAAGAGTGACAAAACAAGGATCAATGTTCTTTCATATATTGTTCCAGTCTGGGAAGTAGTCGGAACTTTCTTTGTGCTATGGCTTGTTGATATGGAGAATATTATTCCTACCCTTATGCCGTCCATATCATATGCGCTGTTTCCCTTATTTGCGGTATTCATATTTTTCCTTGTTGTCCGAAATTCATTCATCATATACGCAGAGTTTGTATGGCATGAAAATCAATACTTCGATGAAAGAAAACTATATGTTGTATACACTGTAGCTACCTTTATTATGGGTATTATGGCCTTGTCAATACTTGCAGCCATATCCAGTGGTTACGGTGTTCATCTTTATGGATTCGGAACAGAATCAGCCATTCCTTATTCAAGCAGTTACACAAACTTCGGAGCTTTCTATTCTAATCTCGGGGTAATCGGATTTATCATCGGCGCATTAATTCTTGCCAATGGAATAGGTATGGTATTTTACAGGCTTACAGATATAAAAACTATGATGGGGAGATTCCTACCGCTTATCCTTGTTGCAATAGGGCTTGCAATATTCATGCCATCCTATTATTCCATTACAGCAAAGGATTACACATTAAATTCTGCTCTTATAGTAATACCCATAGTACTAGCATTGATCATTCCGATACTTTATGCCTTCAAGCAGACAAACAATATAGCATCGTATAAGCCATTTATAATACTTGTTACCATAATCGCACTGGTATTCATTGAATTGAGGGAATATCCGTATGTGTTCGGCAATGCAAATATTGTTCCGTACATACCCAATGTCACAACTGATTCATCCATGAGGTATGTTGCATTCCTTATTTCGCTATTTGGTGGCTTATGGCTTGTTCTGATGATGATATACTATGGCTATGTTTCAAACCACAGAATAGCAGGGCTCATACCAAAGCATCCCGAGGAAAAGAAAAGTGCAGCGCCAAAGCAATAAATATAAATTTTAAATACCTTTTTAAACTGTACATGCAAGGGGCTGTGGGGTAGCTTGGTATCCTACGGGCTTTGGGAGCCTGAGACTCCGA
>JAKAAK010000149.1 GCA_021797025.1 Thermoplasmata archaeon
AATTTCAATGAAGGAAAAATAATAATAGAGAATGCATTCTATGATTATAACAATATAAGGCCGTATTCCACATTGGATTATTATCCCCCATCTGAATTTGAAAATAAATATAAAAATGATATGGATTTCAGAAAAGAGTATAAACTATATTTAAAAAGTTAAAGAAAAGCCAGCATAACAGGTATATAAAAAATAAGAAGGTGATGTCAAGTGTCTCTTAGAATGGATGAAAAAGTGTACAAAAAATATGGGTCAGATCACTTATTTGTCATCTTACTAAAAGAGTGATGAAAGAAAGAGGTAGCTGAAATGGATAAAGAAAGCAACGGTTTTTACTCATTGTTTCTTTCTTCTTCAGTTTCAACCATTGGTGATGGTATAAGAACGTTAGTTATTCCTCTTATTATTCTATATGTAACTAGGTCTACTTTCCTGTTTGGCTTGATTTTTTCTGGGGAATTTCTCGTATGGATAATATCCACAGGGGTTACTGGATATTTTATAGATAGAAAAAATAGAGTGAAGAACCTTTTCTTTTCCAATTTTATTATGTTCTTCTTAATGTTGTCTGTTTCCTTGTCATATTTCTTTGCTTATACTTATTTTCTACTGTTTATTGTGTTTGCAGTAATAGGAACAAGTATAGGTGAAACTCTCTATAGCCCATCAAGTTTCTCCCTTCTCCCTGATATAGTACACAAAGATCTTGACAAGCACAATGCATTCTTGTCCATGGGAATAAATGCCGCTATGATCGGGGGTTATGTAATAGCGGGACTGG
Source organism: Thermoplasmata archaeon (assembly GCA_021797025.1). The sequence goes on from JAKAAK010000149.1 coordinate 782, forward strand.
GATTTTCTTCTATTTCCTGGGGTATACTGTTGCTTATAGACGCAATTTCATTTCTACTTTCTGCGATAATCGTATATACCGGCTTGAGAAAATTCAGCAGTTCTGAAAAAATAGAAAAAATACATATTTGGAAAGAAACCAAAGAGACATTCTCATTCCTGAAAACTCAAAAGGTGATCCTTTACACAATTATTTTCGGCTTTATTTTCAATTTCTTCACATCAGGCATGGTAATCATCATACCAACAATAGCTGTAGAAAACACATCTATTGGATCTATTTCCCTGAGTATATTTTATATTTGTGAACTTGTTGGAATGCTTCTTGGTGGATCCATAATAATTAAAAAGAGAAATAGAAAACTGATAACTTATTTACTTGTTGGATCTGTGGGGGAAGGTCTAGTAATGTCAATAATGGGACTTTCTCTTTTAGTCGAAGGGATAATAGTTATTGTAATGACCATAATTTTACTTGTTAACGGTATCTTTTCTGAATTATTGAATATACCTTTGAGAGTATGGTATCAAAAACTTGTCCCTAAGGATAAGAGGGCTAAAGTAATTAATATAAAAGACCTAATTCTTACGATACCCATGGTTATTGCATTTCCTTTGATTGGATATCTCTTGGATCATTATAGCGAGTGGCTTACGATCTTCATTTTTGGTTTTTCAGCGGTTATAGTTTCTATCTTTGAATTTATCTTGCTTAAATCTATTTCGTTCTCGTCAGACATAGAACTTCAAAATGGAACTTAATAATCGTAACTCTCAAAAAATTCATGACGGCAATCACGTAAAAAACTTACATTCTTAAAACTAGGCTTGTGCACTATATTCTATGTGTTTATATGGATATTTCCCCTCATTTATTTTTAAACTCGTTGAATTTTATCATAGCTTACAGATTCCATCTTCATTATAATTTCTAACAACTCCTTCGCTATCTTATTTGTTCTTCTATCCAATATATTCATATTGTCATATTCCATATTTTATTATCTCATGGGTTCAAAAGAGGTATTGCTTCCTGTTATTTAATGACCATTTCATTATTAGAAGGATTTATATTTACACAAAATATTGCACATAACCTTAATTTTGGAAACTGTTATGATAATATATAAACCAAAAGTATTTTTATAACTGTAGATAATAATAACCTTCAGCCTGCTTTTTAATTATCTCCTCAACTGCCGCATTGACCATGCCTATTCCGGCGTTTTTTTCAACATCATCTTCGCTGAGTTTCATTTCCCGTAGGGTATTCCTGCACGCATTGATCCTGACACCAGAATCTATAAGTTCTTTTACATCTTGAATGTATTCATTACCTTTCAGCAGTGTTTTCACTGCAGACCTATTGAAAACAACCTCTATATTTGCATCAGGCATAGCATTTTTTAAATTTTTAATCTGCTTGAATACCGTTTTTGCCATTGAATAATCATTCCCATCCACAATTATATTATACATATTGCAATATTTCCTGAAACTATAAATATTTTGGGTGGTTTGTATAGAGGTAAAATTCGATCTTATTGAAATAGTCAAAATAAATTAATATACCTTAGAAATATTGGTTATGATGAGTTCAAATCAAATTTTTAAAATCAGTAAAGGTGAGAAATTTCGGGATATCGTTTCAGGTAACCTGAAGAACAGCATTATTGCTGCAAAGTTGAAAGGAAAATTATATGATTTATCAGACACATCTCCTGAAGATGGAAACGTGGAGTTCATAAGTATGAATTCACCGGAGGGTGAAAAAATACTTCTTCACAGCGCGGCACACCTCCTGGCAAATGCTATAGTAGAACTTTACCCGGATGCACTTCCCAATACCAGCAATGAGGGGGAAGATACGTTTTATTATGATTTTAACATGCAGCCTATATCAACCGAAGATTTCCCTGCTATAGAGCAGAAAATGGACGAACTTGTACATAGAGATATAAAAATAGAGAGAAAAATACTGCCGAAATTGAACTTACTGGAAGAATTCTCCGGTAATAAATATAAACAGGATAAGATAAATGAAAATGTACAGGATGGTGGCGAATCCAGTATGTATATACAGGGTAGTTACAAAGAGTTCTGCAGGGGCCCTCATGTACCGTCTACAGGATTTGTGAAGGCATTCAAACTCCTGTCAATATCAAGTACCAATTATGAGGGTGATATTAACAAGGAGAGAATGATCAGGATTTACGGGACTGCATTCCCTGATAGAAAACTGCTGAGGGAGTTCCTGCAGAGAAGGGAAGAAGCCATGAAAAGAGATCACAGAAAGATTGGTCAGGAGATGGATTTATTCACCTTCGATAATGAAAGGGCTCCTGGTATGCCATTTTACGCTCCAAACGGGGCAATAATAAGAAACGAACTCATCGATTACATGAAAGAACTAAACACAAAAAGTGGATGGGAGGAAGTCTGGACTGCCCATGCATTCAAGGATATTATATGGAAGCAGTCAGGTCATTATTACAAATATAAGGATGATATGTTTCTCTTCACATTGCCGAATGGGGATAGTTATGGGCTGAAACCCATGAACTGCCCTGGGCACATAGCAATATTCCAGAGAAATATATACAGCTACCGTGATATGCCCATAAAATATTCTGAGGCAGGCACTGTTTACAGGTATGAAAAATCCGGCGAGATGGGCGGCTTAACCAGGCCAAGGGGATTTACTATTGATGACGGGCATGGATTTGTAAGGGAGGACCAGATATTTGATGAAACAGTCTCTCTTCTGAAAATCATCCCCTCAATATTCAAGACTATAATGGGTACAGATGAAATTACCTATGATCTGAGCGTGATGGACAAGGAACACCCTGAAAGTTATCTTATGTCATACGAGTGTTTATCCTGTGGTGAAAAATTCATGCTCAGGGCAGCATCACAGGAATATAAATGCCCTAAATGTGGGTTATCAGATCTCAAGGCTGATTTCACGATGTGGGATAATGCTACCGAGAACCTGAGAAACGCCTTGGACAGTCTCAATCTAAAATATACAGAATATCCTGGGGAAGCAGCATTCTACGGGCCAAAGATCGATGTGCATATAAAGGATGCACTTGGCAGGCAGTGGCAGCTTTCAACAATACAGATAGATTTCTTTATGCCAAGGAACTTCGATCTTTACTATATAGATAGTAGCGACAAAAAGGTCAGGCCTGTAATTATCCACCGTGCAATATATGGGAGTTATGAGCGTTTTATAGCTATCCTCTTAGAACATTTCAATGGGAAACTTCCGCTATGGCTAACACCTCTACAAGCCTATGTAATACCTGTGTCTGAAAATTACAATGAATATGCAAAAAGCATTAACCAGAAACTAATAGAAAATGGAATAAGATCAAAGGTTGACTTATCGGACGGTACCATATCCAAGAAAATCAAGCTGATAAGGCCCATGAGAACCGGTTATATAATAGTTGCAGGCGAAAAGGAATATTCTAATAACACTGTTTCCGTACGAAATCGCAGTGACAAAACCAGGGAATATGATCTCGATGATTTTGTCTCTGTTATACTGAGGGAGATTAAACATAAGGATATAGGGCAGGCGTTCTAATCAGAGGCAACCTCCCTATGGATTTTTATACGTAATATTTATACAGTACTATGTCCATAATACCTGCAGATCTAAAATACACAAAGTCGCATGAATGGTTTAAAATAGAAAATGGAATAGCTACAGTTGGGGTAACAGATTTTGCCCAGCATCAGCTTACAGATATAGTTTATATAGATATGCCTGTAAAAGGCATCAAAGGAAAGGTAGGCGATACGCTTCTTACAATAGAATCTGTAAAATCGGCCGAAGACGTTTATTTCCCGGTAACCGGTGAGGTGATTGAAACAGACCAGGAATTGAATGACAAACCGGAACTTGTAAATTCTGATCCGTATAAATACTGGCTTGTTAAGATTAAAATAACAGATGAAAAGTACGATGCTATGCAACCTGAAGAATATAAAAAATATACAGGGGAATAAAATAATTTATGGATAGAAAGGATAAATATTACACAAGGGCAAAAAAGGAAAATTACCGGAGTCGGGCTTCCTATAAACTACTTGAAATACAGTCAAAATTTAACATCATACGATCTGATGATTATGTACTTGAATTCGGTTCGTCACCCGGTGGATGGACACAGGTAGTTCAGGAATTTACAGACAAACCTGTGATTTCAGTTGATATAACCAGAATGGAACCAATTGAAAATGTTTTGTTTATAGATGGAGATATAAATGACCCCGAGCTCACATCTAAAATCAAAGATGTAATGATATCAGCCGGAATAAACTCCATAGGAAGCATCATATCCGATGCAATGGTAAAAACAAGTGGAAACTACGATCGTGACCATTATGGTTCTTATTTACTCTGTGAAAATGTTATGAAACATTCATTATCTCTTCTGGCTAACGGTGGAAATGTCCTATTGAAACAGTTCCAGGGCGATTCAACCAACTTATTCGTGAATACATGGAAAAAATACTTTAACTTTTATAAAGTAACAAAACCCAATGCGTCACGTCAGCATAGCAGGGAAGTATATATTATATTCAAGGGCAAAATATGATCCTGTATTCTTTAAATAACATGTAATATCAAGGATTTAAATCAATGTGATTTACGATATCATTATAATATTCATAATCAACAACACATAAAACCTTTTTATCACTGTAATCAGTTACTAGGCTATCAATTCTATTTATTATATACTCTTCCCTTGCTGCATTAACTTTTTTGAACGATTTTAAATCCACCATCTTATTCCAAGCTTCCACAAATTCCTCTGGAGTTTCCTGTTTAAATTGAAAACGGCTGACCTTTTTCTTTCTCAGGGAATGCCTGAGAAGATCTGTAGTCTTAACATATTTACTATAAAGAATCTGGTATTCACCTTCTTCCATATCAAGTCCGATCATTTCAATGTTATTTTCCTTGCAATATCTTGTAGCTTCTATATACACCGGGGATGGGGTCATTACCTCCCCGTAGTTGGCAAGGTTTATTCCATATAATATTTCATAATCTGACATCTCAACTTCAAACGGGTCTTCTATAAAATCTTTCATTCCCTCTACCTGTTCAGGAGAAATAGTTATCAAAACCACCTCGGGCCTTTTTTCAAGAAGTTCTTTTTTTAATTCATCCCCATCACGTACAAGTCCCTTGACCCCGCCAAATATGTATAGTTTGTCATTGACACTGCGCATCATATTCATTTTTCTAACAGTTCATTAAAGCGGTCAATATCATAAACCTTTCTCAAATCACTAAAACTAATTATCCGGCATCCATACACGTCCTTTTTGCCGCTTCCATCCCTGTCTATTATAACAGGTATTTCTTCAAGTACATCACTTATCTTTTTGATTGATTTTATTCTGTTTAAATTCCCACCGGCATCCTTGAATGTCCCCAGAATTAATCTGGAGCCAGGGCTAGAAGAAAGTCCATCAAAGGGATTTCTGCTGATATATTCAGAAATATACCCAATACTGGACATAATTCCGAGAACCTCATTGATAAAATCACTTGCGGGGCTAACAGGCATGTCCGGTTCTGAGGTTATCGATATATCAATTTCCCGGCTGATATCACCTTTTAGAATGGATTCAAGTTTGAGATATATATCTATAGTTGCAGAGCTTCCAGATTCATAGAGCGATACAGATCTCCTTGAAACACCCAGCTTCTGTGCTATATAACCTATTGAATAATCTTTTTTCTCCCTAAGATTTCGCATTTTCTGTCCATTTATTCCCACATAGAATCCCCCCGGTGCAGAATAAATAAACGGCGTATCCCCATTGATATAATCTTCAAAGCCATCCAGTGAAAGTATCGGTACACCATGCCTAAAATACAGAACTCCCCGCTCGAGTTTTCCATTACCGGCCTTTTCCCCTATTATAAGTGCAGTAGAATCAGTCATTGCACTCATTTTGATTAACGGCACCACGCCTATTTTGCTGAAAGTATTAACATTATACAGTATTTTAAGTATGTATCTTTCTTTACCCCTTCTACATATCAAATCAAAAGTAACAAGTCCGTAAAGCCCCGGCTCTGAAACAGTAAAATCATTTTTCCTGAGGAAATCGTATATGTTTTTTATAAGTTCCTGTCTAGGGTCCACGATATACTAAAAATATAGTTACATATATATTTTTCTATTATACCTGAATTTTTATAATCCAATCTAAATATTATGTTCTCTCAGGGTTGAAGATATTTTATGAGGACATATCTTTATTTCACATTTATCACATATGATGTTTAACTTTTCAGGAGAGTTTATAATTATTTTATTTATGCCCGGGATTCGGTCCATTCCACTGAATAATGAACTATTTAGCTCATTGTAAAATATAATCCTTATGAAGTTGGAATCATAATCTGAATTTTTTGAATATATTTCCTTTATATTGGAAATATGATTTTTTAAAATATCCATGATTTCAACTATAACTCTAGAATACATTCCTTTCTCTATATAAATTGTTACTATTTCATTCCTCATCAATAATGAAATTTTTTTTATGTCAGGTATCACAGAAATATTCTGCATTACTTCTTTTACTACTGAATTACTATTTACAAATTTGATGGTTTCGTAAAGTGTCCTTCTATTAACTTTTAATGCATTTGCAATGCTACTTAAAGGAATTTCTATATTATTTACTAGGAATTTATCATTTATTATGGATATGCCATTTGCATACAGCCTTTCGATTATTTTCTTTTTTACCGGATATGATTTAAAGTATTTATCGAACATCAGCTGCATACTTCTTAAATCCTGTATCCTATAAATACTTTATATAACCATTTCCAGGGCAATTTTGAAATTTACTTTTTCAAAAAATGATCAGTTAATGAAAAACTGTCGTAACATTAAAAAAATATATCGAAGTTGAAGAAAAAATTGCCACTATTTATTGCTTATTTAACGGTATATATGATTTATATTACGATAAGAAATTATTATAAGTGATAATAGCATTACTTTATATGTACGGAAAGGTACTGATATG
>JAKAAK010000005.1 GCA_021797025.1 Thermoplasmata archaeon
GTCCCTTTCTTAATCTTACCAGATCTGTATGAATTTTCTACAAAATCCAATGCGTCTTTGACTAACGATTCGGGAGCTTCAAACTTTACATAAGTGTTTTCCATGATAATCCTCCTTCACTTCTGCTTGGTATTATAAACTCTAATATAAATATTTAGAATTACCTTATATTTCAGCACATACAGGATGTCCAGTTCTATTAATGCTCAACTGCCACCATAAATTCTGTACTTGATTATAATACATCAGTATGCCAATTTATCTTTTGAATAACAATTGAATTAGTTTTACAGAATGAAAGTTAATGCCCTGTGTGAATTTCTATTTTTATAATGCTGGAAAATTCTGTAATACGGCGACAAAAATTCAATGTTAAACTCCAAATAAATATATATAAGTTTTAATTCAATGTTTATGAGCGAAAAAACAGATGTTATAGCGGCATCCATGATTGGAACCATAATTGAATGGTATGGAATTTTCATTTTTTCATCGGGTGCAATATATATAGAAAAAACTTTTTATCCAAATGTTAGCGTTGCTGAGGGCCTCTTATTGACATTGCTTACCTTTGCCCTCGGCTTTGTGACAAGACCAGTGGGTGCCTATGTTTTCGGTCATTTTGGTGATAAACTCGGAAGAAAGAGGATACTGCTTCTTACACTTCTTATATCCGGAATTTCAACAGGGCTTACTGGCCTGATACCGCCTGAGGCAAGTATTGGAGCACTGGCTATAGTTCTGCTGGTTGTACTGAGACTCATCCTCGGTTTTGGGCTTGGCGGAGAGTGGGGTGGTGCAATGCTATTGACACTCGAAACCTTCAAAGAAAGGAGAGGATTTTATTCCTCCTTTGTACAATCAACTGTCGGTATCGGATTGCTCCTGGGCACAGCAATATTCATACCACTGGTGTATGTGTTTCCAACTTCCTTTATGTATTCTATCGGGTGGAGAATCCCATTCCTTGCAAGTTTTGTAATAGTTATAGTCGGAGTTTTTATAAGACTGAAGGTTAAAGAAACACCGGTATTCGAGGCAGAGAAGAAAAATAAGAGGCTTTTAAAATCACCGGAAAAGGAATTATTCACAAAACACTGGAAGGAAATTATAGTAGGTACACTGCTTGCAGGGTCATCAGGGAATTTCTTCTATTTTGCGATTTCCTTGCTGCCTGTGATGTTTGAAGACATGAAAGCAATAACTGTTCTCGTGGGTCTCATTGGCACAGCTATATTCGGCGTGCTGGATATAATATTCGTATTTATTGGCGGCCAGATATCGGATAAAAAAGGAAGAAGGGTTATAATTGCAGGTGCAAATCTGCTTGCTCTTGCTGTTCTGTTTCCATCGATATATCTTATCGGAACCGGATATTTCATTTTATTCTTATCATTATTCGCGGTAGCCCATGGGTTGAGTTATTCTCCCCTTGGGGCAATGATTTCCGAAATATTTCCCACAAGGGTGAGATATTCCGGTAATTCAGCAAGCTATCAGTATGGCAATTCATTTATAGGCGGACCTGCTCCATACGTTTCAGATCTTCTGGGTACTATAGAATACGCACTTTATCCCGTATTCACATTAATTTTTATCCTGATTGCTCTGGGGGTTATCTACAAATCAAAAGAAACTGATAATGTGTCGCTGGAAGATCCAGATATCGGTGATAGTACAGTTTAAACCGTATTATTAAATTTTTAGTTTTTAAAATAAATAATATTTATAAATTTCATATCCAGAAGGATTCGTATCCTTCTTTTATTTTTTTAAGAACGTAGAGTCCTCCCACAGGTGCAAATTCATCAACAATCCCTTCTTCAATTTTGTCTTTAGTAAGCCCTACATTTGCCATAGCTGTCTCACATGCTATGATTTTGATGCCTGTTTTTTTGGCTTTTTTCACGGTGTCGAGTATCGGGCTATACAGAACCTGATCCTTATTGAGTACTGAAACAGCGGGAGTCAAAAAAATCATCTCAACTACTAAATCTTTATCGTAATCCTTCATCTTTGCACCCATGCCGGTGTTTGCCATTAATTTGGCCATGTTTTCCCTGCCAGTTTCAAGTACGAAAATAACCTTGTCTGTCATAAATATAAATGGTCTTGTTCAATAAATAAATTGCCATTATTCCTGTTTGAAAAATATTTTTCAGTTAATTGATATGTCCCTCAGGTCATCTATGATTGTTGCACCGGAATATTCTGAAATTATATTGTTATATGTGGGCAGAAATCTATTATCCTTTTTATCTATTATATACATTTTTGATACTTTCTTCAACTTCCTGGATATCTCCTCCAGGTTGCTTCTTGGATTTCCCGGAAACACATTGCCCCTCCCATCGGATATAAGCAGGGATATGGTCCTAAACTTCTCATATGTGGATAGGTTATATATTTCTTTCAGTGCATCATAAAGTGGGGTTTTTCCTTCGCTCTTTATGCTGTTTATATGATTTTTCAATGAAGTAAAGTTTCTGGAAAAATTCATAACAAGTTTTGAATGCTGCCCTGAGAATGTTAGCAATGCCACACGGCTGCGCATCAAGTAAAGTTTTTTGAGCAGCACGTCAGAAAAATCCTTTGCTATCTGTATTCTCGAACTGAAATTCATAGATCTGCTGGAATCAATTGCTATTATAAACGGAATGGAACCAGATGAAAATGAATCGTTCATGACTACTGTCCTGCTGTTAATTTCCGTAAAACCGTATGTCCATGTATTTAGTAATGATGACCTCATATCAAGATGCGTGCCAGATTTCTTACCTCGGTGCCTGTACTGCTTGGCGATTCCGGATCTACCGGAGGTTCTGGTTTCCAGGCTTTTCTGAGGCTTGAGTTCTATTTTTCCAATCCGTTCTTTTCTGGAATTGTTACCCTGGTTATCTTCGTTTTTTGCTTCATTGTTCCCTGCTTCATTGTCTTTGTTACTCTGGTCATCCTGATCCGGACCACTGTTTTCATTATCTTCATCTGTCTCGGAGTTTTCAGGTTCCTTATAGTTATAATCGGGCCTGCTATTTCCCTTCTCCCTGACCCTGTGATTGAGGGCAAACTCAAGGGCTTTTTTCAGATCGTTTTCATTTACCTCTTTTCTTCCATCATATGCAGCTATGGCTTTTGCTGTTTTCACCGTACTGATCATTGACCTGTTGCTCAACGAATTTTTCAGAACTGTATCTGCTATGAACATCAAAAACTCTCTCCTGATTGTAACGTATGGAAGTATTTCCCTGGCTTTCATTATTCTTGACTTTATATTCCTATCATCGTTCTCATATTTCCTGATAAATTCCGATTTGTTTTTATCAAATTCCTCAACCCTCCCGGATATTTCAAGAAGTGTATCAGCCGAATCAGGCATTTTTCCCTCTACAGAAATGCCGAATCTATCAAGAAGCTGTGGCCTGAGTTCACCTTCCTCCGGGTTCATTGTTCCAACAAGTATGAACGATGCGGGATGAATATAAGATACGCCCTCCCTTTCAACTATATTGACACCTGATGCTGCTGCGTCCAGTATGGAATCAACAATTGAATCCTCAAGTAGATTGACCTCATCTATGTAAAGAATTCCACGGTTAGCCTCTCCGATGAGCCCTTCCCTGAGTACTGATTCGCCTTTTATTGCATGGGAAATATCCAGTGACCCGACTACCCTGTCAAGCGTTGTACTGTTCGGGAGATTCGCTATCCTGATCCGCATCTTTTCTGTTTCAAGTTTCCCATTTTTCTGTTTCTCAATGCATTCATCACATAATTCTCCGTCCGGGTCACAGTGGAATCTGCATCCCCTTACTGCCCTTATTTCCGGAAGTACAGATGATAATGATCTCACCATTGTTGATTTTGCTATACCCTTGGGCCCTGTTATGAGTAAACCCCCTATCTTGCTGTCTATTGCATTTACTATCAATCCGAGTTTTATATCATCATTGCCCACAATTGCAGAAAACGGAAAATTGAATGTTCTCATTCGTTTTCACCCTCAATTTCCATGTATTCCTCTTCCAGTTTCTCCTTCATTTCATCGGTGGCGTGCCATATATCCCGTTTATATGCCTCTATCATTCTTGATGTGATCTCTGAAAGAGCCCAGGGATTCTCTTTTTTGAACCATTCTTTCATCTTTTCATCCATAATGAATTTTTCAGCAATGTTGTTAAAAATATTATCATTGACCATTCCAGTGGTTGCACCCCATCCGTAAAGATGCTCTATTTTTTTGAGCATTTCAGTTGCACCTCTGTATCCGAAATTCTTCTGGGCATCGATCCATTTTTCATTCAGTAGCTTTCCTATGGCTGTTCTCTCTATTTCCTCCTTCATGGTTCTGACCTTCGGCTTATTGGGATTAAATGTATCCTCAAACATCAGTGAAGGATTGGAACCACTGTTTTTCGCCATCAAGTAAAATCCACCGGCGTATGAATAATTGCATGAATCGTCATTTATATCGATCTCGTCTATCTCTCTTTTATGTATAATAGTCTCTATGTCCTTTGATATTGAAATAAGCTGTTCTCTGGATTCCTTTCCGAAATTGTTTTTACCGTAAGAGTACCCCATCCATTCTGTGAATATATCTGCCAGATCTTCTTCTTTTTCCCATCTGGAGGATTCTACAGCATTATTCACTCCGGAACCGTAGGATCCGGGTTTTGAAGAAAATATCCGGTCAAGGTGCCCGTATTTTCTGTGATGTTTAATAATAAAATTGCTGTCTTCATCCTCATTCAGTTCGGATACCTTCTTTACTGCCATGTCTATTAATTCTATTATATTGAAAAGGTTGTCACGGACTATCCCGCTGGACTCCACAACAACGTCTATTCTGGGTCGCTTCAGTATGTCCAGTGGTATAGGCTTTATATCCTTTACCTTTTTTGTTCCTTCCTGCCATACAGGCTCAACGCCAAGTGTGTACAGTATCTGTGAAATAAGTTCACCGTCCGAACGGTATGCATCTGTTGACCACAGAACGAATCCTATTGTTTCAGGGAATTTGCTTTCCTTTTTATATTCATTTTCTATAAGTTTGTTTGCAAGTACTACTCCGACCTGCCATGCAGAATGGCTGGGTATTTTAAACGGGTCCACTGCATAAAAATTTCTTCCAGATGGAAGTACATCATATCTTCCCCGCGTAAGCGATCCTGATACTCCCGGCTCGATATATTTTCCATTCAGGGCAGAGAGGAGATTATTTCTCTCGTTTTCCGGTGAATATTTCAGCTTCTCTATTATTCCAGATTCAAGTTCCGGCAGCTGCCCATCCTTGTACAGATAGGCATCTATCATTGCTTCTGCTTCTTCTTTACCTCTATTTTTGTATAATGATTCGTCAAATCTTGTTGCCGTGACCACATAATCTTTTATATCCGCCGTTTCCAGATCCTTTCCATATACATAAAGCCCCTTTGTGACTACCGAATCCTTGAAAAGATTCAACCTGTGCTCTATTTCATGTGTTGCCTTGTGAGAATCCTTAAAGTCTATGGATAAACCGATCTTATCTGAAAGTTTCTGTATTCTGTCCAGTATCATGCTCTCTCTGGGTTTATTTTCAGCCTTCTCTGTTTCTTCAAAATCATCTATTAAATCTTCAAGGTCTTTTATTTCCTCGGGAACCTCATCGTAGGCCGTGGGTGGAGTTATATAATCCAGCAATACAGCATAGCTTCTTCTCTTTGCAATGATCCCCTCTCCCGGTACATTTGTTGAATATAAGTATAGATTCGGAATTTCTCCAATGGAAATTTCAGGGAAATCAGAGGGTGATAATCCCAGGCCTTTTCCCGGTGTAAATTCCAGTGTGCCGTGGGTGCCAACATGGATGATTGCATCTGCCTGGAATATCTCCTGAATCCATTTATAGAATGCAAGCCAGTAGTGGGTTATAGGCGTCAGGGAATCGTGTATTGTCCTGATGCTGTTGTCATTATCTGCGAATGTTATCCTCTTCGGCTGAATTCCTATGAATACATTGCCTGACATTATTCCGGGAATCTGGATTTTTCCGTCCTTGAGCATATAATCCCTTTTAGTGTTGAGTTCACCCCACCTTGCTATAATCTGCTTCCGGGAGTCTTCAGGAAGTCCTTCAAAGAATTTATAGTACTGATCAACAGACATGCTATAAACCGATCCTCCCTTATTCATTATATCTTCAACTGTAGTCCATTTTCCCTCGGGAATTGCTTTCTTCTCCATTATTGTTTTTATGAGTGATTCTCCATCCTCCGGGGTATATTCTATGGAATAGCCACTGGATTTCAGAAGATGCATTATATTTGAAACAGAATTGAGAGTGTCCAGCCCTGTTGCTGTGCCTATGTTTGCCTCTAAATCCTTGAATGAAGACCCGGAATGGAGTATTATCGCAATTTTCTTCTCACGGTTTTTCTTGTATTTAAGATCGATCCATCGACTGATTCTACCTGCCATATAATTTACCTGCTGCCTTACCGGAACCAGTTCCCTGTATACTGTCCCATGATCGTAGATTTTTCGGATGAGCCCTATGAGGACAGGTTCTATGGTTCCGTCCATTTCAGGCAGCATGGCACTCATTATTGTCGAAACTACATCCAGGCCGGAAGAATCCAGCCATTCTTTCTCCTCCTTATAATAATAAATAAGTCCCTGGAAAACAGGCACACCGAGTTGCATGAGTGTGATCTTGTCCTCCTTTTTTATCAGTGAGAATGAGAGCAGATTGATAACTGCGTCTACGGTGGATTTTCCATCTTTATAGAAATATTCCTGTATGCATTCCTCTGCACTTTTGATATTTCTGGATTTGTCTCCGAATCCGTTTGTAAAGACAGGAATTGCAGATATTTTTCTACTATTTAATTCATCAATAATAGATCTTACAATGCCTGTATCGTTATCTACCCATGCTGTCCTGTAGAAAAGTATACCAGCTTTCCGGGAATAACCTGTCTTGCCATAATTATAGACACCTGAGAAAGGCATTTCAACAGGTTCTTCATATGCACAGCCATCATGAAGGCTTTCAATGAATAATATCATATTTTTGATATTTTCATATCCACCATAGAAATAATAATTGGATACCTTTTCCTCAACAAATTTGCTTACAGTGGAGTAACTGCTGAGTATCGGATCTATCGCAATGACATTTTTTTTATTTTTTATTACGGATTCAATGTCCTCAAGGATATTACTGTATATATTTTCCCCTGAAAAATGATGGATGAATACAGCATCGGCGTTTTTAATGAAATTGATGAATTCAGAATCCACCGGATCAAGCCTCGGATATTTTATCTCTATCTCATTTCCGGTTTGCTCACCTGCTTTGAGAAAGGACTGTATGACAGAACCATTCCAGCCAATAAGTACGGCAAACTTCATAAAAGTAAAGTAGATTTTACTATATAATTATTCTGAGGGGGACCCGCACATTGTGATGTTGCCGTTACAGAAAATTAACGGCATTGAATGTGTGCAACAGCCAACTTTTACTATATTTTATGTATAAAATTTGACACATTTCATTTTTAATTATCAGTTTTACAAACTAAAATTTAAATATTCATAAATCATTCAGTATTGGAATGACGTCTCCATAATGCAGTGCGCTGATGACGCCTACTGGTGATTAAGATGTTAAAGTTAATCCTGGAGACGGTTTCACAGTACTTATTCGTTGTTCTATTTTCCCCACTTCTTATAGGAATTTTTGAAAAGTTAAAGGCGAATATTGAGTCCAGAAAGGGGCCGAGCATATTCCAGCCGTATTATGACATTTTCAAACTGCTAAAAAAGGAAACTTTAATCACAGAAAATTCCTCAAAATTATTTTTATATGCACCGTATATGGCATTCGGTATATACTCACTCATAGCCCTGATTATACCGGTATTCATGACAGCTCCGATAATTTTCACTGCCTCAGGGGATTTTTTTGCCGGTGCAATATTATTCTCCCTTGCAGCATTCATAAAAATAATAGGAACGATGGATTCAGGAAGCAACTTTTCCTCCATGGGTGCATCAAGGCTTATGTCCTTCAACTTCTTCAGCGAGGGTACGCTTATAACAGTATTCTTTGCAGTAGCGCTGATAAGCGGCACAAATAATCCCTACACTACAAATCATTATCTTATCAGCCATCCGCTTTCCAACCTGAGCCTTGTGCATATCTTTGCAATATTTGCATTTTTTATGATTTTCATGTACGAATTCGGAAAGATGCCAACGCAGAGTGAGGGAAACCAAGAAATGGGCATGATAGATTCGGGTATAGATTATGAATACAGTGGGAAGGCACTTGCTGTAAACAAATGGGCATCGTACATGAAAGTGTATCTTCTGGGTTCGGTTTTAATCAATGTATTCCTTATCCCGTGGGGGATATTCAATACGTTTCCATTATTCTTCCTTAATGCACTTACAATGATCGCAAAATGGGTATTTCTCATAATCATCGTGCTCATAGTGGATACTTCCCTGGCAAAATTGCGCCTGTTCAAGGTTATAGATTACCTGGCTGTTGCCTTCACATTTTCTATCCTATTTTTGATACTTACTGAGGTGATCGCATGAATATGGTTTTTACAGTGATTTACCTGCTTGCCGCACTGATTGTGGTCACAGGCTTTTACATACAGAGCAACAAATATTTGAGGTCGATGGTTATGACACAGGCATTTCAGTCCTTCCTCATTGCTGTTATAGCAATACTTCTGGGGATAGAGCTCAAGCAGTATACCTTTTTCATACTGGCATTGCTTGTTATACTGTTGAGAACTGTTCTGGTTACATACTTCCTCGCAGGGAAGATACCTAAAAATAAGAATTATTTATACGAATCGAGGCTGCCTACCACATATTATCTTCTTGTAGACCTTGCATTCATTGTTATTTCCATATTTATAGTGTATTCAATATCCTTTATTCATATAGTTTCCCGTATATTTCCAGAGAGCAATATCATTCTATTTCCACTGCTATTATTCTTCCAGGGCCTTTTTATTATTGCATCCAGAAGGAGAACAATTGCACAGATACTTGGCTACATCGAGGAAGAAAATTCACTGATACTCATGGGCACCTTTATTCTTCCTGTTCCTATTATAATAGAAAGCAGTGTGTTTCTGGATGTTCTGATACTTGTAGTAATTTTTTCCATTATAAGCATTGAAAAAACTGAGCATAAACCTGTGGAGGAATTGAGAGGATGATTTACGAGATACTCATACTGATTATACCGCTAATTGCCATGGCATTCTACAAGAATATCAAGATTGCCAGCATAATAGCAGCTATTATTGAAATGTTACTGCTTATTCCACTGTATTTCAATTTATCTGATTCGGGGTTCTTTTTCATTGATCACATTACTTACATATTCATTCTGATGGTAACCTCCATTTATCTTATGTCTCTGGCTTATTCCAGAAAATATATACATAATGTAAAGAACAGGGGAATTTCAGAAAATGTTTATTATATGCTCATGGGGTTTTTCTATATAGCAATGGAATTTGCCCTGATGGTAAATAATTACGGCTTCATGTGGGTAGGAATAGAAACTACCACTATATCATCTGCCCTGTTATTGATCACTGAAAAATCGGATATATCGCTGGAAGCAACGTGGAGGTATATAATCATAGTTTCTGCAGGGGTTACGTTTGCTTTTATATCGGTAATATTAATTTATTATGCCTTCGGGACGCTTACAATAACGGTAATCCTATCCAGAGGAATTACGGATAGCCTCGCTGTAAGATTGGCTGTTGGTATTGCACTGGTAGGGTTCGGTACAAAGGTCGGGGTTTTTCCGGTTCATACATGGCTTCCTGATGCCCACAGTGAGGCACCTGCACCGGTCAGTGCAATGTTCTCCGGAGTACTGCTTCCTGTTGCCCTGTATGTACTTTACAGGATTTATGAAATCTTCCCCATGAGGGAGCTCTTTATCTGGGCAGGCACCATTTCAGTTCTTTTTGCCGCCATATTCCTCGGCTATCAGAGAAATTACAAGAGAATGTTTGCGTATTCAACAATGGAGAATATGAACATAGCCCTCATAGGACTGAGCACATTTACCTTAGCCGGTCTTGTTGGATCGCTTCTGCTTCTCCTTTCACACAGCTTCGGAAAGGCGGGTGCTTTCTATTCTTCCGGAAATGTTTATGAGATGTCAGGGACAAAATCAATTGACGGTGTGGGTGGATTGATAAGGAACAGGGCAAGTGCTGCCTCAATGCTCTTATCCTCCTTTGCAGTGACCGGAACACCGCCCTTCGGAACATTCTTCGGTGAATTTCTCATACTATATTCCGTGCTCTCCATACATTTCTATGCACAGTTCGGTATAATAGTACTCTCCCTGTTCCTTGCCTTTGTATCAATAAACTTCAATGTGTCAAAAATGCTTTTCAGGGGAAAATCCGAATACAGCGAATCTGGAATTAATACGGTTATACCCCTTATTGCTGCCATAATATCCATATTCATAGGAATTGTATTCCTGGTGGTGTATCATGAAATATTATAAATTCGGTGAAAAAACAGGAAGATATACGGGAAGAACTGAAAAATATGATGTTTACACCTCGACGCTTGCGGACATCAGCAGGGACGAGGATGATCATGCCGGGAGAACCCAGGGTGAGATATATTTCAATTATGGCCCGTCTGCAGGTGGACTCAGGGAATCTGTAAATTTTCAGATACTCACACCGGGTGAATCCATAAGGGATGTTATCATAAATTCAGGATTTAAAAGAAGGAATATTAACATAACGGGAAACACTATTTCAGAAGCAATGCTCAGGGTTGAACGTATCAATGGATTCCATTCAGCATCACACAGTATAGCCTATGCACTGGCTGTGGAGGATGCATTGAACATTGAGAATGGGGAGCTCAATAATGCAAGGATTGTAGAAATCGAGCTGGAGAGGATACGATCCAATATTGATGTAATAAAAGGCTTATGTGAATCTGCAGGATTCGCCGTGCCGGAAAAACAGCTGTTACTTCTGAGGGAGGAGGTTGCGAGAATAATCTCCGGTGCCTTCGGCCACAGATACTATTTTTCCGTAAATGGCATAAATTCTATTGATGGAGATTTTGCAAAAATAAAGCTGAGTTCTGTTGAAAAGCAGTTCAGGTCTATTTATGATGGCCTGCTTTCCTCTAAAATATTTCTGGATAGAATTCAGGAAAACGGAATTATGGTAGATTCAAAATCGACAGGCCCAGCAGCCCGTGCGGGAAATTTCAGATACGATGCCAGGTTGGATTCTCAGTCCCTGATCTATGGAAAATATAATTTGGTACTTGAAAAGAATGGTGATACATTCTCCAGATTTCTGGTAAGGGTCAGAGAAATATTTGAATCCATAAATATTATAGAATCATATGATATTAAAAAGGCTTACAGCAGGAATAAGGTGGAATTAAAGGGATCAGGGGAAGGTGCTGCCAGAATAGAATCACCTGCTGGAGATCTCTTTTACTATGTAAAAATAAAAGAAGGCAGATTAATGGACATACAGATGTCACCGCCTTCACATCTCAATATGCAGAATTTCAGATATGCACTGAAGAATAACAATATTTTTACTGATTTCTTCTTTGTATGGGAAAGTTTCGGCATCTGGATATCAGAACTGGAGGTGAATTTACAGTGAACTGGTTCATAAGCGGCTTGAGGAAGAGAATCAAAACCGAGAAGCTGACGGAGTATGAGATTATGTATCCTTCCCTGCTGGAGGGAATAAGTGATTATAACTGCCCCACGGAAGCGCTGAAAGATAATAAGTGGGATATGGACAGATGCATTTTCTGCAGGCAGTGCGATCTTACTCCCACAGGTAAGCAGAATGCTTATTCGGTGAAGAAACCGGTTCCGGATATATTCAGAAAATCCATATACCTTTATCCGGTTGACTCGGGAACATGCGGTGCCTGCAATGTTGAATTTACCACCCTATTTTCTCCACAGTATGATTCCAGCAGATTCAAAATTTTTATGGCAAATACCCCGAGGCATGCTGATGCCCTTGTTGTCATGGGAGTTCATACAGATGGAATGGAAAAGATACTGAAGGAAGCCTATGATGCCATGCCGGATCCGAAAATTGTCATAGGATTGGGTGCATGTGCACTCTCAGGTGGAATTATAGGCAGAGAAGCGATGGAAAAATATGATATTCATATTGCGGGATGCCCGCCCACGCCAGCAGCGATCCTCAATGCAATAATCGAAGCGAGGGAGAAAAAATGATATATTACTACATACCGCTTATGGCAGTTTTCCTTGCCGCAATAATTTCGATAAAATACAGGACAGCAGGATATATAATCACCGCAGTAGCCTCCGGCCTGTTTTTCCTTCTTACATTCAAAATTTTTGATTATATAACATACTTTTACCTTATTGCAGCCATTGTATGGATAATAACATCAATTTTTTCAATTCCATATTCAAAAAAATACGGGAAATGGCTTGCACCACTGTTCATACTCACCATTGCGGGAATGATGACAATATTATATGCAAATAACTTTCTTGTTTTCATAACAGGCTGGGAAATTATGTCCATACCGGCCTATTTAACAGTGGCAGTAAACAAGAAAAACGACATTGAAGCATATATATTTATGCTGTTCTCTGAAGTAAGCACGGTGCTGATTATAACCGCAGCAGTGCTTTCCTATTACTATACCGGCACATTTAACTTTACAGGGCTTTCCAATGACACTGTTCTGCTCATATTTGCCTTAGGGGCAATGTCAAAAATGGGATTAACACCTTTTATGATAAGTGAATGGCTTCCCATAGCCCATGGAAGTGCTCCGGCTAATTCCTCTGCGATATTCAGTGCAACCATGACACTTATGGGTGTGTACGGTATATTGAAAATAGCTCTGCTTTCCCCGGTTTCTACTGACATAGGCATACTATTCATCATTATAGGTGTGATTTCCGTACTCTTCGGGGCTCTTTATGCCTATATCTCTGAAAATATGAAATCCCTGGGAGGATTCAGTACCATAGAAAACAACGGGGTGCTGATGGCTGCAATCGGCTTATTTATTGCAGTCAATGATAGTGTTTTAAAAGAATTTATCCTTATCTCCATAGCCATTTTTGCCATGGCACATTCAATAGCAAAAACAGGGCTGTTCATATCAATAGGGCATACAGGTGTTGAGTACTTCAGCGCGGTTACCGGAGGAAAAGACTCTGTAAATCAGGCAGGAAAATTTTTTGCAATGTCCTCACTTTCCGGGCTATTCCCTTCTCTGGGGGGTCTCGGAATCTGGATGATATTGGAGTCTTTTTTCATGGGTGCATATCTATACGGCCCACTGGGTATTGCTTCAATCATAGCAGGTTCACTGATCGCTATGGGAGAGGGATTTGCCACCGCTGCAATGCTGAAAATGTTTTATTTCACCGATAGTCACAGGAAATCGCAGGGGAAAAATCTGGAGAATTATACAATACTCGGAACCGGCATAACCCTTGTATTCCTCTTTGCCATATCATTCATGGTCATCGGAAAAAACTATATATCGGGCATTCCCTCTGTTCTTGTATTAAATGGCCTCATGATTGAATCCCGCCTCGGTGTATCCGATTTCGGGCTGATAACTCCGCTTTATATACTAATACTCTTAACTGTATTTACAATGATTGTATTCCTTGTTTTCAGAAAGCCAAGGACTCGAATTGCACATCGCTGGAACGGCGGAATAGAAAACGGAGAATACTACAATTCATTCACTTATTCAAACAATATAAGGCTTATACTGAAAAGAATACTGATGACTACAAGAACAGATCAGGACAGAGTGGAAACAGTTGATGTATTCTGGATGGTCATGATAAATATTGCTAAAACCTACAGGAAATTTGCAAAATTTACAGCATACAAAATTATGAACAGTTCCATATCAGCGTATATTACATATATGATAGTTGCCTTCGTACTGGTAATTATAATAGTGTCGCTCCTCTGAATTCTATACGAAATATGCAAAAAAGAATAATTATGTATGAAAATCAGAAAAGGTTAATAAATAATAATTCTATAATGATATAAATGGAAGAGTATGGCTAATAGCCAAATTGCTCCGAGGTTTGAAAAACTTATGAATCTTAGAAGGATTTTACTGGACGTTGATAAGGGATTAAACAGGCCAACGCTCACGGAACTTGCAGGTTCCATAGAGGAGGTACCTGGTGTGGATGCTGTGAAGATAACTGTTACAGAAATGGATATGGAAACCATGGGGACCAGTATAACGGTTGAAGGATTAAATATCAATTATAATTATCTTGTAAAGGTTATAGAAGATATGGGCTGTGCTATACATTCCATAGATGAGGTTATTACCGGAAAGCATATAATAAAATGAATAAAAAATACATATTCCCGGTTAGTATTGGCCTCTCAGATGGGATAATCACTGCTCTGATACTTGCATCCGGGGGAATTATAGGAAAAAGCACTATAGATATGTTTGAATCCTTTAAAATTTCATTCGGATCTGCCTTTGCCGGTGCTTTCAGTTATTTTATAGCTCAGTATGCAGGTCTAAATGAGGAGTTGCACAGGACAGCTCTTCAATTAAATTTGAAATCAACTGATTACCTCCTGAAGGGCCATTTGGGTATTGAAATATTCATAGAATCGCTTCTGGGTGCCCTGATTGCAGCCTTTTTTGGATTCCTTGGTGCACTGATCCCCCTATCATCTTCACTGATTATCAGAGGTAATGAGACAATACCTTTATCGCTTTCATATGTATCACTGGCAATTTTGGGGCTGTTTATAAGTAAATCCACTGCAGGGAGAGCCAGGTTCTGGATTGTAGTCATGGTAGCAGTAGGTATTATTGTTACCATTGCTGGCTTTGAAC
Organism: Thermoplasmata archaeon; assembly: GCA_021797025.1. The sequence continues at coordinate 14,932 of JAKAAK010000005.1, forward strand.
TCAAGCTTATAGTGTGATTGAGAACATTACAGATGTCTCCACAATTTTTATATAATCTAAGGCAATGTTTTTAATGTTAGGGGGAGCCAGGAGCTGAGAGGATAAGGATCGACCCCATGAACCTGATCCGGGCAATGCCGGCGGAGGGAAATTATGGAAAACAGTATAAAATATAACACTGAAATTTCGGAAAGAGTAGCATTATCAAAATGGAATGGTAAACACTGGATGATTTTTCTTGCTGCTTCATCTTCCTTTCTTATATGGGGGATTGCGCTGAGCATAGCTCCACTCATAACCACATGGTATTTTGTTCCATCCTCAGCTTATTACTATATAATAGGAGCAGCACCTGCTGGTCTACTGACAGGAAATATTGCCATGGGTGCATTATCAGACTGGAGAGGCAGGAAAAACAGTTATATCATTACCATGGGATTAACCATAGCAGGACTCATAGGAATCGGGATAACATATAATTATATTCTTCTAATAATATTTGTGTTCATTGGGGAATTTGGTCTGGGCGGGGATGAGACAGTTTCCCTATCCATAATGGCAGAGTATTTTCCGGCAAAATATAGGGGGCCTGCAATAGTTGAATCCTCTAATATGGCAAATATCGGCATAACTGTCATGGCGGCTATTTTTATTTTATTTTCCAGTTCGGTTTTTGTCCAGAAAATTGCACTTATTGTAATAGCCATATTCTGTGGTTTTGTATCGATCATAGCAAGGGGCAGGATAAATGAAAGTGCTCTATGGGAAACCGGAAAGGGTATACCTGCTAAAGGATTCAATTTCAGGGATTTGGCAAAATTTATAGCCCTGACATTGATGGGAATTGCCATAATAGTGGGATTTGCCTTTTCCGATCTGGTGCTTGGCCCGTTTCATTTTCCACAATTCACTGACCTGATTATATTTTTCTCAGTATTTGCTGAATCGGCAACAGGTATTGCAGGTGGATTTATTATAGGAAGGACGGGAAGAAAATATACATCCATGATCGGGTTTTCCGGCATGTTCGCTATGTGGATAATGTTATTAGTATTCTTTAATACTGTAATATCAAACCTTGATGTTCTGCTCCTGATGCTTGCCATAAGCTCCGTTTTCGGGGAGATTGCATGGGGATCCAGAGAGTTGCTTGAACCTGAAAATTTTGTGAGCAGATACAGGGGAAGAGGCATCGGCAGTGTGAGATTAACAGGATATGCGGTATACATTATGTTTATATTCCTGCTGGCAGGTGCAGGTGTGCATCTATATGCTTACTTCATTCTCATTGTTTATTTACTAGGTTTCGCAGGAGCTATTTTATATCTGATCTACGGCAGGGAGACTAGGGGTTTCCATGTGATTTGAGGTAATTATCCAGTATTTTAAAATCAGATTTCATGATTTCTAGGCTGGCCGGATTTCTGAGAGCTGCTGCCGGATGCAACGTGATCAGATATTTATTTTCAAGTATTTTGCCATGGTATTCTGTAACAGCTTTCAGATTGAGCAGCGATCGCATGGCAGTTGAACCCAGAAGTATAATAATTCCCGGATTCACAATTTCAATCTGTTTCTTCAGAAAGGGCATGCATATTGAGATTTCCTCATCTGTAGGCGCCCTGTTATCCGGCGGGAAAAACTGTACAACACTGGTTATATAAACATCTTCTCTGTGCAGTCCTATTCCCTCAATAAGGCTATCAAGCAATTTACCACTTCTTCCTATAAAAGGCCTTCTTTCAATGTCTTCGTTCCTGCCCGGTGCCTGGCCAATGAAAAATAATTTAGAATTTAAATTTCCTTCCCCGGGAACAAAATTTTTACTTAAATTCCACTCCCTGTTTTCATATATTTTTTTGTATTCCGAATTTATTGACTCCATTATAATATACTTTTTGATATAAGAATCGGCATATTCAAGCAAATCTTTCTGGTTTTTAAAATTTAGTTCTTTCATGGCCTCCTGATAATCCAGCCAGATATACCCCCTGTGCTCATATGATGTTCTGACCCTGACGCTGTTAGGTACAATGGACATAAACATTCTCACATGCTTCAATATTTTCACCTTATTATAAACAAATCTGTATATTATATCATAATGGAAATATGGAATCAGACTCTTTTCATCTATTTTTACGCCTGCTTCTTCAGCTGTTTCCCTTATGGCAGCATCCACACCGGTTTCACCCTGTTCTATATGCCCTTTAGGAAAATCAAGCCAGCCCTCCGCCCTTTTCAGAAGCAGATATTTATAAATTCCATTGAAATTGGATAGAACCACAATGCCATAACTGTATTCTTCTCTCATGAAAAGGAATCTCAAACACATATAAAAATTAGCCCTGTTCTGGGAGCAATTAGTAGGGGTAATTTAAAATTAATAGTGCATATATTATTCTAAATCAATGCAAAACTCTTTATTTTATAACCACTTTGATAAAGAATGAGAATTTATGCTGAAATTTATCCTTCCAGAAACCTCCAAAATGTAGAAAAAAATTTACAGAAATTAATAAATTTTGACGGCTTCAATATACCGGACAATCCCCTTGGATACCCCACAATGCCACCGGAACTTATAGGCTATATGATTCGGGAAACTTATCCGCACAAGGAAATAATCATGAATCAGAGGCTGAAGGATATCAATGAATTAAAACTGCGATCAGTGATTACCGCAGCAAAGGCCATTAAAGCCTCTGTTATATTTACACAGGGAGATAAACCCAGATTCGGGAATGAATTCAATGAAATAGGTTCAATTGATGCCATGAAACTCGCAATAAGAAGGGGCGTTGAATCTGGTGTTATACTGAGTTTCAGGAAACCGCTGAATGATATAAAAACAAGGATGGAGAAGGGTGCAAACATATTTCTTGTAGTAAACTTCGGGGACCTTTCCATCCTGGATAAAATAAAGACCGAAAAGCTCATACCGTATATAATAGTCAAAACGGGAAAAAATGGTGAAATAGTTGAGAGGATAAATCAGCCTTCTGTGGAACTAGGTGAACTGCACTCTTTCATTTATAAATTGAAGGATTATAATTTCAGGGGTTTTTTATTTTCTGTGCCGGGGGACACAGAAACATTGATAGATATTAAGGAATATATATAGAAATTATTATTCAAATTTCATGGGAATCTGATATTTTTGCATGGGATTTTTTATAAAAAGCTTAATTAAGCATCCTTACATTCTAATTTATTGTACTGTGTCACAATAGAGGATAAAAAGGTTTCAAACTACGACAGCATCTTCCAGATTTTGAAATTAAAAGTTGATTCCATTTTTGTAATAGATTACGACGCATTAAGAAATAGGTATCTGAACCTAAAATTATATGATGAACTGGCAAAATTTTTTGAACTTACTGTAATGAATTACCCTGAAACGGAAAATGATCTCATGGATACCATTATAAACGGGGCTTCAACTGTGATTATAAACAATAATCTAACATATAAGAGAATATCCAGCTATCTTTCGTTCACACAGAATATTGCCATGAATTACAAGTATGTTGACACCTGCATTCATTTTTCCGAGATGGGCGGTAATATGTTTCTTACTGATAAGGAAATAATGCTTCCTTACGTGTTGGCTTATAATTATAATAATTTCCCCATTAAAAATTCCATTCAGCTGCGGAATTTTCCCACTGACCTTATGGAGTCCTCCTGATTGGAATTGTTTACATATAAGTAACAGATAGGGAAGTATATGCAACTGGAAACTGACATAGGAATAAAGCTCGGGAACCCATTTATCCTTGCTTCTGGAATTCTTGATGAGAATGGTTATACCATTCAGAGGATACTTGAATCCGGTGCGGGCGCAGCAGTAACCAAATCAATAGGATCTTCCGAAAGAAAGGGGTTTGACCCGCCTGTTGTTTATTCAGACGATAACTTTACCATAAATGCAATAGGCTTATCGAATCCGGGAATAGAGAATTATGGAGATGAGATTAAGATAGCACTGCGTGCGGGAAAACCTGTTATAGGCAGTATATTCGGACAGAGCCCTGAAGAGTTTGCAGAACTTGCAAAAAGAATGGAAAATTACGGAGCATCAGGAGTTGAGCTTAATTTATCCTGCCCCCATGTAAACGGTTATGGCATGGAGGTGGGTTCAGACCCGGAACTGGTAACAGCAATAGTTGAGGAGGTCAAATCAAGAATTAATATCCCGGTCTATGCAAAGCTGTCACCGAATACATCGGATATGATAAAGCAGGCAGATGCCGCATCAAAATGCGATGGATATGTTCTGATCAATACATTGAAGGCCATGAAAATAGATATAAATGCCAGAATGCCGGTTCTCAGCAATATTTATGGCGGCCTAAGTGGAAAATCAATAAAGCCCGTTGGAATCAGGTATGTTTATGAGGTTAAAAGGGAAACAGGTAAACCTGTAATCGGTGTTGGTGGAATAAATACAGCTGAGGATGCCATTGAATACATTATGGCAGGTGCTTCCGCCGTCCAGATCGGCTCCGTGCTTTCATCCAGAGGAATATCTGTTTTCAGGGATCTCTCTGAGGGACTGAGAAATTATATGGAAATGAATTCCATAGAAAAAGTGGAAGACCTTGTGGGGGTGGCAATCAGATGAGGTATTTTAGCGTTATAGAGAATATAAGGGAAGCAGAAAATGTCAGCACACTGGTATTCAATGATGATATAGAAATCATTCCGGGGCAGTTTATTATGGCATGGGTTCCGGGTATAAACCAGATTCCATTATCATTTTCTTCTACTGTGAATCCGAAAAGCATTACTGTAAAGGTATACGGTGAGGCATCGGCAAAGATTGCGGGTATGAAACCAGGTGATAGAATATTTTACGAAGGGCCCTATGGAAATGGTTTTACCCATGTGAATGGAAGAAAACTGATCATAGGAGCCGGAAGTGGCATAGCCCCGCTGATACCGCTGGCTGATAAAGACACTACCGCCATATTATCTGGAAAAACATCTGGAGATATTATTTTATCATCTAAATTTAATCCAGAAAATTTGAGGATTGTAACAGACGATGGCACATTGGGGATAAAAGGATTTGCCACAGAAGCGCTGAAGGACATGGATATGGAAAATTTTGACATGGTTTATGTGTGCGGACCGGAAATTATGCTCAAGGCAGTATTCAATTATTTGAAGGGTATGGAAATCTCCTGCCAGTTTTCACTGGAAAGATCCATGAAATGCGGAATAGGCATATGTGATTCCTGTTCAATAAACGGTTATCAGGTATGCCGTGACGGCCCTGTTTTCACCATTGATCAATTGAGAAAAATGGATGAATTCGGAAGAACAAAGCTTACCTACTCAGGCAGGCGGATCTTCTTTTAGAAAGTTTTTAATACAATACAATTATAGGAATTTATGGTAGATGGAAGCGTGGAAGAGAAGTGCATTTTCAACAGATCGGGAAATTGCTATTTTCTCGAATCAAAGGTGGAAACCTGCCATCTGTGCTTTAACTTCAAAACTTTTAATATGCTGGGCAAAAAGAAAAAATTATACTATAACATTTTTGATTATTTAGATGAAAATGGAATAAGCCGCAGCCTGTTCCCGAAGGATAATTCAGAACAGGATTCACTCAAAAATTTATAATAAGTATTATATTGTAATTTGTTATTGAATTAAAATGTCTTCCAATACTGATCACTTTGCAAACAAGAGGACTTTTCTCGCCTGGATGAGAACGGGCATATCACTCATGGGTTTCGGGTTCGTTATTGCAAAATTTGTTATATTTCTTGACGCTCTGGAGGGCAAGGTAACCTCATCATTCAGCGATTCGCTGATAGCAGGAGAAGTGATGATAGTAGTTGGAATGATAACCATTGCCTACGGTTATATTGAATACGTTACAAATGAAAAGGATCTGGATAACAATAAATATAATTCAAGAAAAACAGAGCTGTTTCTATTTACTGCAATAATAATAGGCATGGCAATTCTATTGTTGCTCTTTATAATATAAAAATATAATAAACTATTTATGCCATTTATGGAAATTATTTTTTTGGCTGTCCTCTCAGAACTATCTCCCTGAGCTCTCTGCCAACCTGTTCCTCAAGGGAATTGTCAAGGTCGTCCATGAGCGATTTGAGTTTTTTTGAACCTTCGTCGTATTCCTCTATCCATTCATCCGCAAATTTTCCACTCTGGATTCTCTGGGCCTTTTCCTTCATTCTTCTTTTTACATCCTCATTGATTACATACGGGCCAACGGTTAACCCGCCATATTTTGCAGTATCTGAGACAGCCCGCATCATTCCGGATAACCCGCTTTGATATATCTGATCCGTTATCAGCTTCATTTCATTGATTGCCTCAAAGTATGCCATTTCCGGCCTGTATCCCAGTTCAACTATTGTCTGGAATGCTGATCTGAGCATGGCTGTCAATCCACCCACAAGATCCAGCTGCTCCCCCATGAGATCTGTTTCAGTTTCCTCCTTGAAAGAGGTTTCCAGCACACCTGCCTTTGTGGCACCTAGTGCCTTTGCTATGGCTAGGGACTTGTTCAGTGCCTTGCCAGAATGATCCTGATGTACGCCGACCAGCACAGGAACACCTCCACCCTTTACGAAAAATTCCCTAACAGACGGACCGGGAGCCTTTGGCGCAGCCATGTAAACATCAACATACTCCGGTGGCTGAATCAGCTTGTAATGTATATTGAATCCGTGCGCAAATACCAGGTCCATGCCCTCCTTGAGAACCGGCTTTACCTTTTCATTGTATATCTTCCTCTGAACCATGTCAGGAACCAGAAATATAACAATGTCGGCATCCTTCAGGGCCTCTTCGGTCTTTACCGGGGTTACCCCATCCTCAATAGCCTTCTTCCATGAGTTGCCTTCCCTTTCAAGGCCAAGTTTGACCTTGAGCCCCGAATCAAGCAGGTTAAGAACCCATGCCCTTCCCTGGCTTCCATAGCCCAGAACAGCAATATTCTTATCCCTAACATATTTTAAATCTGCATCATTTTCTGTGTAAACCTTTCCAAGTATTTTACTCACTTATAACACCCCATTCGTATTTCTTTGCCTTATTATATTTAATTTCAAATTCTTTGCAGGTAGTTCCCTCAAGTTCCTCCACGAAGTCAATATCCACCATCTTGCTCAGGGTTACAAGGGAAAGATCCAGGTTGCCGAGCCCGCTTCGATCTTGAATGGACATATACACCGTACATTTTCCATTATCCTCTACCTTCATGTCCATCCATTTTATATCAAGCCAGAATCTCCTGAAATTAGCTGCTATTCTCTCCAGAAGTCCGGCATCCCTGTAATATCCTTCAATTTTTATTGTTTTGTCTGGGATCACTGACGATCACCTCACTTAATTTTCCGCCGGGCGGTAATGTTGGTAGCGCAAGCTCCTCCTTATTTACCGGAACCCTGATCACCGAGGGGACATTTTCCCTTATTGCAGTTCTCACGTATTCCATTATATCTGAATAGTTATGTGCTTCAAACGCATCGGCACCGAATGATTCGGCATATTTCAATATATTTGGGGAATTGCCGTAGTCCACGCCCACTATTCTTCTATTCTGGAACATATCCTGCACCTGACGGACAAGCCCCAGGGTTCTGTTATCATTTACCACTGCTATTACAGGGATATTTTCATCCACGGCAGTTGCAAGATTGTTTCCGGTCATCATGAAAGATCCATCACCGTCGTAGTCCACAACAATCTTATCCGGCCTACCAACCTTTGCCCCCATTGCAGACGGCAATCCGAATCCCATGGTTCCCATTCCAGTTGAGGAAAAGAAGGACCGGGGCTCAAGGTTTTCCCAGTGTGTTTCAGCCCACATCTGGTGCTGACCCACACCTGTTGTCATTATTGCATCCCTCGGCAGTACCTCCCTGAGTGCTTTGAGTATCTGCCATGGACGCATATAGCCATCATCCGGAGGGTGTGAGAACTGCGAGTAGTATTCCTTCAATTCATTAACCCTGCGATTCCATGCATAATTAGCCTTTTTCCTGCCCAGAACGGAGAGCGCATTCAGAAGCTCATTTACAAGTATCTTCGCATTTCCAGCCATTGAAACATCCGGTTTTATACCTCTGGAAAAATCCGTGGGATCCAGGTTTATTGACATGAATACCTTTTTAGTGTCCTTCATTTCATCGTATGATGTAAATGTACGGTCACTGAATCTTGCTCCAACTGCCAGGAGTAGGTCCGATTCAAGCGCAACCATGCTGGCTTCTGCCCTGCCGTAATATCCCATTGCACCAACATACAGTGGATAATCTGCAGGTATTGCGGATTTCCCGGGGAGTGTTGATACGACCGGGCATCCCAGGAACTCAGATAATTTAAGTATTTCATCGGTTGCGTTGGCCCATACAACACCGGTACCTACTAGTATTACTGGCTTTTCTGCCTTCATAAGATTTAATGCCATCCTGTTCAATATGTCTCTATTTACAACAGTTTCAAAGGGTTTATAATGCACATCTGGAGAATCGGGATATGTAACACTGCCGATATCCTCCATCTGTACATCCCTGGGTACATCAACAACCACTGGACCTGGCCTACCTGTAGAGGCTATATAGAATGCATTTTTCACCCAGACAGGGATTTCTTGCACGGTTTTGACCTCTACAGCATACTTGGTTACGGGGAATGATACGCCCAATGTATCGGATTCCTGAAAAGAAAGCTTTCCCATTGCATTCCTGTTTACGGCCCCAGTGATTGCAACAACCGGAGACGAATCCTGATATGCTGTGATTAAACCGGTTACTATATTTGTTACACCCGGTCCCGCTGTAGCAGTGAGAACTCCGGGATTTCCTGTAGCCCTGGCATAGCCATCGGCTGCATGGGCAGCTGCCTGTTCATGCCTCATGAGTATATGCCTCAATTCCCCTGATTCAACGTCCTCAATAAATGAATCATATAAGGGCATGTTATACAATCCCGGTATGCCGAAAAGATCTTTTACGCCTTCCCTTTTCATTGCCTTTAAAAGCAGTTCAGAGCCTTTCATATAAACCACTCCTGCAAAATCTAAAACTCACTGACAAGCTACTACTAAAGCTATTACTAAAAAATACGCCACAGATGTTAGATAAACCTACTCACACTTTTCATGTTTGCCACCATATTCCCAATTACTTTAATGTAGTATCCGTGACAGTTAATTTCAAACGTGCCCAATCAATATACATATAATGTAACAGGTAATATGCTTTATGTATCTATACTATTTAGTTTTTTTGTGTTAGAATTTTGGAACCTGGAGGTTATTATAGTTTATTACCTATATTTTTATACTTTTATTCATGAATCTCGGAATCCAGCTTTTTGCAAATGTCAGGCTGTATGAGAGTTTCTCAAAGCTATCCTTAATCCTGCTTTTCAGATCATCCTCATCCATCTTTCTCTCTATTGGATACATCTCTTTTTTGCCATGAAAATGTAATACTTATAAGTATAATAATGTTAGTAAATAACTATAAAAAAAATTAAATATAATATTGCCTTTTATTTTAAAATGAAACGTTCTGATATAACATATGCCGGCCCGGAAAGATCACCGAACCGTGCATATATGAAGGCAATGGGACTAAATGATAATGATCTGAAAAATTATATGGTTGGAATAGCCGCCGCATGGAACGAGGCAGGACCTTGCAATATCCATGTTTTATCCCTTGCGAACCATACAAAGGAAGGGATAAGGAGCAATAATGGTACTCCGAGAGTTTTTACAACACCAGTGGTCATAGACGGAATTGCAATGGGCACTCAGGGAATGAAATATTCGCTGGTTAGCAGGGAACTCATAGCAAATACCGTAGAATTGACAGTAAATGCCCATGGATACGATGGCTTTGCTGCTCTATCAGGGTGTGATAAAACCTCTCCTGGTATGATGATGGCCATGGCACGAATGAATATTCCTTCCATCGTTATGTATTCAGGTACCACATTACCAGGCTATTACAGGGGAAAAGAGATAGCAGTGGGTGATCTATTCGAAGCCGTTGGTGCATATATGAATGGAAAGATGACGGAGCAGGATTTTAAGCTTATGGAGGATAACGCCATACCCACTGCCGGTTCCTGTGGGGGATTGTATACTGCAAATACAATGGCAATGATGACCGAAGTACTCGGGCTTGCACTTCCTGGAAGCGCCTCTCCACCTGCGGTTGATGGTGCAAAACAGGAATATGCATACAGAACAGGTCAGGCTGTCATGAATCTTCTTGAAACCGGTTTAAAGCCAAGAGATATACTGACAGAAGAATCATTTTACAATGCAATAACAGTTTTGATGGCATCAGGAGGTTCTACCAATGCAGTCCTGCATTTACTGGCAATTGCACATGAGGCTGGATTGAAGCTATCGCTTGATGATTTTGAAAGAATTTCCAGAAAGGTTCCGGAAATAGTTAATATGAAACCGTCCGGCCAATATGTGATGGCAGATCTGGACAAAGTAGGTGGTGTGCCAGTTTTGATGAAGGTTTTACTTGACCACGGACTTTTAGACGGTGAACAGATGACTGTTACAGGTAAAACCATAAGGGAGAACCTGAAGGATATAAAAATATATACAAAGGGGGATATAATTTCTGATTTTGGTAAACCATTTAATCGGGACGGTGGCATAAATATTCTGAAGGGAAATCTTGCCAAAGAGGGAAGTGTTTTTAAAAGCTCTGCATCCAAGGTAAAATATCATAAGGGCCCTGCCAAAGTATTCGATTCTGAGGAGGAAACATTCAAAGCCATAAAGGATAAAAAAATAAATCCGGGAGACACAGTTGTTATACGGTATGAAGGGCCAAAGGGAGGGCCAGGAATGAGAGAAATGCTTTCTGTTACCTCTGAACTCATAGGCGAAGGCCTCGGGGATAGCGTTGCATTAATAACGGATGGGAGATTTTCCGGCGCCACCAGGGGCATAATGATAGGGCATATTGCACCGGAGGCCATGGATGGAGGAGTAATAGCAGTTGTCCATGACGGGGACCTTATAGAGATAGATGGACCAAACAGGAAAATTAACCTTCTTGTGGATGAAGATGAAATAAAAACAAGGCTAAAAGAGTGGAAAAAACCGGAAATAAGATATAAAACTGGATTACTTAATCAATATGCAAAGCTGGTTACATCCTCTTCTAAAGGTGCAGTAATGGAATAACCAAAAGGCTTTATATTTTCTAATGATTTTGTTCAATGGATAGCGTAGAAGAAATGAAGAAAAGAGAGGATGATATTACAGCAAAGCTGGATGAATTCAGAGAGCAGGCGGAGAAGAATTTCAATGAGATTTATGATAAATTGAATACGCAAAAGCTTTCTGAGGAGAATGAGGAAAATTTATCACTGGCACTTACAATGATGGAAGCCCTCGGGATAGACATATTACATCTCATTCGTGACTATGAAGACCTTATCGATTATCTCGATATGCTTAGAAAGTTATAGAAGTTGAAATATCGGTTTTTTTATAAAATTATTGTATTTCTAAGGATATTCTGAGATGGAATATTTTTGTCTAGATTTTGCGGTTTTCAACATATGATATAATTTTATTCAGTGGAGCACATGGATTGGATAATTTTTCACTTTTTATGGAGGCAAGGTCTATATAACCAATTTTATCAATAATTTTCATTTTATTTGCTCTTTCCATTACATTCCTGCATATATCACGGTGACCACGCTGCATATGAACTCCGGCAACACATAAAAGTATTATATACTGGTATGTGATTTTTTCTATTCCTTCCGATTCCTGCCAATAGTTTTCAAGAACTTCATGGGCCTCCCAGTAACGCTCCTCATTAATCAGATATAAGGCAAAGTTAAATGATGTTGCACCCTGAATAAAGTCAATTCCGGAAGTGAAAAAATTTGTTCCCATCCTTTCAATAGTTTTCTTATTTATATGATAAAAGTATGATAATTCGATTCTATGGGATTCAACTCTTAGATCGTAAATATAAGGATCATTCTCTCGTAATTCCCTCATGAGTATATCACGATTTTCAGGATCGGCTTCAATTTTATATATATTAATATATCTTCCTGAATTCCATTGTATTGACATTTAAACACCGAAAAAATCATCAAGGCTTTCGTTGTTGCTTATCCGGCCTATTCTGATACCAATACGTCTGAAATTCCTGCTATCCTCTTCCAGTATCCTGTTTATAAGATTGATGGCAATAGGATAGGCATTTTCCCTTGTAATTCTGCCACTCGAATGTGATCTGGAAATTATATCAAGATCCTCCATGATACCTAGTACAGATATTTCCCCGGGTATTCCTGGCGCCTTGTCATATGCAGAATCAACGGCCTTTTTTACTACAGGAATAATTATATCTGGATCCCTGGTGTTCTCCCGAAGTGTCATGTATCTGCCAAAGTTTTTTCTAACCCGCTCTTCCACGGGCTTGCTATATTTGTTTTCAGCGATATCCACAAGGTAATTGTATTTTGCATTGCCGAGGATTTCCTTCATTTTATCAGGTTCCGCCCTGAGAATGTCTCGGATATAATGTATTCCTGCCTCCTTCAATTTAGATGACAGAACAGACCCTACTCCCGGAATTCTGTTAATTTCAAGTTTGTTCAAAAAATCATCCACCTGCTCAGGATTAATATATTTTAATCCATCCGGTTTAGCCATATCCCCGAGAATTTTGGCTATGACCTTATTAATCGAAACTCCTAGCGATGCCTTCATACCATGAGCTTTAAAGATTTTTTCCTTGATCTCTTGAGCAAGAGTAATCGCCTCATTAAAACTATCACACTCCTCTGTTACGTCTATATAAGCTTCATCTATGCTTGCAATTTCCATCTTATCAGAATAGGAAGATATGGTTTTCATAACTTTATCTGAAAATTCCTTATAGAAATCATGCCTGATCGGTATAAATACCGCATTATCCTTTCCGATCTTCAAGGCCTGTGGAAGCGGCATGCCAGATTTGATACCTATTGATCTGGCTATGTAGTTTGAAGTTGCCACAGCACCACTGTTTTCAGTTCTGCCCGAATATACACAGACAACTACAGGTTTGTCTTTAATAGAAGGATTCATAATTTCCTCCACCTGAGCATAGAAGTAATCAAAATCCACAAATATTATGAAAGGCATTATTATTGAATGGATTATATGATTTTAATTTTTTCTATATCATTATATATGAACTGATAGTATCCAATATAGATGCAATAAGCTATGGTGATACCCATGGAACAGCTAGAATTATAATAAAATTAAAGAATAAGTGAGTTCATTCCTGGTTCTCCTGGATCCCTTTTCATATCCTTTAGTCGCCTGAATATCTCCAGGGAAAGATCGGCTTTATTCATATTTTTTAGTTCATCTTTTTTATCACCTGTAATGATTGTGTAATCATTATCGGTTTCACCGAAGGGCGATTTCTTGAAGCTGTTTAATACTATTAAGTCCGGATCTGATTTCTCAAATTTTTTCTTATCGAATGATTTTTCACTGTCAAGGTTGAACAGTACCATCAGTGCCCCGGGTGCCATATCCCTGATTCTATCCCGGACCTTCGGCCTTGGGGTCAACAGGATGTTCTGTTCCGATCCACTATCAAGTTTTGTTTTATTTTCTTTGGTATCAAAATCCATTAAAGCCATTGGCATCAGCATATAATCATATTTTTCGATGGTTATATATGTATTTATCTCTATTATGATTTCTCTGAGGTTAAATTTCTCCATATAAGTTACGTATGATGGTATGCTATACTGTGAGTTTCCAACATAGGTTATGACTGATGCCCCGAGCCTGAAGGCATTCCTTGCCATCCAGTAACCTGTATATCCTGAAGATCTGTTGGTTATTACTCTTACCGGGTCTATTGAAAGCTCACTTCTTCCAGATATTATAAGCACTTTCTTTCCATTGAGCTCATCACCGTAAACTGCTCTGCACAGGTGATCTATGATTCTGTCATTGTCTGCTATTTTTGCCTTTGTCTCGTCATATTCAGGGTCCACAACAAGAGCACCATGCTTTTTAAGAATTTCGATATTTTCCTTATTTACAGGATTTTCCATCATATCCCTGTGCATTGCTGGAACAACGACAATTTTATTTCCATGGCCTAGGGCGTAGGAAAAAAATAGTGATGGTATACTGTCTGAAATACCCTTTGCCATTTTACCGATGGTATTATAGGATGCCGGTGCCACTAGGAGTGTTGTATCTTTGTCAAACATGGATATATGCTCTATGTTTCCTGTAATTTCTGTAACAACAGGATTTCCAGTTGCCCATTCCATGATAGTTTTTCCTATCATTGCAACAGCCGAATTGCTCATTACCGAGACAACCTTGGCTCCTTCCCGCTTTATATCCCTTATCAAATCAGGAATTCTATATATTGAAATGCTTGCAGAGCTTGCAATAATTACTTTTTTACCAGAAAGCATGTATTCGAAATGTGATTCTATGTAGTTCATGTTTATAATAGTCCATCATCTTTTAAATGTTTTATCCATATCATTTATAAACCGGCTATTTCTTTGTTTCTCTTTATGGTATATTTATGCCTATTATGGTGACATCCTCCCCTATCTAAAGATCAGGGCTTCCCGCTTCTACGGAAAAACTTGCCTTATCAGGTATAGGTTTCCCCTCCACGGGCATACATTCCCCACAGTCCGTGGGTATCTTTTTCTTCTTATGCCTGCTCTTCTTTGGTTTCATTATAATAAAGTTATTGAATATCT
>JAKAAK010000150.1 GCA_021797025.1 Thermoplasmata archaeon
TTTACTAATGTGTTTATTGAATTTTTTACGTTAATTTTAACTGTATTCTCGTCTATTCCATAATTCTTGGAAATTATTTCAATCAGAGTGGGAATACTATATACATTATCCCTCAATATTTTCACAACCTCATCATCGTAGTTCACTGCATTTATAACAGTTTTGGCATTATCTATATCCAGAGGATACCAGTATATTAAAAATTCTGGTATTACCTTAAAAACCCAGGGATAACGGGCATCGGTGAAGCAATGCCTCGGCATATTGGCCACCGCCCACCTAAGCTTTTGGTCAATAGCCGAAAATTCATTAAGATCGTCCTTGATCGAACTGTTAAATACAAATTGTGTTGCAAATTGATTTCTAACATAGCTTGGTATATCTGAAAAATTTTGCGTGCTGGTCCATAACTTTCCGAATGCACGTATTTCTCTGGACATTTCAATATAGATAGATTGGTATCTTTCAAAATTGTAAAGCAAACGGTGTGCTTCATCAATGCATATGATGATTTTTTTTCTATTCTGGGTCAATTCCTTCCATAATATCCTCAATATCAATTCAGAATAGAAAGTTTTAGAACTTTCATTTACTCTTGAAAAATCCAGTACAATATCTTGCTCTCCTATTCTAATTTCTTTTTTATAATTAGAACCAATTAAGGATTTGGAATGTTCTATAATAAATAGATATGCACTTCTCTGTATCTGATCTTTTGAACTTTTAAGCTTGATATTAAGATTCGATAAAAAATCATTCCAGTCCAGTGAAATTTTAGCCATGTCCCTTAAGAAAATTGGGATATACTGGGAAATAATACCCATGTTCTGTATTGGATATGTTATAAGAAACGCATTTACAAATGCTTCAGTGTCCTTAAAAGGGTCCGGCATTTCCGATTTTATGTCGAAAACATTATATCCCATTTTTAAATAATCATCATTCTCCTTATAAGAAAATATTACCTTATTTTCACTTGATAAATACAAAAGATACCTCATTAGCCTGCTCTTACCCTGGCCGCTTGTACCGCATATTAGGACATTTTGGTTGCTTTTCTCACTTATATAATTTAATAAATCCAAGCTTCTTATCTTTACCCGTATCATTCTATCATCCCTTTCATTTCTGAAGAATGACCTAGTGTATATTACTCCAGCATATGAGAGGGCTCCTGCACGTTTTCCATGAATAAAAAAGGCAAAAGTTAAAAAGAACAATATTAAAGCAAATTGAGATGTAAATTTATAATTATCCAGATAAAGTCCAAAAACAAGTATTACTGAAAAAATTATATAGAGTCTTAGTTTGACCGTTTTAACGAACATAAATTTTCGTGGATTAAATTGTGCAAAGAGTAATTTTCTACTCACCGTCAGCCATTGTGTTTAATTTTAAAAATCTATTGTATAGCCTACTAAATAGATTTATATTAATTGACTAGTAATTTGCTTTAGAATGATAATGACTGCGATGAATTATATAGGCTGTCTAACATTTTAGCAACGGACTATTTTCATTATTTTCCTTGCACCATTCCAAAATTCAATATTTGATATCGCCATTAAATTATATGCAATTTCCTTAAGTCCAATTAATTATCATAATCCCTGTTATTAAAATACCATAATATATTCTCAGAACCCATTATGCCCTCAAGTATGGAGAATGTCCTTCCAATCTCCCACCTCATGGAATACATTCATGAATATTCTTTTATCAGCTCTATTCCTATTCTTCTGCTTACTGTAAGAGTCTAATTTACTATATCTCTTCTCTTATTAGTATCAATCACAGGTAAAGAGTGGATATTATCAAATATGTAGTCATATATTTTAGATGTATAATATGCAGAATCAGTACCATATATCCGTAATTCCTGACAAAATAGATCATTGCATGTGCTATGCATCCATGTAAATAATATCTGCGAAAATCATTTCCGATCACCCTTAGAAAGTGCATTATACTCTTTTACCGATGACAATGCCCTGCTATCCCTGAGAAAAGAAAGCCATCCATACGGTGTGTTTTTGGGTTCTTCAGTCATGAACAGCTGATAGAGCATGAATTTTATTTTTGTGCTGCCGTTGATATAGAATGTTCTAGAACTCTGTAATTCTATGTCCGAATTCTTAAAAAATTCGTATCCGTATTTATCGAAGTTTGCATTTAATTGATAGTAATAAATGCTTTTTTTCCGGCAAGAAGAATTTGTTGTATCAGTCTCCTGTGATATAGATTGTTGAGACTGTGAAAAATCTCCAAGTAAGTTGGACACGGGTTCAGTATTATCGGGAGCCTTATTTTCTTGATTTCTAGAAGTGAAATTATCCGTGCCCAACTTTGGTGCATCATCTTTAGTATATTTATTGTCATTTTGCCTATTCACATATTCGTTTTTTTCGCCTAAAGGTAGTGTTCCCAAGTTGGACACCAAATTCTTATTTCTTGAATCTTTGTATTTCAGAGTTTCTATGTGATTATTTCCGTGCCCAACTTGTTTTTTATTGTCAATGTCAACATTGAGATAATCATCAATCAAATTACACTCCATGAAGGCGTAGTAACGATTTCCTCGTGGACCCAGCCTCTTTTTTGGATATGTATAGCCGAATTTCTTTACGAAAGTCTGCCTGGCAATTGTTGGTATCCCCTTCGAGTTGCACCAGTCACCAAACCGTGTATAGGCATTATCAACTGTTACTGATTCATTTTCAGCAGGTTCAGTTGCCTCCTCGATAAATAGATCAACAGGATTGGACAACTGATCTAGGATTGCACTGGTTTCTTCATCTGTAAGCTGCCCAGGGAAATTAAAATCATTATCCATAAGGTCAAATAACTGCTGCATCAGCAAGGTTGCTATTTTATCTCTTTCCGCATTTAGAATCTTTACATGCAGGTCTTTTACCTCATTTTTAGGTCTCTCGTTCCGGGTTTGAACAATCAGAATTCTGGAGATGGCAGGTGGGTTATCAACAGGAATGAAAGGAAGATTGCCCAGGAATATTCCTTTCGCTGAAC
The DNA here is from genome assembly GCA_021797025.1 of Thermoplasmata archaeon. The sequence continues at coordinate 3,028 of JAKAAK010000150.1, forward strand.
TGACATAGTCATGTGACTCTTTCCCTTTCGGTTCTATGGATAAGGTATCCTGCCCGAATAGGTTGCAAAAAGAGGACCAATCCAGGATTGTCCCTTTTCTGAATTTTCTCTTAGTCTCGCTGTCAATTAAAAGATTTTTTCCCTCTATACCGGTGAACTGGAAACGCTCGGAAGTGAGAAGCCTTGCAAGGGATATAGAACCTGAACCGATAGGCATGAGTCCCTGTAAAATTCTCACACTGGTCCCTTTTCCTATTCTTTCCCTCCCGAGGATAAATAATACACGGTGTGCAGGAAGATTGGGGTAAAATGAATATGCAAAATATGATAGCACCGTAGGAATATCAGTCTCATGATATGCAGTACGAAGCAGGTTTGCAAAGAGAGGAGTATCATTCAAGGTTAAATTTGCACCAAGAAGTAGATTAGCATTGATTTGGTACGTAAAGAAAAAATCAGTGGAGAACTGCTCCACTTTTCTTGTTTTCAGATTCAGAAGCCCGTTTTTAAAAGGAATATAGAAAGATGGATTCATCTGCTCAGTTGTAAAAGTAGTTCGCCTGATCATCGCTAATACTTCATTTATTTGGTTTGATGTCGGTCCTGTATGCAATGCATTTTTTATTCTTGTTCGCAGTCTTGCAATTTTATCCGAATTACCTGATTCCCCAGCCTCATCGAACATTTCCTGCCATTGTTTTACATATTCATTGTGTGCCTGAGTTTTTATGATTTCTTCGCCACGCTCAAATATTTGTCCATTAAAATAATAAATATTTTCTCTATCCGTTCCAATTTCTGGGATTGTTTTAAATTTAAATTTTGAAGTCAATGCCTCAACTATATGTATAGCACCAGGGAAATAAAGATCATTGTAATTTTCGCCCCCGGCATCTTGATTTATCTTGAAACGCTTCAAAATTTTTGTTTTTTCCTGATTTGTTAGGAAATTCCATGCTGAGCTCCCATAGAGATATTGTGAAATCAGTTCCTTTCTTAATCCTATTGTTTCTGCATTTTCGGCTGTTTTAACTAAAGCCTTGGCAACACTCATTCCATAAAAATATGATCCATCCTGATTGTAATTAAAAAGTTCCGTGTAATCATTATAAAAATAAGAATATGCTGGGTCTTGATTATCCAAAATATTTTTTATTTCACTGTCTGGATTACTCATTTCTAAACACCTCAAACCAAGGTATCCAACATTTCAAGAAAATCCAGGCTATAGCTATGTTTTTGATTAGTTCCTTACCGGTTATGTTGATGTTCTCTTCACTATTAACAGAGGAAATTTTACTGTCAATTAATTTTACCTCGATTGTGTTTCTAATAATTCCCGTTACAATTGAATCGATCGAGTAGCGTAGTGGCTTTTTGTGTTTATCATCTGATAAAATATATATACCGTGACGGCACGATTGGGTTACAGTTTTTTTAATTACATTTTTCATTTGCTCACCTCATTTCGTGCTTCTTCCATCTCGTTCAGCCTCAGCCAGGTACACAGTTTTCCGATAAATTCGTTGCTGCCTAAAATTTCTCTTTCAGTTAAAATCAAAGTTTTTACAGGATCGTGAAAATTTATGGCCTTATTCTTCAGTGGTCTGATGTCTACATTAGTCATTTTTGCACCTCATTTTTAGCAGGCTTTCCAGTATAAAATTCAGAAAGGGTGGATAATAAAGGTATTTAATACCGTTTAAATAGTCGAGAGAAATTAAATAGTGATATGATTCTATGCTTTCGAAAAAGAGGTCTTCTGTTTTTTTCATTTTAACTTTTCACCTCTTTGGGATATTTTATCTGCAATCTAGCTGATTCAACCTTTAATACACCGGCATGCATATTTCCATTTTTCCATACTTTTAGATATTCTATGTTGTAACATACCAATACAGTGTACTTCCGTAAATCTATTTTATATCTGATTGCCATATTATACCTCATTTAAATTCTAAATACAATTGTATATTTGTACATACATTTGTAATCTATACATGATATTTAATATTTATATTTATAGTTTTTGTAATAACAAAAATATATATTTGCTTTTTATCATATTATTTATCAGTTTAATAATACAAAATGTTTACATATACGATATGAATATTGGAATATGGAAAACAATAGACAAGTACTGTCCGTAAGAATATTACAGGATTATTCTATGCGGCTGAAAACCTGGGCTATAATAGGTAATATGCACAATACAATTTCTTTAGAATACGATGAAAACGACATAGTTTCTTATGCAATATGCAGGTACAATGTAATGGGTTCTTCCTTGTATATGGATTTTGTTTCTCCATCAAATAGCACCAGTATCAGTGGATATTCCCCTAGCAGGCAATTCAATATCCTGGAAAAAGAAGAAAGCCATACAGTACCTAGGACATTTAGATTATCCCCTGATGCAGAGAGTCAATTCAACAGTATTATAATTGCCTTAGGCAACCCCAGAAAAATCACCGTATTCAAAGACATAGTAAAAAATATAGTGTTAAACAATGATGAATTTATAAGATTTATAATTAAAAATTATTTAATAAGTGTTTTTGCAGATATTTCCCTTTCATATTTGAATGGCAAAGTTACATCCAGAGACTTTAAAGCTTTTGTGCTGAATAATAGGGAAATGAATAGTACAACAAAAATGGACAAAAACATGATTTTCAAGCTAATAAAGAGAATTGAAGAAATAAGTTCTTATGGAAAACTTATTGAAGAAATCAAAAATTCAGATACTGTAGACAGACATAGAACTGAAGAATGGGTAAGGGAGAATTTGTCAAAAATTGACACTCATGATTATGTTCCTTATTCTGAGCTCCAAATAAGACACTGCCTATTTAATTTCTATAATATTGGCAGTTCATTTCCAACTATTTTAGAACTATTTGCTATGTATTCATCTCTCGTTGAATGGGAAGATGTCTTTCCAAATGCCTATAAAATCTACCCCTGGCTTTTTAAAAAAATCATTATTGATAGAATTATCGCCATTGAGGAGAGCAATAAAAAGATGATTGATGAAAATTACAAAAAATTTAAGGAAATACTGTTTGATGAGGCAGAAAACTTAAAGAATCTAGTACAACAGTGATTTAAATAAAGTTACAGCAGTATAAACCTGTTAGATCTGACTTCGAATCTATATTGTATATTATAAAGTGTAGTGATATGGAGGTTATTTCTGACCCAGTGGATAATATTGTAGCAATAAAAAACGAATATTGGAGATTTTAGGTCAATTTTATTCATCTTTCCCAGTTATGATCAGGGGGTAGCCGTACAACTGCCTTGTCTCCCCGGGGGTATATCTGCACCAGTTCCCATCCCCTGTTAAGGTATGATTCCAGTTCCCCTTCTGGTATTGTCTTATGCCGGTTTCCGTTATTAAGAATATCTGCCTTCTTGTCCCTGAATATTTCTCTTAACTTATCCTGGAGATCGTTTATATCTAAATCCATGAGCTCTTCTTTTTCCTTTTCCGATAACTTTGTGCCATATGCAGTTTCAAGTATCATTATTGCGGTCTCCCTCATGGTGCTCGATGTTATCTTGGCAACATCATCTTCGTTCATGCCATGGCTTTCCGTTTCAAAAAATTTTGTTGCCCTTACATATGCCGATCTCATTTCTTCTATCATGTCCGGTGGCAGTCTTTTATTGGTGGAATACCTGGCCTCTATATCCCCCTTGTGCCCCATGAAGAACATCCTCCATGGGTGGGAAATCAGTCCCTTGTTTTCAGCATTGTCAAGGGCAGTTGCAAAATACGCCCTCAGCACGTAGGGCCTCCATGAATATTCTGAACTGTTTATTGCCTTCCTTATATCTCTTGTTGCCAGCTGGGTTCTGATGAATTTATGGGTAATTCTTCCCTGGGAATCAAGCTTGAACAGTGGAGTCTCAGAAGTAAGCACTTCACCGTCATTGATTCTTGATTCGATATATTCTTTCAGGTACGTAACACCTTCAGACCCTAGAAATGAAAAATAAGAGTTGTTTGCCTTGCTCAGGGTATACCTGACTGTGACCATTGTGGGTATTTTCTCAAACTCCACTTTCCGATTATCTATCCTCATTTCTGGAAAATCTGATATCTTTAATCCGTCAGTACCCTCAGCATTGCCCAGAGTTTCGGGCCTGAGCCCTGAAAAAGCTAGCAGGGATATCGCTACTCTTGCACGTGGAGATCCGTTTCTGAGAATCTTCGCAAGTTCTGTTTTTTCAGGTATCCTTTCACCCTCAACCCTAGGGGACCTGTTCTCATAAGCAATATTCACCCCGAATTTGAAATCCATTCCATTGAATCCCAGCCATGAACGCAGAACCTTCTTATAACGGGAAATATATGATCCAGCCTTGCCTTCCCGCTCCATTTTCCTGACAAAATCCATGAAATCGTTCCTGAGTTTACCGCTCTTCGCATCATCAACTATGGAATATGGAGAGGAACCTGTCAGTTCACAGTAATATCCTAATCCCCGGAGATAAACCGTAGCCGTCAGATACGATTTCGCCCTTAAATTATCAAACCATCTGGATATATTCGTGTCCTCCAGCATTCTGTTATATTTCCCCTCAAAAGTCATAAATATAGAATAGCCTGATTGATATTAAATTTTATGGTATTCGCTTATGAACATCCATGGGTCTGTCCGGATTTGGACCGGAGTCTCCAACTCCCGAAGCTGGAAGGATGCCAGGCTACCCCACAAACCCTAGG
>JAKAAK010000006.1 GCA_021797025.1 Thermoplasmata archaeon
TAATTTAAATTATTAAAATTATTTCTATAATATCTTATTTTTTAAAGCTTCCACAATTATATTATATTGATTGTATCTTTTAATGTCTTTGTCAGTTGGTTGTGTAAAATTTTCGAAGGGAAGCAAAAATTTTTCTGAATTAATTGTAAGCTCTGGAAATTTCTCATCATTAAAATCTGATATTTCTATCTTTTTTACGTCGGTCAGAGTTATCATTTCATACTGTTGAGCTGTCTTGTGCCCGGATATCTCCTCCATTTTAGATGCACTGTTTGCATAGTATTCAGCAGTTATTTTTTTGACCATATTTTTTATTCTGTTGAAAAGGTCTTCAGGTTCAACAGGGTCAGTAGCACCGGGAACTATCAGGGAATCTATATATTCTATGTCCTTTTTTAATTTCAGTTCATCTGAAATATATTTCCCGGAAAAAATTCTGTAAAGTTCTATATTATTTTCATTTACAACTATTTTGAATATGCCGCCGGTGGATAGCGGAACCTTCCATGCGTTTTCTATGCTTTCCATATAATCGTATGGCAAAGCTATTATTAAAATATTTCAAGTACCATTACTTATTCTATTTTTGTTTTGGCAATCTGACTGAATTTGGTAATATTGCCGTCGGTATCGATACTCAGGTAAACAGTATAATGAAATCCAGATAAATCAAATTCTGTTGAAACGTCGTATCTATCACTATTATTTACTATGCTGTTGACTGTAAAATTTTCAACCTGATCTGAATACATATCCTTGACGTTTTTCTCGGTAATGACCTTGACATCTTTCATACTTTCGATACCCATATAACATTATCATTATTATATTATTAATTATTTCTTAAATGCAGTTTGAATACATGATCAGTTGCCGGATAAACGTTCAAGTTCCAAACAAATAGTTATATATATAAAAAAATAATTATAAGCAGATTATAATGAAATTCTTCCTTGATAGCTGTGACATTAATGAAATAACCGAAATTTCAGATTACGGATTTATAGACGGCGTAACCACTGATCCATCATCTATTGCAAAGGAGGTGTCCAAGGGTAGTACAACCGAACAGGTGATAAGCAGCATTATTAAACGGGTCAACGGTGAGGTACATATCCAGGTGGTGGCACAGGATTTTGATACTATCATGGCCCAGGCAATGAAGATTCATTCAATGGGAATGAACGTAATAGTAAAAATTCCGGCAACGCTCATCGGCATAAAGGCTATGCTCAAACTCAATGACAAAAAAGTCAAATGCTCTGCATCTTCTGTTTACAATACTGTACAGGCAATTATGTCCGCACAGAACTATGCTGAATATGTTTCAATCAGAACAGGTATTATTGATGGGAATGGAAAGGATGGGATGGAGCTGGCATACAGTGTGAACGAAACGTTCAAAAATAATAAATTTGATTCCCGGGTTCTTGTCACAAACATTTCAAATCCAGAACATATTGTAAGAGCCGGAATGATAGGGATCGGGGCAATTTCCGTTCCATACAATCTGATAAAAACACTCAGCAGCCATATTAACACTGTTGATGATATTGCAAAATACATGGAGGACTGGAACAAAATACCTGAAAGCAGCAGGACATTCTTCAATAAATAAATTAGGTTCCGTCTTTTTATTTTGTCCTGATACGCCTGAAAAAACAATAAACGAAGCTGTATTTTAAGCCGGTATCCATTTTAGAATGTAATAAATTTTAAATTGTTTGTCGTTTCATGGTGGCACATCATATTTTTATATGCTGATGATATGTATAATTGATAAATATGGTAAATGAAGGAGAAATGGCACCTGACTTCGAGGCACTCGATACAGGATTGAAAAGCAGAAAGTTATCGGATTACAGGGGAAATGTAACAGTACTGGCATTCTTCCCGGGAGCATTTACATCTGTTTGTACAAAAGAAATGTGTACATTCAGGGATTCCATGGCAAACTTCAACAAATTTAATGCTAAAGTAATAGGCATAAGTGTTGATGCGCCGTTTTCATTGAAGGAATTTGCAACCAAAAATAATCTTCAATTCGACCTTCTCAGTGATGGAAACAGGGAAATATCCGAAAAATACGGGGTATTATACAAAAATTTCCTGAATATAAACAAGTTGACTGCATCGAAGAGGTCTGTATTTGTTATTGATAAAAATGGAAAGGTAGTTTACAGCTGGGTCAGTGAAGATGCTGGTAAAGAGCCTGATTATAAGAAAATTGAAGAAGTAATTTCCAAATACAATTAAAAATTTATATTTATAATATTATACTTAACTTTCCGATTATTTCAGGTTTTTTGCATATCTTGTGCAAAAACTATTATAATTTTCTTTATATTTTTTCCACAGTTCCATATAATCTTCAGAAATATTTCCCACAACTCTGGCAGGAACGCCAACTGCAATTGACTTTTCCGGTATTATGCTCTTATTTTTGACAACTGCACCCTCGCCCACAGCAGCCCATTTTCCGATCTCAGCGAAATCTGAAACGGTCGCATTCATTCCTATAATAGCATAATCTCCGATTTTTCCGGTATGAATAACAGAGAGATGCCCGACTGTAACATGTTCTCCTATAACCGTTTTTTCTCCGGGCCTTGCGTGAATAACACAGTTATCCTCAATGGCCGAATATGAACCCACATAGATTGTCCCATAATCACCACGGAGAACAGCTCCCGGGCCAATCCATACATTAGCACCTATGTGGACATCGCCGATTACGGTAGCATTGCCGAAAATATACGAATTATTCCCTATTTCTGGAATTTTACCTTCGAATTCATAAATCATAATGGTCAAATAAATTAAGCAATTTAAATTTGCCTGTTATGAAAAATGTGTGCTTATTTTACATTTTTATCCTGGATTCTGAAATAGCGTACAAGTTTTCCCTTATTATCATATATATCCCTGTACTGTATCTGACCCGCCCATATCAGTGAGGTAAGCTCCATGTGGAGCATCCACTCCTCGTGGCCATTTCCCAGATGTCCCTTTAATTCCTTTAATGTGTATGCATTTTCCCTGTTTTTTTCCAGGAATTCAAGTATAGAATTTTTAGTATCCAGGTTCCGGGAAGAATTGAATGTGTCCTTATCAACAGGCATTTTTATTGCACCGGTTCTTCTTCCAGGGCCTTTTTGTAACTGGCAACCAGTTTGATTATATATTTTTGTGCGGCACTTTTCATCATTCTTGCGCCCATGCTTGCAGCGGTCCCAACAACGTTCATTTCTGCCTTCCAGTCTACTTTTGTTTGATCGCCCATACCGGAAAACTCAAAATTCAGCGTAAAATCCACGGATGCCCCAGACCCGTTGCCTCTTCCTTTCAATGTAATGCTTTTATTTTCCTCCTTATCCGTGATATCAAGGATAAGGTCAAATTTGCCCTTTATAAAAGAAACACCAGCTTTTGCTGTAAGTTTCATTTCGTTATCATTTATTTTCTCATGGCTTATGAGGTCAGGTACAAGTTTTACAAGTGTTTCCATATCAGTGACCTGCCCGTACGCCCTTTCAGGTGTGGTTTTTACTTCAAAGGAGTCTTCAAAGGTTAACATAAATTTATATTAATACATTGTAAATAAATGTTTATACCGGAACAGTAGATATTTTATTCATCGATAAGAGCAATCCTGTAAATACCCAGTATTTTAAACGGATTCGTAATATTCCTTATCATCTCAAGAGCTGTTTCTGCATTCTCATTCCTTTCTATATCTATAAAAAATAAATAATTGAAAGGATTAAACTGAACCGGCCGTGATTCTATTTTTGCCATATTTATCCCATAATCATTGAAGATTTTGAGAATACGGTAAAGTGAACCAGCTGTATTGGGTGCCGAGAATACCAGTGAAATCTTCGATGGCCCTTCTGGAGACACAGGCTCAGGGGATATAAGGAAAAAGCGGGTATAATTTGAACTGTTATTTTCTATATCTTTGGCTATTATATGCATGTCATTTAATCTTGCTGCAAGTTCACTGGCAATAGCAGCATGGGAATTCCCATCCATGGTTTTTATAATTTTAACACTTCCGGCCGTATCATACTCGCTGACAGCTTTCAATCCGTGGTTATAGATGAATTCAGAACACTGAGCCAGGGCCTGAGGATGTGAAAGCACATATTTTATATCGTTTAACTTCGATCCGGGTTTTCCTATAAGGCAATGCTTTATTCTGAGATAATATTCTTTTATTATGTAAAAATCAGATTTAAAAAGAAAATCATATGTTTGATTAACGGCCCCTTCAATGGAATTCTCAATTGGAACTACGCCCACATCTATTTCATGTTCCTGCAGGGCATTAAATACAGACCTGACCGAATCCAGTGGTATATACTCACCAGATGTCATTCGCATTGCAGCAATATTGCTATAAGCTCCCGGTTCGCCGAAATATCCTACTTTCAATGAAGGATTATATAATTTCCATATTTAAAATTGATTAAAATCATATTCATCATATTCCTTCTTCGGCTTCACGTGCTCACTTGAATCAATGCGGCGATATAGCCATATAAGGAATATTATTATTGGCACTGCCGGAATCCACATATAAAAAGCATATAATGGATGTGCCGATTCTTCCAGAAGAATCTCTGATGTTTCAATTGCACCGGCAAAGGCAAGCTCAAGTACCATGAACAGGTACATATAAATAATTTTTATGTAATGATCTTTCAGAGTCCCTTTAATCAAATAATAAAATATGTATGTTCCTGTACTGACCGCCACTGCATATGCTGGAAGTTCCAGCCAAGAATGTGGCAGAAGCATAAGGCTTGCGAATATAGCAAATCCGCTTATCTTCGTTGCAGTACCCTCTACGGCTATGACGGCTGCCGTGGTTCCTATTGAAAACAGAAACATAAAAATACCTATAATAGGAATGAATTCTATTGATGCTATAAGCAGATTGTGTGGAAATATGCTCAACCACATTGGGAAAAAGGATTGTGACACAATGGCACTATCTTCGGATTTAAAACTAGCATAAAGTGCCGGGTCACTGATCGGCAGTGATGATATGAACGCAAATCCCGCTAGCTCTATAATAAAAGATAGCAGAAATAAATGTTTCAGTTGTGGCATCTTCAATTGCATGTATTCATAATTTAAATCATATTATTTATATTTTGGTAATAAAATTCACTTATTATTCGGATTCCTGTGTTCTTATAACCTTGACATTTTCCTCATACTTATCGAGTATAGATTCGAGCGTGATAATTCCCATAAATTTGCCATTGTCAACAACAGCACACCATTTAGTCCTGTTTCTCATCATTAATTCCCATGCGTTTTCGGCACTATTATCCAGTTTTACATAGGATATTCCGGGCTTATAGTAATCTTTAACATAACCATAGGATTTATTATCAATATCGTATAGATATACAGCACCCATAAGCTGATCGTGATAAACCACCGGAAGGGAGAGCAAATCGTTTTCCTTCATTATGTTGTCGGCGCGGTAGATTGTATAGTAAAGATCTGCATATATGTCATTTCTTATCTTCAAACTGGAGACCTTCATTTCCAGAAGAAGTGGAGTATGGTACTCGCCCATATTGGCAGGAGAATTCCGCCTCTGTTCCACCTGTGATTCATATATAGAGTATTTTGTACCAGATGCGATGTATGCTATTGATACTGCAAGCATGGCACCGGGTAGCAACTGCAGGCTACCGGTCATTTCCACCACCATGAGGATAACAGCCAGTGGCACTTTCCCGGCAGCACCGAAGAAAGATAACATGCCTATTATAACGAATGGTGCCACCTCTGGAACAATTCCAGGTACGAGAAAGTGAAAGAAAACACCGAAAAGAGCACCGAGGGATGCCCCTATAAATATCCCCGGCGCAAATACACCGCCACTTCCACCTGAGGAAACCGTGAATGAGGTGGCTATAATTTTGACAAATGGAAGAAGGATCAGTATCAGGAGCACCGGCAATCCAAAGGTGATGAGTTCATTGAACTTCCCAAGTTCCAGTATCTCAACCCATCCATATCCTGTTCCCAGTATTTCCGGGAAAAGGAGTGCAATAATTCCAACCACAGCCCCGCCTATCATAGGCTTGACATGATTGGGGACGTGCCATTTTTTGAATACATTCCTTATGCCATAAAAGGTTCTGATGTATAGTATAGCCATCACACCGGCTACAAGGCCGAGGATAGCGTAAAATGGCAATCTATAAACATCGAACGGTTCTATATAATCCCCGAATATAGGTTCAAATCCCACAACTGATGCGAATATAGAGTAGCCTATTGAAGAAGCTACAAGGGAAGGAAATATAACTTCTGATTCAAAATCCCTGCGGTACAATATTTCTGCTCCCAGGACAGAACCACCTATTGGAGCCTTGAAGATCGTACCGATTCCCGCACCAATGCCTACCGCAACCGCTATTCTCCGATCTTTAGGGCTGAGGCCAAGAATGTCAGCAAGGAATGATCCTATTCCGGCAGCAATCAGGGCGGTGGGACCTTCTCTCCCGGCACTTCCTCCTGAACCGATGGTAATTGCCGATGCTATTGTTTTTACTAGCGGCGTTCTTCTTTTGATTTTTCCGTGGTTCTTGTGAAAAGCCCTTATAGCTGCATCGGTACCGTGCCCTTCAGATGAGGGATCGAATGTATAAACTATGATGCCACTTAATAGACCACCTACAGCGACAACGACCGGTATCAGATAATATCTCAGTGCATAAAAATGGTATATTGTTGAACCGCCTTCCCCGAGCGGATGTGGTATAGTCATTCCAACAATATACGTGAAAAATATAATTTCAAAAAGCCTTATAGTAAAATAAAATGCTAGTGCCCCGAATCCTGCAACTACGCCGATAATAGCACCCACTATAAACCATCGCTCAAAGTACGGCAATGAGGATAATTTAAGATTCATCCGATCACCCGTGTATCAACCCTGCAATGAATATTCGGATATTTTAAATGTAATTTTATAAAATATATCTGAACAGAATGACGATAAAATAACATGAAAATGGTCATATCAGGTATCTGTATAAATATACATTATATAAAGTTTGGTTCATAATTTAACATATTAATAAAAATAATTAAGTGTAAAAAGCATGATATTCTGAACTTATTGTTTCGTGAAATATTCCTTGATCTTGTCAGAAATCATACCCGTGGTGGTTTTCAGTAAAGCAACAGGTGACCAGGGAATGAGCAACTCTGGATTCATGAGTCTGAACCAGTAATTTTCCTGAATATTCTCAACCATATACCTTGTTTTATATGCAAGGATAAATTCATCGAATACAGATTTATAGAATCTATATGGCTCATAAATAACGGGCTGCACATAACTGAAATTCAGATGCTGGAGATATTTTCTAGCTATCTCTATATGTGCCTGCATCCTTGAATAACCCGGGAAGTATGAATCGTTGTATATTCTGATATGCAGCTCCCATGGAGCCTTGATTATCTTTGAAATCCCATAATCCTCACCGTGATCGAAACTCGGTGTTGCATTTGAAAATCCACTATGTCCCTTCAAAAATTGTATTATCATGTCTGATTTATTTTCTGGAATCAATAAAGAAAATGACTCCTCGTCCTTAACTGTATCTTTGTCTATGTAGACACTTTTGTTGCCTTTTAACTCGATGTGTTTAGGAAACAATATGTAAGACATTAGTAGCATAGTAACTCTGTGTAATTAAATTTTTTCTAAAAAATTCTGACAGGTATAATTATAACTTTCTGTTAAAACTTATTTTGATAGCAATATTACACAGGATTGCCGGCTAAATGTACCTGAATACCGGGTAACGCATATGTTTAATAATATTTTACTATTTACCAGCTATGGATCTTGAGGCTTACAAAGAAGAGGGAATCATAGCCAGAAAAAGTATAAATAATAATCAAATTAAAAAAATAGCGGCGGATATAAATAATTCCTTTAACAAAGGTGGAAAATTGATCGTGTTTGGCAATGGGGGTTCAGCCGCGGACGCGCAGCATTTTGTTGCTGAGTTAACCGGTCATTTCACAAAGGAAAGGAAGCCACTCAGTGCCATAGCACTTACAACAAATACGTCTGCACTGACTGCCATAGGCAATGATTATTCTTTTAAAGAGATATTTTCAAGGCAGGTCATGGCTCTCTGCCATGCTGAAGATTACGTGGTCGGGATCAGTACTTCTGGTAATTCGGAAAACGTCATAATGGCAATAGAGGATGCAAATAAAATAGGTGCATATACACTGGGCTTTACAGGGAAATCGGGTGGCAAACTAGCCGGAATTTGCAGGGAAGTTTTTCACGCCGGTACTGATACTACGTCAATTATACAGGAAATACACATAACAGCAATTCATATGATATGTGCTTTAATCGATGAAAATTATTGATTATGGATAATTTTTTATAAATATTCAAATTACCCTTACAATGATTATAACCAAAACACCGCTCAGGATAGGCCTGGTTGGGGGAAGTACAGATATTCCTGAATATTATAGAAATTACGGGGGGCTACTGGTTTCTGCCGCCATAAATAAATATATTTATATTATTGTAAATAAAAAATTTGACCATAAAATAAGAGTATCATACTCTAAAACGGAAATAGTGGATACTGTGGAAGAGATAAACCATCCAAGTGTCAGAGAAGCCATGAAATTACTGGATATAGACGGTGGTATTGAAATATTAAGTGTTTCTGATATACCCTCCACAGGAACCGGACTGGGGTCAAGTTCCACATTTCTGGTAGGCCTTCTCAATGCATTGCATGCATACAAATCAGAATTTGCCAGCAGGGAAAAACTTGCAGAGGAGGCAATTCAAATTGAGAGGAATATACTGAGAGAGCCTGGAGGGATGCAGGATCAGTATATGGCATCATTCGGCGGCATCAACATGTTAAAATTCAATGAAAATGATTCAGTATACGTTAATCCAGTTACCCTAAACCACGATAAACTCGAGAAGCTAAAAGACAATATGGTTTTGCTTTATACAGGAATAGATCATAATTCCGGGGAACTTCATCATAATATAAGAAAGGAGATATCCTCACACCTGGATGAGTATGAGAAAATGAAGGGTTATTCAGAAGAATTCTATCATTACCTTTTTGATATGGATATTAAAAAATTGGGAAGGTTGCTTAATGATAACTGGAAATGTAAAAAATCCCTTTACGAAAAAATATCCACACAACAAATTGATGAATATTATTCCAGAGCTATCAGGATGGGTGCCTATGGTGGTAATTTAATCGGAGCAGGAGGTGGAGGATTTCTTGTATTTATTATAGATAGCTGGAATAGAAAAAAGCTCGATGATCTGGGATTACGGAGTATTGATTTTGATTTCGATTTTGAGGGTTCAAGGATCATTTATTTCTCTGATTGAATTGCGAAAATCCATTGAATAGTTTCATACTTTTGGATTTAAAATGAATTGCCTGTAATTAACATGCTAATCAAATGTTTTTCATCGTTAGAATAAAATAGAAGAAAGATATAGAATATCCATGTATCCTGAATATATTTTAGATGAAGTATTTGATTTCTTCCAGTATCCAGAAAATTATGATAGGGCCATGATTAGTGCCTCGCTGCAAAAAATTAATTGCAGGGACAATAAAATAAGTTTTACCGGCAAAAACGTGGAGCCAGTATTGGAATGTTCTAAAGAAAACGCCCTAGGATTTTTTCTCGCCAACATACCCGCAATGATAGTTAATGATGATCTTTTTAATGGCATTCTTCCACCTAAACTTGAAAAACTCAGAAAAGACACTTTAGAACTCATCAGCCTTCAAAAATTCAACGAAGTCGCAACCCTTGATTTATATCTCCTCCTCGAAATGGCTATGCGCTGCGCATATTCAAAGTGGTTGGGAAATAAGATTACCATATCCAGATACGGAACAGACGACATAGTTCTGGATAATTATGATTATAGAAGGCTTAAACTGTATATACGTCTGAATGGGCTCGGTAGAACAGATATCAATGTTAATGGTGAACCGTTCCCCGGATCAGAAAATTCTCTTCTACGGTGGGCGACAAGATATATGGATCGACCCACCGGCCTCATGTTCCGGCTTTCCCTGAATGTGAGAAATTTGCTTGCACACGGTGAAAACGAGTGGAAACTTTACCCCATTTCAGAAAGTGTTAGAACAGCTGTATCTTCGGCCGGGAAATTATTGTCAAAAATAAAACCCGGAATGCCTCCGGATCAGTTAAAAGGAAGTAGAAATTATGCAACCCCTCCTCAAAGAAGATATAGGTCGTACAGTAGCAGAAGACCACCCAGATGATCTATTGCCTTGCATTTATTCTGAAATTCAATTTTCTGTAATCACTGAAAACGCTTATACGGTATATTTTGTCAATGCCCAGTGAGAGCATTCTGGAATTTAATCGATATATTATCAGTGTCTGTTTTTTTATTGCCATCATATTTATTCTGTAATAAACTGAGTCATTGATATTTATGTCATAAAATCCCTTCAAAATATAGATTTCATTGGATTTATTTGTAAATTTTGAATAAACGAATTCGTCAATAGCTTTATGGATATCGAACATAAAAATGCAATATGGACTCGTTTATAAACATTTGTTTAACGGGTTCATTTTTTATTTTCTATTTGATATTTCAGACCATTGAGAAAATTTTCAAATATATCCGTGGCAGTTACAATTCCTACGCCACCGGGAACAGGTGTAATATTCTCAACAAAGTCTTTGATCCCATCAAAATCGGCATCTCCGGTGATTTTTTCTTCTGAATAATTGATTCCCACGTCTATGACGGTTGACTGTTCCGTAACATAATCCATGGTTAGAAATGCTGGAGATCCTACTGCAACAACAACTGTATCATTTTCCCTGCAGATTTTCTTTATATCCGCTGTCTTGCTGTGGCATATGGTCACAGTATAATCACGGTTCAGAAGTAACATTGCCAGAGGACGGCCTACTACAGATGACCTGTTGATAATGCAAACCCTTTTTCCAGATACTTTGTAGTATTCTAGTATATCTATTACTGCCCTTGCGGTTGCCGGAGCAATCATTTCATTCTTCATGGACAGATTGCCCTGATTGTATGCGGTCATTCCATCTGAATCCTTATAAAAAGTAATATTGTTTACAGCTTCATAAAAACTCATGCCATCTGGAAGAGGCGATTCTATCATTATTCCATTTACATCTTTTTTTGCATTCAGGGATTTAATATGGTCCACAAGCAGTTGCTGATCAATTGCATCAAATTTTTCAAGTTCCACCTCTATTCCCAGTTTCTTGCCCCGTTTAATCTTAGAATTTGCATAAATTGTACTTGCGGAATTATTACCAACCTGAATTAAGTGTAGATATGGAGTTATTTTAAATTTATCTTTTATTGAGTCAATTTCCGATTTGATTTTTGTCATCTTTTCATTTGCAACTATTTTGCCATCAAGCAACATCTTTAACACCTATCCAGTATAGTTTCATTCCAGTTATTATTTCTGTTATCTTTTATGGTATATCGCATATGTTGTATTATCCATTTTAATTGCAGTATAATTTACCTTGACATAATATTTTCCTTTATTTCATATTTTAAAACCAACTTATTAGGAAATGTATCAGATGTAACGAATTTATTCGAATAAGATTTTTTATGGTAATAACTTTGAGCTTCTATTTTGCTTGGTAATAATTATCTTAATATATGTAATAAGAATGAATCACAGATATTTATGGATGCGAATAAAAAATTACAGGAAGTTAATAGGGTTATAATAGAGGCTGACAAGGACAACAAGGGATTCACCAGTTCATTTATGAATTTCATGGGTGCAACAATGAAGACTGGAGCACGGGATTCAAAAACAAAAGAGTTGCTAGCTCTTGCACTTGGAATCGCAGCAAGATGTGAGTGGTGCATCTCCTATCATGTCAGCGAAGCATTCAAAGCCGGAGCTACAAAGAAAGAACTCATGGAGGTGGGTTATGTAACAGTTCTTATGTATGGATCCCAGGCACTTATGGAAATGAATAGTTTAATTGATGCAATCAATCAGTTCGAAAAACAATGAATATCGAAAAATTGCTTGAAAGGCTCTACACTTCAGAAAGCTATTATAAAAGCGTGGATGAAGAAATAAATGAAATAGCTGCAAAGATCCACCTCGGTTATGGTCCGGAAAAAATAAACAGAAACAGAAATCCAGAATTTAAATATTTATTTGAATTTGCCAAATCCAGAATCAGGGTATCAAGGAAATTTTCCCAAGCTGCCCATTTATTCCTTGATTATTATTCATCCTTATACTCGACCCCGGAAATAGTAGGAAAATACAGGGCGAATAGATTGAAGGGTCGGTACATTATAGATGCAGGTAGTGGGGCTGGTATGCAGGATATTATGTTTTCTCTTTCTTCTGATGTATCAGGTATTGAAATAAACAGAAGCAGGTATTTAATGTCAATGTTAAACAGAAAACCTTACGGTTCAGATGCCAATTTCTTGTGTGAGGATTTTTTTGATTACAACGGCGATTTTAACGGAAAAATAATATTCAGTGATCCACTCAGGCCACAGAATTCACGTGAAAAAGTCTTTTCCCAGCTATCCCCTGATCCTGTAGATATCGTTAAGGGAAGACAAGGCATTTCAGGGTACGCAATAGATTTGCCTCCACATATGAAATGGGAGAATATACCTCTGGACGGAGAAAAAGAATATATTTCTGTGAATGGCAATCTGAACAGGTTGACTCTTTATTCCCCATCCTTATCTATTGGTAAGGCAACAGCGGTTTTGCTTCCGGAAAACAGGGTGATATCGGGCAAGCCAGAAGAATTTCAGCATTCCATTGAATCTGTTCTTAAAAATATGGAGTATCTATTTGTACCGGATATATCGGTTTTATCTGCCGGTCTTCTTAATAAGGTAATAGATCCTGATTGGAAACTCATATATTCCGATAGCAGAAGATCTGTATTTTCAGGAAATTCTATCTATGAACAATTCGCCGGGAAACAGTATGCCATTCTAGATTATTCAGCCTCACTGGATATACTACCCAAATTAAAAAAATTTGATGCGGGCAAAATATATTTCAGGTTCAGCATGCAGCCAGAGGAGACTTACAGATATAAAAACAAGATAGAACCTGAACTTAACGGAAAGAAAAACATCTATATATTCAAGTCAGATAAAAAGTATATAATTACTGAAGAGCTGGAATGAATTATCTATTTGGAATTCATCCCTTAAAAAAAATTTTCAAATATCTTTTTATAGAATTTAGTAATTTCTTTTGACTAATATGTTAGAATTTTATTCTAAGGCTAAATTACCTACCAGATTCGGTTCCTTTGAAATATACGTTTTCAAAAATGATGAGAATGCAGACCATGCGGTTTTAGTACATGGAGACGTTGTGGGAAAAGAAAATGTTCCAGTTCGAATACACTCTGAATGCCTTACAGGAGATGTTTTTGGATCCATGAGATGTGATTGCAGAGACCAGTTACTGACATCTCTCAGATATATAGGTAAGCAGGATTATGGCATGCTCATTTACCTGAGGCAGGAAGGCCGTGGTATAGGCCTGCTAAATAAAATCCGTGCCTACCATCTTGAGGATAGCGGGATGGATACTGTTGAAGCTAATGTTGAACAGGGGTTACCGGCAGATAATAGAAAATATAGTTTTGCAACCGATGTAATTAAATATTTCAAAATCAAATCGGTTCAGTTGATGACCAATAATCCAGAGAAAATTAAGTATCTGGAGGAAAATGGGATCAAAATAGTTAAGAGGATTCCGGTTATAATAGAACCAACAGAATTTGATAAATTTTATCTTGAAACAAAGAAGGATAAAATGGGGCATCTGCTTTGAAAATTAGTGAAAACCATACTTTACAAATTGAAAGGTGGATTTTATAGAATACCGGTGAATGCTTATAAAAAATACATTGTTTTTGAAAAACATAATATATGGCTAATAATTATAGGTATATGGGAGATAGTCTAGCAGATATTGAAATATCCAAAGATGGCGAAATTTACTATGTACGTATGACATTACCCAGCGGTGAGGTTGTAAGCATGGAAAATGAAAACTTTGAAGAAATACTTGAGGAAATAGCAAATGACCTTCAGGATAGGTATCCTGCTTAAGATGCGGGGATGGCCCAGTGGTACGGCGGCAGCCTGCTAAGCTGTTTCTCGAAATGAGAGCATGGGTTCAAATCCCATTCCCCGCGCATATTGTGCCAAAATTTTAATACAATCAATTTTTTAATCGGAATATGTATTTAGTTCTATACCAGGTATAAGGATAATATCGCTGAATAAATACGTGTTATGGTGTTCAACTTTATCAGTATCAATTATCTACATCTCATGTCGAGATGCTTTCAATTCCGGGCAATTTGATGGATCAAAACCCGCCTAAAAGAAAACAGGCCATACCCCAAATCATAGCAACCTTGGATATTTTTTCGCCTTTTGAAATATTTGTATAAAGATACATTATTGTTAACGCAAATAACACATCATCGATTAGAACTGCATAAAGGTAATATACTGACAATATATGAAAATAATAGGGAAGAAATGATACGGCAATAGTTATAATTACAAAGACACCGGATATTATTTTAGCATTTCCAGTTCCAATTCTCTTTGGAAGTGTATTTCTATCTATGTCGCCTTTAACATCCTCAATATCTTTCATAATTTCCCTGGACATATTTGAAAAGAATGCAAGTAGAAATAATAGAACCATCTTTGACAATGAATCCGTTATAAAGCCCCCATAAAGAAATATCATTCCTATTAGGAGACTTATTGTTATATTTCCAGGTAACCCCATTTTTTTAGTCTTAAATTCATAACTTACAAGGAGTAATTCTGCAAGCACCACAATGGAGCTTATGAGCAATGAAACAAATAAAGAAACAACAAATCCGGAAATAAAGAATGTTAATGCCATATAATAAGCAGTTTTTTTTGTAATAGTACCGGCCGGGAGCGGTCTGTCAGGGTGATTAAAACGATCGGTTTCAAGGTCGCTTATATCATTGATAATATTGCCACCTGCTGTAACTAGGAATACACTGATGGCACCTAGGGAAATTGGAATTAAGAATCTGGCTATATGAATATTTACAGCGATGAAGCCCACGATATAGATAGAGAAAAATCCCATTAACCCATTTACCGGTCGAGCAATTTTCAGCCATTTATTCATTTGAAACCTAATATTTGCATTGATAATATATTTTTGTTTATATTGTGTTTAATTTTCGGAAATACTACAAACATTTAAATATAAATTTTTGTTTATAACCATATGGATATTTCCGGTTATATATTAATATTAATTGCATTCATTGATGGATTGCTTTTCGGGCTTGCCATTAAGAAGGGCATAGTTTCAGTGATATTATTGATTATTGCATTTGTTCTGGCGAGTTATGCGGGGCTTGCCTTTATCCCTAAAATCTCTCTTGGTACAATCTGGACAGATGTAAGCGGATTTTTAATAAGTAATATAGACAAGGTGCCTGGACTGGTAAGCCTCGGGCATGTCGGTGCCATAACGATTGTTACAGTGCTATTCCTGGTTGGCCTCGGCGTGGGCATATGGAAAGGATAAGCATAATATCAAAATTTAAAATAATATAGAATTATAATTTTATAATTATGGAATTTTCTTATATTTTATATTTATTTATAGTTCATTAGAATTTCCGGGAAAGAATCCAGGTAGAAGTAATTTGTGTTAAAATGTCCTGCTGAATATTCTTTGTATGTGTGGTTAATCCTGTTTTTTTCCAGTGTATGATGTATGATATTCATTCCAATATTTATTCTGAATTCATCATGATTCCCTGTCTGGAGTATAATCTTCTTTCCCATGAGATGTTCCATCTCATCCTTGAGTCTGTTAACCGGATCAAATTTAAGCCATCTTTCCCATATCTCCGGAATTAATTCTCCTGTTTCGTCAGAAAATGGTAGTTTTATACCTGTTCTATCCGGAGAATAGAATCCAGCCATTGCTATGACATTATAAGCTGTTATCTGATTCTGTGTGTGCGTTAAGCTTTTTCTGTATGTATTGATAAATTCATCTATGCCGGATTCCCTGGTCTCCATATAGGCAGTCGAAAAATCAGGCATGTAACAGTATGGGAAATAGGAATCTCCGGAAATATCTATGAATCCTTTGTAAAGTTCAGGGTGACCTAGTGCTAGGGAAATTGATCCGAAACCTCCTGAGGATTTACCGAAGAGGAATATATCCCTGTCACCATATTTCGATTTTATATATTTCAGTAAATCTCTTGTGATATACGTTTCATAATCTCCAATAGCACTGGAATCAACAAACTGGTTTCCACCGAATTTTGTCATCGTGTCTGGAAGAACTATTATGAATCCGAATTCATCCTGTAATTTTGTTATTACATCAATGAAATCCGTACTGGTATAACTTCTATTAAGAAAACTGTTGCCTGACCCAAAAAATCCGGGGAGTCCTATAAGTACCGGGGTACTTTCCTTTACCATATTCTCCACAGTTATTATTTTTCTTATGTATGGGTCCCCCAGTGGATTATTTTTTAAAGCTTTTACTACCAGTTCGTCCTCTTGTATTTTATACATGATACTTCATAGCTTCTGCATATAAAGATTTCAGGGGTATATGAACAGAGTTCAATTCAGGTAACCGTAATATTTATTAATACGTATATTAATTAAGACTTAAGGAGGTGCATCAATGGTCAGTTTCATAATGCATTTTGATGAAGACGACGATGACGATGAAGAAGAAGACGACGATGATGAAGAATAAATTCTAAAATATGATTATATTTTTTTGAAGAACAGCATATTATCTTGTTATAATCGATTTAAATCAACTTTGTGATCTATCAGCCAGGATATAATTATTGTACCCAGATATTAAATGTATATCCGCGATATGCAGAATACTGCTTAAAATGGGTTTTTATTGAGATACGGGAACAGTAATTTAAGATTTCAGGAACGGAAACCCATATAGGTTTGACAGGAAGGAGGATACTGAATCTAACCCGGCCTTATAATATGACTATCCATTGATTATTACCCATAGAAATTATAAATTTACTGTTCAAACAGGTATTATAATGGAGGGAAGAACCAAGTTTGGTAACAATATTTTCAAGTTGCCGGTTATTCAAATCTGTTAAATAAACATTCATTATTTACATTCATGAATATAGTTGTAATCGGGGGTGGTGCAGCGGGTATGTCAGCAGCCTCAAAAGCAAGACGTATGGACGGAAATGCAAAAATAACAGTACTGGAAAAAACAGGGTATGTTTCATATGCAGAATGCGGCATGCCATATTACCTATCCGGATACTTTGGTAATTTCAGGGATTTGCTCCATTATCCTGTAAGTGAATTTACTGAACACCGGAATATAAATGTTATAACAGGAATAGCTGCAACTGCAATAAACACCAGTAAAAAATATGTTGAGGCCGGTGGGAATACCTATAACTATGATAAGCTTGTGCTTGCAACCGGGGCAGCGCCAAAAATTCCGGATGAGTTCAAAAACTCCGGTATTTCCCTCAGAAACATGGAAAGTGCTATTGCTATGAAAGATAAATTGGCCAGTGTAAAAAGTTTAACCATTATCGGTGCCGGTGTTCTGGGGACTGAATTGTTTTCACTGCTTTCAGGTAAATATAAGGTTAAATTAATATCCAAGCATGAGTATTTGCTGCCCCATCTAGACCCTGACATGGGAGATGTTTTGAATAAACTTGTAAAAGAAAACAACAGTGATATTGAGTATAATTCTGTTCCGGAATCCATATCTGAAATAGATGGAAAATACAGGATTAACACTACTTCAGATTCGTTCATTACTGATTATATAATATTTGCCACGGGCATCAAGGCATCGGTAGAACTGGCAGCAGAGGCGGGAATAGAACTTACAGCTGATGGATTGATCAGGGTCAATGACTTTTTGCAGACGTCAAATGAGGATATATACGCGGGTGGAGACAATGTTGCGACCAGAAACCTGGCCACCGGCGGCTACGGGTATTATCCCCTTGCACAGGTTGCGAACAAAATGGGAAGAACAATAGGAATCAATCTGTTCGGAAATAGAAGGGTATTTCCCGGAGCACTGGGCACTACGGTAATCAATGTATTCGGATACCAGGTAGGATATACTGGAATTAACAGTATAACGGCTAAAAAGTCAGGAATTGACTGTGAAGGGATATTTATCAAGGCAAAGGACAAATCCAATTACCTCCATGGAACTGATGTATATGTAAAGATAATATATGAAAAAAAGTCAGGAAAACTTACCGGTGCACAGATAATAGGAAAGGAAAATGCAGCATGGAGATTGAATGTACTGGCAGGTGCGATATCAGGACATATGACACTTTATGATCTTCTGTATAGTGACCTGGGTTATGAGCCTGAATATGGGCCTGTATGGGACCCTATTATTATTGCAGCCAGCCAAGGATTAGACAAAGCGGATGATCAGGTATGAAAATATTACCATGATAATTACCAGGCCTGCAAAGCCCAGCAGGAACCTGAACATTTTTTTATTATATACAACAAATAGAAAGAAGTTGACTATTTCACGCATCTTGAGTTTTGATTTGCCTTCTGTTCTCTTCACAAAAACCACGGGGTATTCGGTAATTTTGAATCCTTCATGTTTCAGCCTGCTGACTATATCAACCTGCCCAACATAACCGTTTTCTATGTCTGTCTGCTTTCCCAGGTAATCACACGCCTCTCTGCTGTATACCCTGAATCCTGATGTACAGTCATGCAGGTCAACATCAAAGGATATCCTGAAAAGCATGTTGGCAATTTTGCTTATTACCTGCCTGATAAATTCATCATTTGTAATCCCGCTCTCCATATACCGGGATCCTATCACAAGATCAGATTTTGTTCTGATTGCCTGTTCCACCATCCCCGGGACGTCCTCTGGCCTGTGTGACAAATCAGCATCCATAACAACAACATAATCTGTATCAGTAAGTCTCATTCCGTCTATTTCTGCACTTATCAGGCCCAGCCTGCCTCCTCTAGTAAGAAGATGCACCCCCGGATACTGTTGTTCCAGTTTTTCAGTCCCATCATTTGACATGTCATCGATTATATAAATTGAATTTAAATCCCTATTTTTTAAAGCCGGTATAAGCCTGCTCAGATTCTCTTTCTCGTTTAAGGCCGGAATAACAACGGAGGAATTGGATGACATAAACTACACAGGATAAATTCATTGAATTTAAAATATTTGAATTATACCCATGGTTATTTCTTATATTGAATCAAACAAAAATGCCAGCCTGATAATATGCAAGAATACATTGTTCCTATTTATTGGAAAATATAAAAATTTCCACTTCCCGCTTATAAATGAAATAAAAATGAGTTCAATTAAAAAATAAATCATTGTGGCATTTTTTCTGCGTGTAATTCCAGCAGGTCCATCCTTATATCTTCAATGCGTGTCAGTCTTCCTCCCACGGTAAAAACACGCTCTTCGGTTTCTATTAAATATGAATTTTTATATCCGGGTATTACATCTGTGCCTTTTATATTGCCACTTACGTCAATTTCCCCGTTCTGGGTGTCACCGGACACATGACCGCTGAGTTTATAGCCATTATTCATAAATACATTGATAGCCTCACATGAAATCCAGGAGGTTTTAAATTGCCATGAATCCTTGATCTGGAATTTTGATATGTAAATAGATGGTTTCCAGACTATATTATAATAATAATAATTGATGATGTGAATCATTTCCTGCTCCTGGAAATCTATAGCATATTTAGTTTTTGTACTGATATTATCCACATACACTATTGCCTCGTCGCGATCAGTGATGATTATTTCCGGGGATATCCCGGGACGCCTTTTTATCACTGCTTTGGACACAAAGGGCGTGATATCATACCTATCTGAGTCCGGAAATATAGTGATAATAATGGAAACGCCTCTTTCCGCCGCTTCCAGAAGATATTTATCCAGGTATTTAAGAAGGGGAAGGCGCAATGAAACTATAATTTCATGCTGGGCATTCAAAATCATATTTTTCATCTGTTCCCTGATTAGATTTATGTTGTCCATGTACCATAAGTAAGGATTATATTTTGTGGTTTCAGGTTCAGCGCTCTTTATGTACTGTGAGAGTTCGTCTTTATAGGATGTCATATCTCCGATTATTTTCGTAAGGGCTACATCCACAGGCACCGCCCTGTAAATTTTTTTCTTCCCGGGGCTTATTTCTATTAATCCCTTGGTAAGGAGATTATTGAAAAGATCGTAAACCCTGGGTTGTGGAACTCCTGCTGTAGAGACGATAGAAGTCGAAGTTTGCGGTCCATTAAGCAATAAAGTCTTGTACACTTTTATTTCATAGGGTGATAATCCAAATTTTGATAACTTTTCGAATAATTCTTCACCTGCCATAAAGGTTTATCATAAAGATATAAATAAATATTTATATTTGCCAATAAAAAATTAAAGTTTTCCTATATCTCTTACTATATTTATATCCAGAGGAGTCTCTCCAGGTGTCCAGTTTGCCGGTATTGCACACATGTGCCCAGCCTCCTCAGGAGTATCACGTAATGTTTTAAGACCCATGAATGCTCCGTAAATATGCCTTACATCTTTTCCAAGGCCATTATTGAACATTGCCTCATACTGTATTTTTCCGTCAGGGTCTATTATCACAAGGCCCCTCTGTGCCTGATATCCCTGGGAATCAAGGAATCCATAGTCCTTAGCAATTTCTTTTTTATAGTCATCAATGAGTGGTATTTTGCTCTTGCTTACCCTGGGAGAAGTGTCACACCATGCCTTGTGCGAAAATACTGAGTCCTCACTTATACCGAAAACCTGGGCCCCATCTTTCAAAAACTGGTCATAAGATCCCATTAGTGCTTCAATATCGGTGGCACATACAAATGTAAAATCTCCCGGATAAAAAGTAAGTATTACCCATTTACCCCTGTAATCTGACAATTTAATCTTCTTTATTTCCTTCTTTTCCGGAAAATATGTATCTGTTTCAAAATCCGGTGCTAATTCTCCTATCTGTAACATAGTTATCGATAATAAATAATTATATCTTATATTAATTTAACTGATTCTGATTTCAACATCTCCAAAAATACAATTAAATTCAGTGATTCTGAAATAGTTTACTTTCATGGAAGAATTTATTTAAAAAATATTTTGTAGCATAACATGAGACTCAAATTACAAAATATGCAAAAGTTTTATACAAAAAATTATATATGACTTAACATATATTCCATTATGGCAAATGCTAAAAAACAGCTGGAAGAATTTCAGGATCAAGTACAGAAGATGCACTCAGACATAGGTAATCTTGAATCAGCAAATGAGAATTTAAAATCACATATAAGTGAACTTGAAAACAAAATTGATGAAGATAATAAACAGATGGCCGAACTTCAAAAAGAAAACGAATCATTAAAGCAATCGCTCCTTAATACAAATGAAGCACTGGTGTCATCAAAAAAAAGTTTGGCAAGTATGCAACTTGAACTTGAAGATAGAAATGCGGAAATTGAGGCGAATAAGAATATAATTGCAGAAAACAAGGAAGGTATAGAAAAATTAGAACAGGAAAATGGTCAGTTGAGAGATGATCTGGAGAACAAAACTGCATCTGACAATGATACCATAATGAAGCTCACACAGCAAGTGGATGATAAAAATAAGTCTGTAGTTGATTTACAGGCAAGAATTGCAGAAATAGAAAAAAATAATAAAGAGATCATGTCATCATCACAGAAGCAAGAAGCAAAGATTAAATCTCTTGAAGCCAGCAATGAACAGAAGGATATGCTGAATAGCGAGCTCAAAGTGCTGAATTATGGAATGGATCAAAAGATTAAAATGCATGAGCTCAAGGAAAAATCACTGGAAGACACCATACAAATTTTAAACTCTGCAAACGATAATTTCAAACTATTATTAGAAAAATATAGATTCCTGGTAGATAATAATATGACTGTGCGAAAGAGGACATTGTCAACAAAAAAATCGGTAAAAGCTGAGAAGAAGTAGTTCAATATGCTTAGCGCGAATATGATAAAATAAAATTTCTATATATTTTCCTGAGGAATATGCTTTGAAATAGCAGACGTCATCGTAATTTTAATTATTAGTGGATATCTCTTTAACCTGAATATGCTGTAATATTTGTTAGTTGTGATCATGGAATTTCAGGTTTCAACAATAAAGGCTTGAAGGCCGAGCCATTAGAGGGAAACGAAGTACCCCAGATGCCTTTACTTTTCATTTATTAAAATTACTTTGGATAGTTTCATATCAATTATGATGTGAGACCAGTCAGATGTTTTAAATATTTATATTACAAGTCTTACAGTTTTTAACATTGAGGCTGAGAATTTAAGCTCCCCATTACTGTTTGATAATATTATATTTTCCCCACCAATTAATTCAACAGCGGTATCAGGAAACATCCCTAGATCTGCCATTTTTTTCAATATAGCCGTATCCTCGTAAACTATTCTACTTATTCTATATCTCCCGGGTACTGCCTGTATTAAATTAATATCGTCTATTTTCAATGAATTGTATATCATATTCCCGTGGGGACATTTAATCGGGTTTCCAAGATTCTTAATAAAATTATCAAAATATTTATCTTCAATAGTATGTTCAATATCCATAACTGCCGAATGAGAATATTCCCAGGGAACTTCGAGCATTTTTACTGCAAATACTTCAGAAATTCTATGTTTTTTAATCACGGGTATTGCCATAGCATATCCTTCCCGGGTCAATTTAATATCTCTTCCTTCTTTTTTTATAAGATTTTTCCTTTCAAGTTTTGACAGATATTCTGAAACTGTGGCCATTGATACATTGAGATCTCTACTTATCTGATTTTCATTTGCCACTTCAAAAGCTTCAGATAATGAAAAAATAGTTTTTATATAATCTTCCTCATTATTCTTGAAGTTCATGAAAGATAATTAGGTATGCCTAATTAAACCTTTTCATAAATACATTTTTTTGCTTATCTGAAAGCATTTCCAAATTTAAGTTGTATACTCATAACCTTGAAGGCTGAAAATTCAATTATATTAGCTTGTGAAGAAAGTCACTTATGATAAAAGGTATAATATTGATATAAATATATGCCATTTGAATTGAATGATAAGAATAGGAGGATTAGGCATATCCGGCTTATATCTATATTGGCGATTAAAAAACGATGGCTTTGACGTTACCGGAACTGATAAAAAGAAGGATAATTTCTATATTCCCTGTGGATACGCAACAAACGAAAAATTAATGCAGGAGTATATGTCTCGGATAAATTTTGATTTTCATGAGTATGTTCTCTCCAGAGCAGATAACGTAATATTTTCAGGAAATAATTTTCAGGATAGAACTCTCAACTCATCAGGATTGTGTACTTTCGATAAAAATAAAATGGAAAAGGATGTCAGGGAAGGTGTTGAACAGGTCAGTATAAATTCAATGGAAAAGTCATTAATAGTCGATGCCACCGGAATTTCAAGAAGTTTTCTCGGGAGATCTCAGAATGATGTTCAGTATTATACACTGGAATACTTAACAGACGAATCAGAATACGATGATTTTTACTTCTATTTTCTGAAATATGGGAAAGGGTATTTCTGGAGTTTCCCACTTGGAGACAAATACCATGTGGGTATCGGATCGATTTCTAAGGAAGATTTGGTAAGAGTAAGAAAATATAAGCCAATAAAAATAACATCAAGAAATATAAGAATGATACCATTATTTGATTCTTTAAACAAATCTAATATCATAGGCATAGGGGAGGCCATAGGAACTGTATCACCGATTACTGGCGAAGGAATAATCCCATCCATCAAGAGCGCGGAAATAATGTATCAATGCATTAAAACATATGACCCGCAGGAACTTGCTGAAGCTTACAGGGAGCGCATTATTAAAGAGTTTGGGTACTATTCCAAGTTACATCAACTTGTATCCAGTATTCAGTCAGGAAAAATTTTGAGCATAAATAATATATCAAGTATAAAATATGTGAAACAAACAGTAAATGATTTCGGCATAAAATTTGAAATACTTCCGTTTTTAAAACATTTTATTTAATTTTTTAAAAATAATTATATTATTTGCTCTTTAATTCTTCAAGAAATTCTTTGACACGATCATTGAATCCCTTCTCATCGTCAAGATAGCAGGCATGCTGCCTTCCTATATTTGAAAATTCAGCTGATTTATTATAACGCATCATAATTTCATAATTTGCCGGTGCAGATATGGCATCATTTTTACCCCAGATAAGGAGCGTTGGTTTGTCCGAAATCATGCTCAACCCGGATTCAAGTTCTGTAACACCAACAGCGCCTACCAGTATTAATGCCTTTACCTTTGCCGGATACTTTGTCGCAAATCCAACAACAGCTTCACCACCCATGGAAGCACCCAGAATTACTGCCTGTTCAAGTTTAATTGCGTTCATGAATTCAGATATAAATGTAAAGAGATCTGTAGATAGATTTTCTGATTTTCCATATCCCGGAAAATCTACAGAGATAGCATGATATCCAGCATCCACTGCGGTCTGGATTGTTCCTGTTTCTTCATATGTGCGGGCATTGAATCTGGCTCCATGGCAGAATATAATAGGGGTGCCATTTCCCTCTTCTATATAATGTATATTGGCTTCCTGTACCGTGATGAATTTATCTTCTAACATAATTGTTTATGTTCATCTATTAGTTAAAAGTTGTGCACCATGATAAAATTAAAATTCTACTTCCAATACAATTATACTATTTAAATCCATTGCTTTTATATCTTATATAAAAATTTTATACAGATTATGCCGGAAACAGCTAAAAATATGGTTTTATAGAGCAGTATCTCTACATTTCCCATGGTCAGCTTTTACTTTATTGAAACTTTTACTATATATTCCATACGTGAATCGCCGAAAAATTGTTATCATAATAGGTAGTAGTTAAATATTAAAAACAAATAATTACATGATGACAGATAGAGCCAGCGCGAGAATACTTTGGTTTAGTGAGATTTCAAAAGAGGATGTACCCATAGTAGGGGGAAAGTCAGCAAACCTGGGAGAGATGATCAAATTAAAATCTGTTCCCGTTCCGAATGGATTTTCAACTACCAGTTTAGCTTACAGAGAATTTATCAAGGAAAATGACCTTGATGATAGGATTCTCCAGATAATAAAAAATACAGATATAGATAATTCAAAAAAGTTAAAGGAAGCTAGTGAAAAAATCAGAGAATTATTCTTAGATTCCCATTTCAACCCCACATTGGGGAAGGAAATAAGGGAATATTACAGAAAGCTTATCGAGAAAGAAAAAAATGTATATGTTGCTGTCAGATCTTCGGCTACATCCGAGGACTTACCTGATGCAAGTTTTGCTGGAGAACAGGACACTTATTTAAATATTCATGGAGAAGATGATGTAGTACAGAACATAAAGGAATGTTTTGCCAGTCTTTTTACTCCGAGGGCTATTTATTATAGAGAGAAAAAGAATTTTGATCATTTCAATGTCGCTCTCGCCGTTGCTGTACAAAAACAATTATTCTCAGAGGCTTCCGGTGTAATGTTCACAGTAGATGTCACGACCGGTGATACCTCAAAAATTATAATTGAATCAAGCTACGGGCTTGGTGAATATATTGTTGGAGGAGTGGTCACTCCAGATACGTTTTACGTTGATAAAGGAGAGATGAAAATTACCAATAGGATAATAACAAACAAGGGAAAAATGCTCAAATGCCTTGAAACAGGTGGAACAGAGGAATTAATTGTTGATGAGGAGATGGCCCAGAAGCAATCCATTTCAGACAGTGAAATACTTGAACTTGCAAGATATGGAATGCAGCTGGAAAAGCATTATGGAAACAGCATGGATATGGAATGGGCCAGAGATTCATTTGACCATAAAATATATATTTTGCAGGCAAGGTTCGAGACGGTATGGAAAAATAACAATGGTGAAAATGAAATGCAACAGGAAAAAGAAGCGGATGAAAACGAAGTTATATTGAAAGGTTTGCCGGCATCTCCCGGAAAAATATCCGGAGTTGCCAAAGTTTTGTTATCGGTTGATGAGATGGAAAAGTTCAAGGAAGGAGATATACTTGTTACTAAAATGACTGCTCCGGATTGGGTTCCTATAATGGGAAAGGCTAGAGCTATTATAACTGATGAGGGGGGGCTCACCTGCCATGCAGCAATAATATCCAGGGAATTGGGAGTACCCTGTATAGTCGGAACATCATCTTTCGGGCAGAAGGCAACAGAAACACTCAAAGATGGAGAAACTATCACCGTGGATGCCAAAAATGGACTTATATACGCAGGTGGAATTGTCGAATTTACCGCTACAGTACCGATCCAATCACCGGTTTCCTATGAAAGTGATATAATTACAGGAACAAAAGTCCTCGTAAACATGGGGGAGCCACAGCTGTCTGAGAAGGTATCAAAACTTCCCTCAGATGGTATAGGTCTTATGAGAGAGGAATTTATATGGGCTGAAATAGGGGAGCATCCCCTTTCACTGATAAAGAGTGGAAGAGGGGATTATTTTGTAGACAAACTTTCCTCTGAACTTGCAAGAGTATGCAGGGATTTTGCACCGAGGCCAGTTGTACTGCGTTTCTCTGATTTTAAATCAGATGAATACAAAAGCCTGAAAGGTGGTTCGGATTTTGAGCCGGAGGAGGACAACCCGCTTCTAGGATGGAGGGGGGCATCAAGATATTACGATGATCGTTACAAAGAAGCATTCAAACTGGAATTGAAGGCTATTAAAAAAGCCAGGGACGAATATCTATTAAAGAATTTATGGGTCATGATTCCATTTACCAGAACAGTTGAGGAACTAAAGAAAGTCGTTAAAATAATGGAGGATAATGGTCTGGAAAGAACAAAGGATTTCAAACTGTTTCTCATGTCAGAAATACCCAGCAACATAGTTCTGGCGGATAAATTCAATCAGTATGTTGACGGATATTCAATAGGATCCAACGATCTGACAATGCTTCTTCTGGGTTCAGATAGAAACAACGGAAAAATGAGCTCAATGTTTGATGAACGTGATCTGGCGGTAAAAAGAGCAATCAGATATCTGATAAAGGTAGCTCACAGAGATGGTAAAATTGTTTCTATCTGTGGGCAGGCTCCTTCACAGTATGATGAAATCGTGGATTTCCTGGTAAGGTCCGGTATAGATGATATTTCTGTAA
This sequence comes from Thermoplasmata archaeon, assembly GCA_021797025.1. The sequence goes on from JAKAAK010000006.1 coordinate 27,428, forward strand.
ATCCTGATGCAGTGGTCCATGTCAGGAAAATGGTTGCCTCGGTTGAGAAGAGAATCCAGCTGGAAGCTGCACTTGGAAAGGTTCAGACAGACCCTGACTGGGATCTGCCTTAATCATAGAAAATATTTTTTTCCCTTAATTCAAAATTTTTTTTAAAAATATATGCATTATTTTGTCTATCGAAATTGATGATTGTATATCCCTTCGAAAATAATTCATGGAATTTTTGCCTGAGTAATAATTTTATTCTTACAGCCTCGGAAAGATTTGCCATCTTGAAATCATAGAAATTTCTGATCATCTTCAAACCAATTATGTCACCAAGGGGTTCGTCAAAAAATTCTATATTGTATCCATGGACATCATTGATATATTGAATATTATCGGCAGAAACATCATAATTTTCTTTTATATGCCATTCTGCCACAAGCCTGTCCGTTGGAAGTCCGGCATTTATTCCATCGTTCATCATACCATAGAAGTTGTCAAGATAATTTCTGGATACTGCCCCCAGTTTGCCTATATTGAAATATCCGTTGAGGCTCATTACAGGATCAAAAGTCCATGCTATCATCTTATATCCGTATTTAATTGCAAATTCTTTTTGCTTCATTTTCATCATATAGCCGGCGCCGGAATATTTTTTTTGATCTATTACACCGGTCATATGAGAATACAGATATACCTCTCCGTCTCTATATCCAGGATATGAAAAACTCATGCCTATGAGCTCGTCATTATCGTATGCCCCGAGCACTATACCACCATGATAAGCCATAGAATGTATTGTATCTTTGAAACCTGATAATGCACTTTCTGATTTCCATGCAGATTTGATAACATCCATAAAATTCTGTATCTGTGAAGAGTCTTCTACCGTGCGAACTTCCATGACATGTGATTGCAAACTAAATTTAAACATTGACTATTATTTCAAAAATCAACTCTATTAGCTCTATTATTTTGACATATTTTATATCTGACCATTATGATTTGCACAAAGATAGTTGATAAAAATTTTTACATCATTTTATTTTTTAAAACGCTATCAAAATAATGGAGGATTATAGATATTGCGGGACCTATGGATGTAATAAACTTATTTATACAAACATTGGATTACCTTCCATGTCAATCAGGAATAAGGAAATTTTAGTTACAGGCGGTGCAGGATTCATTGGATCAAATTTAGTAAACACTCTGGCAAAGGAGAACCACGTATATGCACTTGATGATTTGCAGACAGGCTCGGTTCATAATTTAGATGATTCAATAGGAAAGGTAGAATTCATAAAGGACAGGGTAAAGAACATCAACGACTATGAAATCAATCCGGATTACATCTTCCATATAGGCATATACTCATCATCGCCAATGTACAAGAACAATCCGCATCTAATGGCAAATGCAATAGATGATCTTATTACGGTACTGGAGTATGCAAAGCCTAAGAGAATACCAATAGTGTATGCATCAACATCATCAATATACAATGGGATAGAGGATCAGAAGGAGGATGTTATACCTAAGGTATCGGATTACTACACTGAGGCAAGGATAGCAATGGAGAGGATAGCCAATTTATACTGCAACTTATACGATATGAGCGTTTCAGGTATGAGGTTCTTTTCAGTATATGGTTACAATGAGAGGTCGAAGAAGATATATGCAAACCTTGTATCGCAGTTCCTCTGGGCAATGCATGATAATATTCAACCTGTTCTATACGGCGATGGTGAGCAGAAGAGGGATTTTGTCTTCATAGAGGATCTGGTCAATGCATTAATCCTTGCGGCAGAGAACAATAAAAAGTTCAATGTGTACAACGTTGGAACAGGGAAGAACTATACTCTGAATGAGTTGGTAATAATACTTAATAAGCACCTGAAGAAGGATATAAAGCCGGCGTACATAGAGAATCCTATGAAGGACACTTACGTTTACTACACAAAGGCGGATATAAGGAAGACGGAAGAGAAGATAGGGTTCAGGGCAAAGATATCCCTGGATGAGGGAATAGATAAATTGATAAAGTACTATAATTACTAAATTTTTATAAAACTTTCTTATTAAACATAGGTTTTAATATTATTTTTCTATAGATAAAGATATGGCAGTGTCGCCCAGAAAAGGAATGTATATACCAAAAAGGGC